>CAZJRU010000081.1:0-7607 GCA_964548315.1 uncultured Hellea sp.
GATGACGCGCTAACCGCTAACATCGCTTTGAAATTGAAATATTTCATGTGAACCCTCTTGAATTTTAATTGTTAAATTGCACCCGTGGGAGAACTCCTAGGTTTTTTCCGCTTTTTAACAATCAAAAACATTAAGGTCTGGCAACAATTTTTATTTATGTGACTTTATTGACACATAAAAAGGCAGATATGCTTTGATAATTACAAAATACCGCCTTCTTCTCTGGGCAAAGATTAGCAGCATTAATTCTTTTTAGCAGTTGGGGTTATTTAATAGTTCAAGAGACGATTGCGATATTAAAATGTCCCGCTTAACGTTTCTTCAAAATGCGCTGGGTAGATGCTGGATATTTTTCCAGCATTTGGCCCCGCCGAGTAGGCCGCTTAACGAGCTCTCCCGCACAATTTGGACATATGTTATTCAGCAGGCTCGTGTTGCACCTTGCGCAAAATGTGCACTCAAAGGAACAACAATAGGCTCCGTTTTTATCGGCAGGTAAGTCCGCGTCGCAAATTTCGCAATTGGGACGCATCTCCAGCACATCAGCGCCCTTTAATAGGTCGCACAGCGCAATTATCGATCAGCCTGACGCCGTTGCAATGCGCCGCAATTAAGAGGCGCGCGCCTTTGTTCAATATCCCGCCCTCAAGTACAGTTAAGGAATTGGGGCTACGCACTTCAATATAGTCAACGCTGCTAAACCCGGCTGTTAAAAGGGCTTTGGACGCGATATCTCTGGCAACGTCGACATTCTCGCCCTGCGCCATTTTCAGGGCGCAGTGACGCATAATCTCATTTAAGCGGCGGGCTACTTTTAAGCCGTTCTCATCAAAATATTTGTTTCTAGAAGATAGGGCTAAGCCGTGCTCATCTCTGGCAATAGGCGCGCCGATAATCCTGATGGGCATATCCAAATCTTCGACAAGACGCCGGATTGTTGCCAATTGCTGATAATCCTTTTCTCCAAATATAGCGTAGTCAGGAACGACGCGGTTTAGAAGTTTTGTCACCACAAGCGCAACGCCATCAAAAAAGGTGGGGCGGTGATTGGTCTCTAGTCCTAAGGCAACCCCGCCAACCGTTATTTTAGTAGCATGATGGGCATTATACATGGAGCCATCTTTAGGAATGTAAACCAAATCAACACCTTCGGCTTTGAGCATCGCAACGTCTTGAGTTTCAGTCCTCGGATAGGCCTCGAAATCTTCGTCGGGCGCAAATTGCGTTGGATTAACGAAAATGGACACGATGACTTTGGTGGCTTTTTTCTTGGCCAAACGCACAAGTGTCAGGTGGCCCTCATGCAGCGCGCCCATAGTAGGAACGAAAGCAATCGTTTCGCCGTGACCTCGCCACTCCCATACGCGCCCGCGTAATGTCCGCTCAGTTCTTACGGTCCGAATTTTATGGTCCATAATATAATCGCCTTAATTAGATACGACTATCAAGCACCCTGCAGGCAAATCCGCAAGCGCTTTGCAGGCGGCTTGGGCTTTTATAATAGATAAATTATTAAACCGGGCTCTGTAGAGGGTTTTCCCGTTTCGGTTTAGGGGCTCTACGGTTCCTGTTTGCAGTTCAACGAGCCGCGAGGCGGCGTTTATCTGGTTTTGAGCAGACTGTTTGTTTCGAAAAGCTCCGATTTGTATGCCCCAATTTTGGGCACTGGTGCCTTTTGCGAATTTTACCGGGCTTTCGCCAGCTGTAACTGTCACAATTTTATTATCGCGCCCTCTGAGTCTGACGGCTTGCGTTACCGCGTTTTGCGCCGATTTGATCTTTGGAATGTCGTTCTTAACGATCGTCACTGGCGGCAAGGATTTAACGCTAGCAACGCCCATCGAGTCAAAGCCGCGCTTGACGAGGTCTTCCATATGTTGATTTCGTGATTCTTTGCTTGCTCCGCCTAAAACGACGGCTATCAAACGCTGACCTTCGCGCTGCGCAGATATGATTAGGTTATAACCGCTCGCTCTTGTGTAACCCGTTTTAAATCCATCAACGCCGTCAAGCCAATGTAGCAATTTATTCGTGTTCTTATATTTGGTGCCTTTATAACTAAAATGCGTTTGTCCAAAATAATGATAATAGCGGCGATGGTTTTTCAAAATGTTTGAGGCCAGCTTCGCCATATCCCGCGCGCTGGATTTTTGCTCTGCATGTGGCAGACCGTGCGGGTTTTTAAATGTCGTTCGCATCATGCCCAGGGATTTAGCTTTGGCCGTCATTCGGATTGCAAAAGCCTCTTCTGACCCAGCAAGGCGTTCGGCTAAGACAACGGCGGCGTCATTGGCGCTCTTAACCGCCAGGGCTTGAATAAGGTCTTCGACTGAGATTTTTTGGCCCGCTTTTAACCCGAGCTTTGAGGGAGGCGTTCGCGCGGCGTATTGAGAGACGCTCACTTGTTCTTTGAGTTTTATTTGACCTGCATTAAGCGCGTCAAAGGCCAAATACAGGGTCATAACTTTGGTCAAAGACGCCGGAAATCTCTCCTCATCAATCTGACGTGCATGAATGATTTCAAGTGTGTCGGCATTGACCACGATTGAGGCATAACGGCCTTCGTTTGAAAAGGCTGGTCTGGTCATTAGAACCATCAGACATAATATGAGGGTGAATCGCCACATAAGAGGGGGATAAAGAGCCAAGCGTTTAGTAAAAGTTAACAAATGCTAAACTAGTTAATTTATTTACATTTTCAGACTAAATTGGTGAACCTTTTATAAAACGAAGAGAATTTAGATTAATTGTTCACAGACAATTTTATTAAGGATTACAAATGCTATTGAAGACCCTTTTCAAGGTCTTCAGAAAGACCTACCTTAGAGTAATGATGCAAATTGAACCGATTCACATGAGCGACCCAGATAAAGATAGCTCAGATACACCTGAGCGCGGTGTTGCCACTAAAGCGCGTCCGAAAACAAAAAAACCCTCTATGTACCGGGTTCTTCTGATGAATGATGATTATACGCCTATGGAATTTGTTGTCTCCATTTTGATGGGTATATTCAAAAAAACACAAGAGGAAGCGACGACAATTATGCTCAATGTTCACCAGAAGGGTATGGGCACCTGCGGCATATATACATTTGAAATCGCAGAAACAAAAGTCGCGCAAGTTATGGACGCCGCAAAACGGGCGCAACACCCTCTGCAATGTACTTTAGAGAAGACGTAGGATGACAAAGGCGCGCCAACATCACAAATTTGTAACAACATTGCGTACTCAATCTGCCTTGATTTCGCCAAAAATATCCCCACATTGGTTAGGCGAAAGGAAAAAATAATGGCCTCATTCTCCCCGATATTGGAAGAAACAATCCACCGCGCTCTAACACTTGCGAGTGAACGCAAGCACGAGCTCGCAACGCTGGAACATCTTCTATTAGCCTTATTGGATGATAAGGACGCAGCTGCCGTCATTAAAGCCTGCGACGTAGATGTCGCGCCGCTACGCGCTGATGTTGCGCGCTATTTGGATGAAGACCTAGCCTCGCTTATTGTTGATGACTTTGAAGAAGCGCGCCCGACTGCTGGGTTCCACCGCGTTATTCAGCGCGCTGTGATACATGTGCAATCCTCAGGCCGTGAAGAAGTTACGGGAGCAAATGCCCTGGTTGCATTATTTGCCGAACGCGAAAGCCACGCCGTTTATTTCCTCCAAGAACGCGATATGACCCGTTACGACGCGGTGAATTACATAAGCCACGGTATTTCTAAATCAGGTGATAGTTCTGTGTCGAAGCCGATTAAAGGCACAGGCGAGGGTGTTGACGGCGAGGAGGCTAAGCCAGCCAAAGACCCGCTTCAAGAATACACAGTCAACCTGAACCAAAAGGCCAGAGATGGGGATATTGACCCTCTGATTGGCCGTGATGACGAAGTTGAGCGCTGCATTATGGTGCTTTCGCGCCGCCGGAAAAACAACCCGCTACTTGTCGGTGACCCTGGCGTTGGTAAAACAGCGATTGCCGAAGGTCTCGCGCGGCGTATCGTCAATGACGAAGTGCCAGAAGTTTTACAAGACTCGACAATATTCTCTCTTGATATGGGTGCTTTGCTGGCGGGGACGCGGTATCGCGGCGATTTTGAAGAACGTCTCAAAGCTGTGATGACGAAACTTCAAGACACAGATGGCGCCGTTTTATTCATTGATGAAATACACACAATCATAGGCGCGGGCGCCACCTCTGGCGGCGCTATGGATGCCTCGAACTTGCTCAAGCCTGCACTTCAGTCCGGTAAGCTTAGATGTATGGGCTCGACGACGTATAAAGAATATCGCCAACACTTTGAAAAGGACCGGGCTTTGTCACGCCGTTTCTTAAAAATTGACGTCGGTGAACCCACCGCTGATGACTCAGTGAAAATTCTCATGGGGCTCAAATCCTATTTTGAAGAGTTTCATAAAGTCAAATATACCAATGAAGCCATCCAAGGCGCAGTTGATTTAGCTATTCGCCATATCACCGACCGTAAACTTCCAGATAAAGCGATTGATATAATCGACGAAGCTGGCGCGCGGACCAAATTGGTTGCTGAGAAAAAGCGTAAGAAGAAAATTGGTATCAAGGAAATCGAAGCCGTTGTCGCGAAAATCGCGCGGATACCGCCAAAGTCTATTTCCCGCGATGATGAAAAAGCGCTCAAATCGCTTCCAATGGATTTACGCCGCGTTGTCTTTGGGCAGGATAAAGCAATCGACCAAGTCGCGGCGGCTGTGAAATTGGCGCGGGCAGGGCTTCGTGAACCAAATAAGCCGATTGGCTCCTACCTCTTTGCGGGGCCAACGGGCGTAGGTAAAACTGAGGTCGCTAAGCAGCTGGCAATGACACAAGGCTTGGAACTTCTACGCTTTGATATGAGTGAATATATGGAGCGTCATACGGTGTCCCGCCTTATCGGCGCGCCTCCTGGATATGTAGGATATGATCAAGGTGGTCTTTTGACGGACGCTGTTAATCAGAATCCGCATAGTGTTCTATTGCTCGATGAAATCGAGAAGGCTCACCCTGATATTTATAATATCTTGCTTCAAGTCATGGATAACGGCTTTTTGACGGATGCTAATGGCCGCAAAGTTGATTTCAGAAATGTTATCATCATTATGACGACCAATGCGGGCGCTGCGGACGCTGCGAAAGCTGAAATCGGATTTGGCCGCGGAATGAAGGATGATGAGCAAGACGCCGCCATTAAGCGCCGCTTTACGCCAGAATTTAGAAACCGTTTGGACGCGGTGGTGAGCTTTGACGCTCTAACGCCGGAAGATATTGCCAAGGTTGTCGATAAGTTTGTTATTCAGCTTGAGGCACAGCTTGCTGACCGTAAAATTGAGTTTGAACTCTCAAAAGGCGCGAATGTCTGGCTGGCGAAGAAAGGCTATGACAAGCGTTACGGCGCGCGGCCACTCTCGCGAACTATTCAGGAATATATCAAAAAGCCGCTCGCGGATGAGATATTATTTGGTAAGCTTAAATCAGGCGGTTTGGTCAAAGTCGGTGTCGACAGGAAGAAGGAAAACCTTACCTTCAAGATTATCCCGCCCGCGAAGCTTAAGATTGAAGGCCGAAAAGGCGGAAAGGGCCTACCCGCCCCTAAGCCAACTGAAGACGCGTAGCCTAAAATTTAGAAAGATCAAACTTTCTGGATAGGCTGACAGCGGCGTATATCCCGTTTCTTGACCCGTCACTGGCGAGTAATATCGGGCTATCGGCCGCGTCATCCGTGAACCTGCGGTAAGTGCCAATAAAGGTGAGCGCGTATTTTTCACGAAACTCAATCCATGTTACAATATTGGCGGAGTAAGAATATATCCCAGAGCCAATATCAAAGGCGGTTAGCGGAGAGCCTGCGGCTTGATCGGCAGTGACTCCAAAAAAGCTTTCATTGTGATTACTATCTGCCCAGCTAATGCTGGCTGAAGGTTGGATGGCCCAATTCCCAAGCCGGTAAAATGTGCCAATAGAGGCATCCGCCGTAAATCCGTCATGCCCGCCAATAACGTCTTGGCCAGCGTCTAGTCTAAGGCCGATGGGGCCTAGTGTACTTCTGACATAACCACCGATTGGGATGCTGCCATCGACATCTTCAAACCCAACAAGATTTGGACTATCATCAGAATCCCGTCCAATTTGATATGAGACTTTCGGGCCTGCTTGGAGTGACCATTTTCCAAGACCTTCACCTGTTCCAGCCTCAATTAAACGGTAGGACAAGCTGGTACCAAAAACATCAAACCCTTTATAATCATTGACACTCAAGTAGGGCAGAGGACTAACATCTTGATCGTCTGACCCTAGATATTCGGAAAACAAAACAACGCCCGCGCCGGCGTAAGCAATATTTTCGCCGGACCCTTCAGCTCCCAAGGGTTGTCCGCCAACATCTTGCGCAAAGGCGAGCTCAGCGCAAACCAAAGGCAGGGTAAGACATGTGTAAGCTATGGTTTTATATAAATTCATCATGCCCTTCGGCTAAAGATTTGAACGAGACTTGACCAGTAACATTCTTGGGAAGTGCATATCAACTAACAAGATTATCGCAGGTGCTTATGTCGCCATGGATGAGGGTTTTAGCTGTCCAGGCATTGGGATGAATGGGCTTGCCATTTCTCATATTGTTGATGGCGTAAGCATATTGGCATGTGCCAGACTCAAAGACAGCAAAGCAATGCGGAATAACGAGCCCTTCAGGCGTTTCGTTTTCATAGGTAAAACAGACCGTATTTTTTTCTAAATACCAGCGGCCTTCTTGGGTAAAATCGCCTTCGCGGTAATAGGTGGTTCCGTCGGCGTAAAAGCTTTCCGTAAATTCGTTAGTTCCTGAGCGCTCGCGCGGACGTTTATAAATACCGTCAATCGTTTTGCCCAGATAAGCATCCTCCAAATTTTGACCATATAAACGGCTTAATTCGGGAAAGACTTGGGCAGATGAAGTTTGCGGAACGAGAAGCATTAATGTGCCTAAAAGTCCCACGGCTATCAGATGTTTGGCGCGTATCATGAAAGCGCGGCCTCGCACTCTGGGCGTTCACCCTTTATCGTGCTTCTGGCCGTCCAGTAATCGCGGTCGAGTTCATTTTCGCGTTCGATCAGGTTTTCGGAGTAAAAATAATAGCAGTTCTTCACGCGGTAGACGCGAAAACATCCGCCCGACATATATTCGCTCTGATATAGAAAACACAGCGTATCATCGATAACGCGCCATAGTCCCTTTTCCTCAGTAGTGCCTTCAGAATAAGTTACCTCGCCGCTCTTCGCGTGGGTTTCTTCATAAAACTTTGTGGGTTTCCCGCTATCCGTAAAATTATAAGCGCCAGCATGGGTTTGGCCCGAAAACGCGGCCTTTAGGTTTGGGCCGATGACTCGGTTCGCGTGGGGCCGAATATCGACATCTGGGCTTTGCGCAAAGGCGGCGGACGCGGTGCTAAGCAGCGCGCTAATGCCTAACAAAGCGGTGAATTTACGAAATACGCGGCGCACAATCGGGTTCCTCTCCTTTGATAACAGACCTAGCGGTAAATCCCGAACGGGCGATGCCGCGCGCGGATTTTTGATAGTGATAATAACAGTTCCCGCGTTGGTAAATTTCAAAACAAGCGG
>CAZJRU010000082.1:0-7596 GCA_964548315.1 uncultured Hellea sp.
ACAAATTACCCAGTTACAAATACCCTTACGCCTTGGCTTTGAGCACGGTGTTTGACTTCTTCTGACGCGTGACCGATGACGTGGAACTCTGGATTTCTAAGTCGAGAGAGCTGCGCGACGTCTTGGGCTGTTGCTGGCGTCCATTCTAAATAATCCGCTTTTCGCGTCAGAATATGCTGCCCGTTAGACGTTATCGCAATCGGTGACGTTGTCCCTGTAAAGTCCATAAGGCCGTAAGCTTGGGACAGCCCGGCTAGATAGGCATATTGCGCCGTATAGCCCTTGGCGGCATAAGGAGAACTGGCTTTCGCGGCGTCGCCGACCAGGGGAGCCAGATTGATATGCGGCCCAAGGGTTTCAATATTGCTTATTAAGTCAAGTCTTTCGCGCTTGGTATAGTTATCATTTTTATAAAAGGCTTGGATAAGGCTTTGCGGTACGCCGCGCGCAGCCAGTCTGTCTTTTTGTTCTTCTCGCGGTTTACGGGCGTCGCGATATTTGCTGACAGTTTGGCCTGAGTTATAATAACCTACGGCGTCTCGATAATCATCTAGATCCGTTATGCCTGTGTCTGGCGCAAATAGACGTAATCCAGCATTGGTATAGGCTTGAGCGTAAGAGAGGCGGTCAATCTCTTTTTTAAGGATTGGGTTGCGGGTTTCAGAATCAGTTCCGTATTGGGCATGTAAACGGCGGGCAGCGCCATGCTTGCCCGCGACAGAATTAAGGCCTGACAAAATATCTTTACCGGCTTCGTTTAAGCAATTGCCCAGCCCATCGCACTTTAGGCCTGAACCGCCGACACCTTTAATGAGGCGCCCGCCTGTGTAAACCATTTCCCCCGCGCCGGTTACAAGTTTTTCGCCAACGTCTAAGGCTGTGCGCGGAGCAATTAAGATGGCATCTTCGACTGAACCAATGGTGTTAAGTCGGTCCCCCACAGCTCCGACAAGCTTTACGGGCGCCTTCACAAGATTTAAAACGCGGTTACCAGCTGCGCTGCCTACGGTACCGACCGTGGACTTTTTTCTTAGCGCGTCCGCTGTATAAATTTCGCGGATAAAAGCTTTGGTTTGATCCGTGCCTGTTATCATATGGGTGCCATGACGTGAGTTCACCCTATAATGGTTCGCCTGCCCGTCATTATGTGTGGTGCTTTCAACGCTATGAAGTGGGCCTTGCATGAATTCGCGGCCCAGGAAGTTTTCAGACAGTAAAACGCGGTTTTGCTGAGCTGTAACAGGGGCAGGGCTGTAGTACTGCGCGAGTGCTTGAGGCGCGCCGCCTAATAACATCGCGAGCACAAGGCCTGAGACGCTAATTAGAGGTCTAATTTTAGAACGGTATACATCCATCTCGTTTCCTTAGCGCGAGCGCTCGTTAGGTTTTGTGGCATGATTTATAATGATTAAAAGAATATTTCCAAGGTTTTATTAGGCTTAACCGCATCCAGATAAGAGCTGAATATGCATCTGCGAGACTTCCATAGTTTCTTGTTTGCTGCTGACCCCAGGCCAAATACCAAAGAAATCTGAGTCCTCGCTAGGCACGCCTTTGCCCAATGTGAAAGTAAAATGAAAATCTTCGAATTGGTCGGAGAGTTTAAAACTATTCCAGCCAGACTGCCCTCCGGCGTCAGAGAAATATCCTGCATCAAAACTCTCTAAGGGGTTTCGTTGACCTGCTCGCGCCGTGATGGTGAGCTTGAGCGGTTTGCCGCGGAAAAGCTTTTTATAGTCATAGCCAATGGGCGCGAAGACCCCGCCAGACGGTGTGGCATCAACGCGGGCAATATGGCTGGTTAAGAGGGCATAAGCAGATCTGTAATGGCGGGCCTGCATATATTGGGTTGTCGTGCCGGGCGAAGCCACTAGATATTTAAGATCCTCTCCTTTAAAGGCGTAGCCGTTTTGGCAGACATCTGAGAGTACAAAATCTGAGTCTTGGGAACGCGTAAGTTCATATCCAATGAGCCCTAAAATAAGGATTAGGGCCAAGGGATAAAATAACCAATCTTTTAACATAGCTCTATTATAGGCAATCCGAGTTTTGAAATCTCAGAATGCGCTAAATTTCCTGACATGCCGTTTCGAGCCAGTCCTTGGTCTTGCCGCTTAAGCTTGGGCCTATTTCGGTCCAGACGCGCTTGTGATAGCTATTGACGTAATCTCTCTCGATTGGGGTGAGCATCGAGCTTTCAATTAAATCCGTATTTATTGGGGCTAGGGTTAAGGTTTCAAATTCCATCATGGGCCGCTCCCCGCCTTTAATCTCACGGGGCTCGCTTACATATTGTAGATTTTCAATGCGAATGCCGTATCCGCCTTCCTTGTAATATCCGGGCTCATTGGAAACTATCATACCAGGCTGTAGCGCGACCGTATTGGGCGCTTTGGATATTCGCTGAGGGCCTTCATGCACGCCCAGATAAACGCCGACGCCGTGTCCCGTGCCATGGTCGTAATCAAGACCCTGTTGCCAAAGGGCATGACGGGCAAGGACGTCAAGGTTGGAACCGGTTGTACCTTTTGGAAAACGCACTGCAGCCAGAGCGATGTGGCCTTTCAAAACTAAGGTAAAGCGCTCGCGCATTTCTGCAGTGGGCTCCCCGATTGGCACGGTGCGGGTGATATCTGTTGTCCCGTCCTGATACTGACCGCCGGAATCGATTAAAAATAGGGTGCCTTTCTCAAGGCGTTTGGTCGTGGCTTTGTTGACCCGGTAATGAACATGCGCGCCGTTGGAGCCCGCGCCCGAAATGCTTTCAAAGCTGAGGTCTTTTAAAGCGCCAGTTTCGTGACGAAAGCTTTCAAGTTTTATGGCGGCCTCGATTTCATCAAAGTTACCACTTTGAGCCTCGGTATCTAGCCAATGTAGAAATTTGATAACGGGCACGGCGTCGCGTTTATGTGCGTTAAATGACCCGGTTATTTCTGCCCCGTTCTTAGCCGCCTTTGGTAGCGCAATGGGGTCTTGGCCCCTCATGAGCGTTGCGCCTGCTTGTTCCAGCGTTTGGAAATACCAAGCAGAGGTAACAGAAGGGTCAATAAGGACAGTCTTGCCGCTGAGGTTTCCAAGCGCGGATGCAAGCTCGTCATCTGATTTGATGGACACATCATTGCCCAAATGGGCGCGAATTTCCGGCGTTATTTTTGAGGGTTTAACGAAGAGATCAACTTGGCCTGCGTTCGTGATCGTGACTGTCGATAAAGGAAGCGGCGTACACATGACGTCGCCGCCTCTTATATTAAGTAGCCAAGCAATTGAGGCAGGCGAAGTGATAAGCGCAATATCGGCGCTTAAATCGTCAATCTTCGTTCCAATCTCAGTTCGTTTCTTGCTATGGCTTGTTCCGGCAAGCTCGAGCGGTTGAATGGTCAAGGGGGCTTCCGGTTCGGCGGGGCGCTCATCCCAAGCTGCGTCTATCGGATTTTCGCTCACAGATTTGAGCCTTGCTCCGCTGCGTTTGGCTGCTTTTTTTAGCGCGTCCAAACTATTAGGAGAGTGAAGGCGTGGATCATAACCGATGACCTGTGTGTTTTGTGTGTTCTCAGCTAGCCAATTTTGAAGGCCTTTATTTCCAAGTGATTGATATTCAAATAAATCCCCATCAACCTGGTCGCGCACCTGTAGTGTGTAGCGGCCATCAACAAATACTGCGGCTTTATGGGTTAAAACTAAGGCCGCGCCTGCAGAGCCCGTAAAGCCAGTTGCCCACATCAAGCGTTCATTGCAATCGGGCAAATATTCGTTCTGATATTCATCTTCATGCGGGATAATAAATCCGTCCAAATTAGCGTCCAGCAAAGCTTTACGAAGCTTTGGAAGGTTTTCTCGGCCAAATTCAGGGCCTCCTTGCACGTCAAAATTCTGTATCATCTTAAAGTCTTGGTGCATAAATCACTCTTTCCAATAGGTTTAGCTTACGCCTCTCACTGGGAAATAGCTAGCGCAGTCAGCGCAAATTCGCTCAATTATGTAGAATTAGTTTACGTGAGTTATGCGTTTATGCATAGCTCTTAAGGCGAAATCATCTGTTCAAATTCTGCTCTAAAACAGTATCTAGGGTTCATCGAAATAAGCGGATGCCCCGCTTGGAATGGAGACGAAAATGACAACAGTTTTGAACGGTACAGAATTTGTGACTTTGGGAACCCAACGTCGTGATACGCCGAAGCTTAACTTCGTCGCGCGCCGTCACGCACGCCGCGACCGTCGTGCTATCCGCACGATCTAGAGCGCGCGAGAAAATTATTGATGTGAGCCGACGAGGCTCGTCCAACCTGATAAAGAGGGCTGGTGAGAAATCGCCAGCCCTTTTTCTATGAATCTATCGGCAACTCTTGCGGCTTGCTCATCCAAAATGCCGGAGAGAATGACTTTTCCTTGAGGCGCGAGCGCTTTGGAAATGTCAGGCGCGAGCTCCATCAGCGGGCCAGCTAAAATATTAGCGAAGATTAAATCAAATTGTTGCCCCTTAAGGTGAGGGCTTTCAAACCCATCTGCTTGGTAGCATTTAATATAGGCATCAACATTATTGATCGCGGCATTTGCTAGCGTCACATCGACCGCGTCAGGATCAATATCTGTCGCAATAATCTCGCGATTAAGAGCCTTGGCCGCTGCTATCGCTAAAACTCCCGCGCCGCAGCCAAGGTCCAATATACGCCGGGGCAAAAACCCATCTGATAAGAGCTCATCCAATATAAGCAGGCAGCCCTTGGTGGTCCCATGGTGTCCTGAGCCGAAGGCAAGGCCCGCATTAATTTCAATTGGGTGAATAGCTGATTGTGGCACTAAGTCTTTGTCGTGAGAGCCGTAAAGCCAAAACCGTCCCGCCTCTATCGGGGGAAGCCCAGCTTGGCTTTTACTCACCCAGTCTTCATTGGGGAGTTGGGTGATAAAGCTTTCCATATCTTCTGAAAATTTAAGCCCGTCCAAACAGGCCTGTGCTTGTTCTTGTGTTTCAAAAAGGGCTTGAACATGCATCTTATCCCGGCCGTCTTCAAATATGGAAACGGCTAAAGCTGGCATGACCGCGTCAAAGCCTAATTGGTCTGAAATGTCGAATGCGGCAGCGTTTGAGCCGCGAATGAATAAGGCGAATGGCGGGGCAGATTTGGTCATCTATCTTGGAGTTCTGACGCTAGGCATTTTTTTGAATTTAATTGCCCGCTATTCGCTCCGCATAACATGTAAAGCATCAATTCAGGTTCCCCGGCGTGCCCCTTATGCGCGTCACTGGGGTCTACAAGGCCACTAACCAGCGGTACGATTTTGTCCGCGAATTCGAGCCTCATATCAATCATTTCAAACCCGATATCGGCGATGAGTTGCCGCCGTAATGTTTCTGTCATGGGCTGTAGATTATTCGCTTGTGGCCGAATGGTGCGCTTCCACATTTGCTCATAAAACGGGACGAGTTCATAACTGAGAAAATCATTTAACTCTGACATAGCAATGATTTTTGGACGATCCTCATTTGATAATTTTGCAATGGGGTTTCGCGCGCTCAAAGAGAGGTCGCTGAGAGATAAAAGTGGGACCTGATTGGCCAGCATGTAAACTTCACTTCCGTAAATCATTTCATCGTGAACCGTTTCACGGCCATCCGATAAAGCTTCTTGCATAACATCAAGCGTGATTTTGCTACCTAGGCTCTCGGTGACAAAGGCGAATTGGTTAATTTTGATATTCGTATAGCGGGCTTGATGGCAGATTTCTGAATGCCTGACGGTAGACCCTTGTTCTTGGAAGCTCTTTCCTGATGCGTCTAAGGCCGCGCTACACATGGCCCCGCGTATGGCATTTCGGATTTCACCGCCTGCGGCCCCCAAATACATCACGGCATCGCTTATGCCGTAATTAATCAACTCATCCTTGAGTTCACGATTGTATTTACGCCTTAACCTCGCAATATCTTGCGACGCGCCGCGATCATCATCCTGACCCACATGCGCGAATTGAAGATTGTCCCAAAAAATATTATCCCAAAACACGCGGTATAAAACAAATTCTAGATTGTCATCGATGGCCAGGGTTTGCTTGTCCATACAGACCAGCTCGTCAAGTTTGAGCTGCGAGCCAGGCAATGCGGTTTCAAAACGACGTTCTTGATCGGCCTTGATATAAATATGCGGCGTAGGCTGCGCCGTGGGATCATAAGGCGCTTCCCCGCAAAGCGTTGTGATAATGCCGTCTGTTGCGTCAAGGTCATAAGCTTTAGCAATGCCGCTTAAAAAGTCTTCTGCGAGCTGGCCGCTATTGCGGTCTTCCGTCCATCCAATCCCATGCAGATAGATAATATTTACGCGGTTTTTAGACTCGCCTGGAACGGGGTCGGCCAGAAATTCTAAGCCTTTAAAGCCGCCGGTATTATTTTCTGGCGAGGCCAATGTATTGATGTGATGAACCTTAAGACCCGTCTTGGTTTGAGAGGCGCAGCCCTGCAATAAAAAAACAGAGAGGATGAGGTAGAGAAATAGCTTTGGCATTATGTCCGCTCTACAAATCCGTCTAGGACCTTCTTCTCGCCGGCCTTTTCAAAATCGACGGTAAGCTTTGACCCCTCGGATGTTTGAATTGTGCCATAGCCAAACTTTTGATGAAATATTCGCTCGCCAACTTTGAAATTACTGACTGGCGTTTTGGCCGGGCGCTTAATGGCGCGGCCTTCAAACTCTTTGGGCCCGCGTCCAAATTTCTTTCCCTGATTGGCTTGGAACCGTTGCCAGCCTGGTGAGTTATATTGACCTTGACTTTGGCTGTTATGACTAAAGCTTTCCGTAAAGCGCTCGGCGACTTGTCCGGCAAATTTCTGGCTATCATAATAACCTGTATCTGACGCGGCTTCGACGTGTTGCGGCGGAAGCTCATCAATGAAGCGCGACGGTAGGCTTGATTGCCAAGAGCCGTAAACTTGGCGGTTCGCGGCAAAGTATATTTTGGCCGTCTCGCGCGCGCGGGTGATGCCCACATAAGCAAGGCGGCGTTCTTCCTCAAGCCCGGCCATACCGCTCTCATCCATCGACTTCTGACTAGGGAACATGCCTTCTTCCCAGCCGGGCAGAAAGACCATGGGGAACTCAAGCCCTTTAGCGGAGTGGAGCGTCATCAGAGATATTTCATCTTCTTGCGGTCCGCGGTCTACATCCAGCACAAGGCTAACATGTTCCAAATATGCGTCCAGCGTATCAAATTCGCCCATGGCTTGGATGAGCTCTTTAAGGTTCTCTAGCCGCCCGGCTGATTTTGCATCTTTATTGTCGCGCCACATCTGGGTGTAGCCCGACTCGTCTAGGATGCGTTCCGCCATTTCAGTGTGGCGCAGGTCAACGGCTTCGCGGCGCCAGCGGTCCACATCCATGATAAAGGCCTTAAGCGAGCTACGGGCCTTGCCGCGAATTTCGTCAGTTTTGACCATCTCGCGGGTAACCATTTCTAGGCTCATATTCATGGAGCGCGCTGCGGTTTGTAGTTTTTGAATAGTGGTCTGGCCAATACCGCGCTTGGGTGTGTTGACGATGCGTTCAAAGGCAAGATCATCTGTCTCTGATTTTAAGACGCGAATATAGGCATGGGCATCGCGAATTTCTT
>CAZJRU010000083.1:0-7577 GCA_964548315.1 uncultured Hellea sp.
CACAAGTCGATTGGGAGGTTATTCATGGCAATAATCCGCTTTTGGTCAATGAAACCATGGCCAAAATGGTTGATGAAAAACTCCGCATAGTTGGCGGCGTCAACTATACGCCCGCGGAACAAAAATTTGCGGAACAAATGGCCAAAAGCTTTGATAAGCCTAAATTAAAACTGGGTAGCGAGACCGAGATACAGCCTTATACGACATCACTTGGCTATGGCTCGACCGATGTCGGGGACGTTTCATATGCCACGCCAACGGTCGGGCTTCGGACAGCGACATGGGTGCCGGGAACGTCATCGCATTCTTGGCAATCCGCCGCCGCTAGCGGCATGTCAATTGGGTTTAAAGGCGCGAATAATGCGGCGAAAACACTGACTTTAGCCGCTATTGAATTATATACAGATCCAGATTTGCGCAAAAAGGCCACGGAAGAATTTCATGAAGCGCGCGGGGAAAACTATAGTTATAAATCTTTGCTAGGCGATAGAGAGCCTCCGCTCGATTATCGCAAATAACTATCTTCCACTTTCGAGTTTGAAAGCCTTACCCAAATGGATCATCAATGCTTTTGCTGGGCTGTGTGAACCAAACAGGGCCGTCATTCCCCATATAGAAATGATCTTCTAATCGGACGCCAAATTCGCCGTAAAGGCAAATCATAGGCTCATTGGAAAAACACATGCCCGGGGCGAGGGATGTATCATCACCCCAATTTAGATAAGGCCACTCATGAATATCAAGACCAATACCGTGACCTGTACGGTGGGGCAGGCCCGGCGTTGCATATCCGGGGCCGAAGCCTCTTGCCTCTAATTCTTTACGGGCGGCAAGATCAACATCGCCACAGCGCACTCCAATTTGAGCGGCCTCAAAGGCTTTGGCCTGGGCGGCTTTCTCGGCGTCCCAAACCTGTCTTTGTTTCTCGTTTGGTTGTCCGAAAACATAGGAGCGTGTGATATCAGAAATATAGTCGTGAACTTGGCAGCCTATATCGATTAAAACCATGTCGCCATCTTCTAGGTCTTTCGGGTTTTTCACGCCGTGCGGAAAGGAGCTATCGGGGCCAAAGAGGACGATTTTAAAATAAGAGCCTTGGGGCGCGCCGGCTTTGCGGTGGGCGGCGTCAATGAATTCTCCCACTTGGGCCGTGGTGATGCCCGCATAAAGCATCGAAGCCGTGGCTTTATGGACAGCGAGTGTCATGTCCTTGGCGCGCTGCATAAGGGCGAGCTCCGCGGGCGATTTTATCATACGGCAGGCCGCCGTGACCGCCGCGCCATTTGTGAGCTTAAAACTAGGGCTGACTTGCGCAATGCCGTCGGAGACAAAAAATGGCGTGGCTTCGTCAATTCCGATTATGCCTTTCGCTATGTCTTGCGCGTTTAGACGTTCCCGGATGAGGCCATAGGGGCTTTCATGTTCTTCCCAAGTCAGGACCTCGCCTTTAATGGTCATGAATTGTTGCAGGGTCCCTTCTTCAAAGGCAGGGGCGATATAAATAGGTGCGCCATTAGGCAAAAGAAGAGCCCCGACCATGCGTTCAGACCCGCGCCAGCGGGTGCCCGTAAAGTAATAAAGCGAGCTGCCGGCATGAAGGTAAAGCGCGTCCATGCCTTGAGTGGTCATAAGAGACTGAGCCTTTTTAATACGGCCAGCATATTCACTCTCGGCAATAGGCTTCGCGTCAGCGCTCATATCGACAAGGGTGGCTAAAGCTTCCTTTACCGTTTTGCCGCCAACACCTTTGGTCATATTTGTCCTTTTCCCTCGCCGTGCAAACTTACGGCGGGAGTAGTTTATGGGTTTCTAAGATGTAGCCGTCTTCACATCTGGGATGCGCAGGACTTGGCCCGGATAGATTTTATCGGGGTGGCTGAGCATGGGTTTGTTGGCTTCGAAAATTTCTGGGTAAAGACGCCATGTCCCATAATATTTCTTGGATATAGCGCCCAGCGTATCGCCAGAAACTACAGTGTGAAATTGCGATTCACGTCCGCCAGCTCGTGATGTGGCTTGGTCGTTCACGCCGCCGACGCCTTCGACATTGCCGACGGCTAGGATGATTTTTTCTTTAATCTCTTGGCTAACGGCTTCGCCGATAAGGCTTACGCCGCCATCATCATCGACTTCAATCTCAACCCCTGTTGTATCAAGGCCCAGATCCTCGACCTCTTTTTTGAGTTTTTCTTTGCCCATACGGCCTTTGATCATTGCGCCGAGGCCGCGGCCTGCTGCTTTTACAAATGGAATCATTCCGAACATATTGCTCTCCACATTTTGTTTTCGAATCTATTATCTTTTACGAGACCCTTATATTGAGACTTTCGAGGACAATAAACCAGCCGAAAATACCATAATGGTTATATGTGGCGTCTAGGCCCTTGGCCTTTGGGGCAAAGCGGTTTATAGACGGCGAAAATTATGGCTAAAAAATAGGCTTCTGACATGTTTTCACTAATTTTATCCAGCGGGTTCAGCGTTTTCGGATTATCCATTAATCCAGCGATGTTTTGCTTCCTCCTGATTGCTGTGATTTTCGGCGGTCTAAATATTATTGAATATAAGCGTTTTGATTAAGGGATATTCGGCATGTTATTGCCTGTTTTTCTTTTAATCATTGGTATTGTTATCCTCATCATTGCGGGGGATTGGATGGTGCGCGGCGCGGCGGCGCTAGCGCGGCATTGGGGTGTTCCCTCTTTGATAGTTGGCTTGACGATTGTGGCCTTTGGCACATCTGCGCCAGAATTGGTTGTCGGCGTGCAATCTGCCTTAAAGGGCGCGGGGGACCTCGCAGCGGGTAATGTCATCGGCTCTAATATCGCCAATGTGCTTTTAGCCCTAGGATTGCCCGCTGTTATTATGGCGATCCCGACCAATATGGCGGGCGTGGCGCGTAATACGCTCATTTGTATTGCAGCAACCATCCTCTTTATTCTACTCGCCTTCACCGCCAGTGGTCATACCTTAGGATTTACACAGGGCGCGATTTTATTTGGCGGAATTTTGGCCTATCTGTTTTATATGTTTCGTCTGGCTCGCTCTGGGGCGCATGATCCGATTTTAGATGAAATGACGGAAATAGACGAAGGAAAAGATGGTCTGCCCACGAATATCATGGTGTCTGTTGCCTTTTTACTTATCGGCATTATTGGACTTGTAGTAGGCGGCAAATTGATTGTCGATAATGCCGTGTTTATCGCGGAAGCTATGAATATCTCTAACGCGATTATCGGTCTGACCATTGTCGCTATTGGGACATCTTTACCAGAGATCGCAACTGTGATTGTCGCCTCTTATCGTGGCCATTCTGAAGTCGCGATTGGGAATGTTTTGGGATCAAATGTTTTTAACCTCTTTGCCGTTATGGGCGCGTCTGCTCTGGCGGGCCCTATAAAGATCGATGATAAACTATTGGCTTTCGATATTTGGGTTATGCTCGCCTCTTCAGCGGCCTTGATGTTATTTGTCCTGCGGCGTCAGCCTATCGGCAAAATGATCGGGATTGTCTTTATCATAGGCTATATCCTTTACTTGCTAGCACTTGTTAGCCGCGTCATGTAAGATTGCGCTATGGCGTCGAACCTAACATTTGAAATCGAAAAAGACTTCCAGTTTGAAGCCGCTCATTATTTCGGCCACGCGGATGCTAATGATCTGTTTAAAAAAATTCATGGTCACAGCTTCGCGGGTACCGTGACAATTGAAGGCAGCGCCCAAGAGGACAAAGGTTGGATTAGGGATTTATGGAAGATTGATAAAATCATCCAAAAGGTGATTAAGCCCTTAGATCACTCTGTTTTAAATGAGATTGAGGGTTTGGAGCAGCCTGCGCTTGAACAAATTGCCAAATGGATATTTGACCGCCTGGAACCAAAATTGCCGGGCTTGGCCAGTGTTGAAGTTCGCCGGCCCTCTTGCGGGGAGCGTGCCCGGGTAAAACGGTCCACGTTTAACCCGCGTGAGTAAATCGGTGTTGATAACTGGGGCGGGGGCCCGTATCGGCGCCCACCTCGCCGCCGGTTTGGCGGCTCAAGGATGGGCAATTGCGATTCATTATAACCGTAGCCAAAGCAAAGCCGAAGCTTTGGCAGATAAAATTAAAGCCTCTGGCGGCAAAGCTGAAACTGTTGCGGGAAACCTCTTTGTCCCCCAAGACGTTGAGAGCTTGGTGGAGCGAGCCAGTCAGGCTTTGGGACGTCCATTGACGGCCCTTATCAATAATGCCTCCACCTTTGAAGATGATAGCGCGCAAAATTTCACGAGTGCGGATTTGGATTACCATATGATGGTCAATCTGCGCGCTCCGCTAAGACTCTCGCAGCATTTTGCGGCGCAGCTGCCTGCAGGAGAAAATGGCGCGATAATCAATATGATTGACCAGCGCGTTTTGCGCCCAGACCCGACTTATTTCACTTATGCTATATCTAAGTCGGGGCTATTTGCGGCGACCAAGACGATGGCGCAATCTTTCGCGCCTCGCCTTCGGGTCAACGCAATCGGACCGGGGCCTAGCTTGCAAAATAAAGCGCAAACGCAGGCTGAGTTTGAGGAAGAATCGCAAACGACCTTGCTTGGCCGCGGATCTGCGCCAGATAGTCTCTTGCAGGCCGCTATATATTTGCTGGAGGCGGAGTCTGTTACGGGCCAGATGCTAACGGTTGATAGCGGACAACATCTCGCGTAAAGAGAATTTGCGTGAGTGCATTTCGCGGCTCAGGCGAATGGTGAGACTATGAAAGCAACCATAACAGATGTTGCCAAACAAGCGGGCGTGTCAATGAAGACCGTCTCGCGCGTGCTCAATAATGAACCCAATGTCTCGGTTAAAACCCGCGAAAAGGTCATGGCGGTTGCAAAGGATTTGCGTTATTCTCCCAATCTCGCCGCGCGCGGTCTGGCCAGTTCAAAATCTTATTTAATCGCGCTCGTCTTTGGTTCCTCTAGCCCCAATTATCTTACTAACCTCCAAGCGGGCGCTATCGAAGCTTGCCGCGAAAATGGCTATCATCTTGTCGTCGAGGCTTTTGATATGAGTAGCACCGACATCAATGAGGATTTTGCGCGCCGTTTAGAAAGGCTTCCTGTGGACGGCATTATTTTGACCGCGCCATTTAGTGACAGTCCTGAGATTTTTAAAATCCTAAGACGCCTTAATATTACTTTTGTTCCTGTAGCGCCTTCCCATGAAATTGAGGGTGTGGCCTGTGTGAAAATGGATAACCTGCAAGCGGCAAAGGAAATGACGCAATATCTCATTGGTCTCGGTCATAAGGATATTGGATTTATTAAAGGGCCGCCGCGCCATAGCTCCTCAGGCTTAAGATATAAAGGCTTCGAAGAGGTCCTCTCCGCTCATGGTTTGTCTCTAAACCCAAACTGGATAGCGCCGGGCGACTTTACATTTAATTCTGGGGTCGAGGCGGCTATGAAGCTGTTAGATCAGGACAAGATACCTAGCGCCATTTTTGCAAGTAATGATGATATGGCGGCGGGCGTTGTTTCTGTCGCGGGTAAAAAGGGCATTGCTGTCCCCGAGCAGCTCTGCGTGGTTGGCTTTGATGACACGCCGCTGGCTTCAATATTGCGCCCACAGCTTACAACGATAAAGCAGCCTATTTATGATATGGGACACCGCGCAGCGGAGCTGTTGATTAAGCCGCAAGACCACGAAGGCGGCGCGCAATCCTATTGCATGGAGCACGAGCTTATTATTCGCGATTCCACGAAGCTCCCAAAAAGCTAACTACCAAAATTTCCTTAGGCGTGGCTCATAACCTGATCTGTATCAAATTGCAGCTGGGCCAGGCGCGCATAGAGACCCTTCGCTTCAATTAGCGTTTTATGCGTGCCGGTTTCGACAATCTGGCCTTCATCCATGACGATAATACGGTCAGCTTTGAGCACAGTTGCTAAGCGGTGAGCGATGACCAAAGTTGTTTTGGTTTTGGACATTTCTTCAAAGGCTTGTTGCACGGCGCGTTCGCTCTCGGCGTCCAAAGCGCTTGTCGCTTCGTCTAGCAAAAGAACAGGCGCGTCGCGTAAGATAGCTCTGGCAATGGCAAGGCGTTGCCTTTGGCCGCCCGACAGGGTGACAGCGGACTCGCCTAAATCTGTGGCATAACCTTCGGGAAGCTTTTCAATAAACTCATGCGCGAAAGCGGCTTTGGCCGCGCTGATGACCTCGGCGTCGCTCGCGCCCTCATGTCCGTACCTAATATTATCCATGGCTGAGCCTGAAAAGAGCGGCGTGTTTTGCTGAACAATCGCAAATTGTTGCCGTAGATTTTGCGGAGAGAGCCTATCAATATCGACTCCGTCAATCGAGATTGAGCCGCCTTTCACATCATAAAACCGCAAGAGGAGCTGAAAAATTGTAGATTTACCCGCGCCGGAGGGACCCACAAGCGCGACGGTTTCACCGGGCTGAATAGTGAAGGAAACGTTTTGGATGGCTTGTTCTGTGGGCCGTGTGGGATAGGTGAATGTCACGCCATTAAAGGCGAGCGCGCCATTAGAATCCACAAGCTTTACCGGCGTGTCTGGCCCAATAATCGTAGGGTTTTCCTCGAGTAACTCCATCACACGTTCAGTCGCGCCCGACGCGCGTAAAAACTCTGTCCAGGTGCCCGTTAAAAACCCCGCATTAGAAATGACCATGAATGCGTAAAAAGCAAATTGGGTGATATCGCCCCCGCTCATGCCAAACTCACCGCCGCTTTCCTTTGCTTTGGAGAGCTCAATTGCGCCGCCCCAGAAGATAGTGATTATGCCAGTCAGGCCTAGACCAAAAATTATGAGCGTCATAAGCGAACGAACGGCGATGCGCTTTTTATGATTTAAATATGTATCTTCGATAGCGGCTGCATAATCGTGCCTTTCTTTATCTTCGCGCGTGAAGGCTTGCACGGTTTTTATCGCGGCTAAACTTTCACTTGCCCGGCTTGATGCGGTTGCGAGATTGTTTTGGCTGGATTTTGAGAGTGTTCTTATTCGACGACCAATTAACAATGTGGGAATAAGAACAACTGGACCTATGGCTAAAACATAAAGAGTTAATTTGGCATTCATGAAAAACATTAAAATAAGCGCGCCAATCATGGTCGCCGTTGTTCGCAAAGCAAAAGAAAAAGAAGATCCTATAACGGATTCAATTAGTGTCGTGTCGGTGTTTAATCTCGAAATAACTTCGCCCGTGTGAACCTTTTCAAAAAATTCAGGACTGAGGCCAGTCAGGTGGTCATAGAGTTTTCGCCTCAAGTCAGCGATTACGCGCTGCCCTAAAATGCTGACGAAGTAAAATCTCATCGCCCCAAATATTGCGGCGGCGATGCCAATGATAATCGCAAATTTAAAGTAAGACCCCATTTCTGTTGAGGGACCTAAGGCATATCTCGTGCAACTATCAGGAAGGGGAGCATCATTATTAAAACCACAATCAATAATGACTTTGAACGCTTCAGGGATAGAGAGCGTCAATGCCGCTGATATGGCTAATGAGATTAAAAAAGCGGCGACCATAAACGGGTAGCGCCATACAAAGGGCAAGAGTTGGCGTAACGGCTTAATTGACC
>CAZJRU010000084.1:0-7498 GCA_964548315.1 uncultured Hellea sp.
GCTTAACGTTATAAATACGGCACTGGCAAATTGTCTCGTTTTTTAGGCGGCGTAATCAAATTTGTATCTGGTTTGTCGCAATCACCTTTTAATTGGCCGGACAGAAAATTATCTATGCCTTTCTCGTCCACAAGGCGCTGAAAGGGTTTGTTCGCATTGGCCTTCACCCAGATAGATATATCCAAATCTTCGCCCTTGTCGCAATAGGCGCGATAGGCGGCGCGCGCGACGGTGAAGCTAAAATCCGTATGGGTTGTCACGTCCCAATCGGGGCCGCCGAAAAACTTATCCGTGGCTTTTTGGTCGCGCAGCACCTCTTGGGCCTTATAGGCCAGCGGGAATTGCGCGGGGTCTACGGCATAGACGATGAGCTCGCCAGGCTCTGATGGGTTACGCGGCACAAAGTTTTCGCTGTCAGGATCAGTGATAAATTTAAACTGTCCCTCAATTTGGAGCTCTTTATCTTTGAGCGCTTTGAAATCGGTGAAAGGCGGGCGGTAATGAGTGAAAGTCTCAGGCCATAAAATAGCGATACGTCCGCTTCGTGGATCAATCTCCGTGGGGGCAAGCTTGGTCAAAGAGATGGCTGTGCCTATTTCCAAGGTCGCGCATCCGGTAAGGCTAAGCGTTAAAATTATCATCAGGGCTTTTCGAATAGCGTTCATACTGGATTTTAGGATTGATTTTCTAAGCTTGGCAAGCCACCTAATGCAGGTGAATACTGAACTGAATGTCCCCGTGGTTGATGTGCCCGCCTTTACGCCGCCCTTTTGGATGCGGCCCTCATTGGTGCAAACCGCTCTTGCGAGCTTTAAATTTCGCAAACGCGGCAAAAACCCTATGCTCGATGTGGCCGAGAGCCATATTTTAGACTGTGAGGATGGGGTCAGGCTTAAGGGCAGTTACTCGCCTAATCCCGAAAACAAAGCCTTGGTGATTTTTCTGCATGGTTGGGAGGGCAGTCAAGAGAGCACCTATGTTGTGTCTTGCGGGCGGCATTTATATAATCAGGGCGCGTCTATCTTTCGGCTAAATTATAGAGATCATGGGGATAGCCACGATTTAAATGAAGGCTTGTTTTACTCGACATTATTTAACGAGGTGTTTGACGCGGTCAAGCAAGCGGCTGAACTCGCGAAGGGCGCGCCCGTTTATATTGTAGGCTTTTCTCTGGGCGGGAATTTCAGCTTGCGTATTGCGCGCTCCTTGAGAGACCTCACAATTAAAAACCTAGCCCATATTTTTGCGATAAGCCCTGTGGTTGACCCTTGGGGCGCCGCGCCTTTAGTGGATAAAACATGGCTTTATCGGCGCTATTTTTTGAAAAAGTGGTCGGCTTCTCTAAAGAAGAAGCAAGCGCTCTTTCCCGAGACATATAACTTTGATCATGTGATGTCCGAAAAGCGGGTTATGAGCATGACCAGCAAACTCATCCCGGAGTATTCTGACTATCCCGATATGGAATCCTATTTTAATGCCTACCGGGTTGACCCTCATGATTTGGAATATTGCCCTGTCCCGATTAGCCTTGTGACGGCCCGAGATGACGGAATCATTCCCGTTGATGATATTATGACCTTAACCCTAAATAAAAATGCGCGCCGTATTATCCATGACCACGGCGGCCATAATGGGTTCTTCCAAAGTTTGACGGGGCCTACATGGTACGATGATTATATCTCGGCTGTGATGTTTTAACCCCGCATTTTGAAGACTTGACGCGGGCTAAGGCGAGGCGGATATAACAGTCTCACGTGCCCCAGAGCTGAGATAAAAACAGAGAGTAGAGATATGGAATTTATAATTGGCGCTATTCTTGTTATTTGCGTTCTTTTTTTCCTCATGGGGCTTAAGTCACAAAAAGGCACAGCTAAGGGGTTAGAAAATGGACAGCTTGCTGAACCCGGCTCAGCGCCCAATAGCGTCTCTTCCGAAGAAGATGTTCAGCCCGAGCGAAAAATTGCGCCTTTAAAGGGCGAACTGGCCAATATCAAAGCCGCGATAAAAGCGACGGGCGGCACGATTACCTCTGAAACGGATAGCTATCTCTCGGCGACCTATATGAGCAAGCTTTTCAAATTCGTGGATGATGTTGAAATCCGTTATGACACAGGTAACATCTGGCAGGTGCGTTCAGCCTCACGCGTTGGCTATTCCGATAGGGGCGTAAACCGTAAACGGGTTGAGACCATCCGCGCGCATTTATCCTGAAAAATCAATCGTAATCTGCGCGCCGCGCGTATAGTCTACACCCCTAACTAATGAAATCTGATATGCCACAAAAAATTGACCATGCCCGCGTAAAATCGCTTGTTTCAGAGCTTCTAGAAGCTCTCGGAGAAGACCCTAGTCGTGAGGGGCTAAAAGAAACGCCGCGGCGTATTGCCAATTTCTGGCGTGAATTTATCGAATATGAGCCAGGTAAGCTGGATACAACATTTTCATCCGTCACCCATAATCAAATGGTGGCCGTGACGGGCATGAAAGTCTGGTCCATGTGTGAGCATCATATGCTCCCCTTTTGGTGTGATGTCTCTGTCGCTTATATCGCCGATGATAAAGTTCTCGGCCTGTCTAAATTTGCGCGCATTGCCCATAAGCATGCGCATAAGCTAACCCTCCAAGAACAGCTTGTCTCTGATATCGCCAATGAGCTGAAAAAAGCCCTAGGAACCGAGGATGTTGCTGTCATGGCCAAGGGCGAGCACTTATGTATGACCATGCGCGGTATCCAAACGCCGCACCGCATGATTAGTTCGGCGCTCTCTGGCAAATTCCATCAGCCTGACCAACGCGCGGAGTTTTTCCGTTTAGTTGATTAGCGGGTTTAGCATTTCGCCTTACACGAGAAGTCTCTTATAAAAATACGCGTATGAGCTAGAAGACCTTAAAACGAAAGGTTTGACATGTTTAAGAAGATCGCGGTTTTATCCCTCCTGACGAGTAATCTGATTTTGGCGGGCTCGCCCGCCTTGGCCCATGATGTGGCCTCCAGTCTTAAGGCCGACATTGCGGCCGATTACGAGAAAAATTTAAAATCCCTCTTCGTTCATTTTCATAAAAATCCTGAGCTATCTTTTAGGGAAACGAAAACAGCGGACAGATTAGCGGCCGAAATAAAGGCGCTAGGCTATGAGGTGACAACAGGTATTGGCCAAACTGGAGTGGTGGCCGTGCTTAAAAATGGTGAGGGACCCACAGTGATGTTGCGGGCGGATATGGACGGTCTCCCCGTTAAGGAAGATACGGGTTTGTCCTATGCTTCGAGGGCTAAACAAGTCGGCATAGATAATAAAGAAAATTTCGTCATGCATGCCTGCGGGCATGACGTCCATATTACATCGCTTATTGGGACGGCTCGGCAAATGGCCGCGCGCACAGATGAATGGTCTGGTACGCTTTTGCTTGTCGGCCAGCCCGCAGAAGAAATTATATCTGGCGCGAATGAAATGATTAAAGACGGGCTTTATACAAAGTTCCCCAAACCAGATTATGCTATGGCGTTTCATGTCTCGTCCCAAATTCCGACAGGCAAAATTGTCGTGTCAGAAGGGCTATCTTATTCAAGTTCTGATTCTATCGACATCACGGTTCACGGCGTTGGCGCACATGGTGCGTCTCCTCATAGAGGGATTGACCCCGTGCTTGTCGCGTCACAAATCGTGGTTAGCCTGCAAAGCATTGTCTCGCGTTCTATTGCCCCGCTTCAGCCCGGCGTTATTACGGTTGGCTCCATTCACGGGGGAACAAAACATAATATCATTGGTGACCGCGTGGATTTACAGCTTACTGTTAGATCTGATGACCCGCAGGTCCGGGCCACTTTACTGGATTCGATCGACCGCGTGGCAAAAGGCGTTGCGATCTCTTTGGGGGTTCCAGAGGACAAACTTCCAACGGTGACCCGCCTTGAGCAAAATACGCCGCCAACAAAGAATAATGCAAAAATGGCGCGCTATCTCAAATCGGTTTGGACAGATACGATAGGCGAGGATGTGCTTTTAGAGCTTCCGCGCTCGGGTATGGGGGCCGAAGACTTTGCTTATTTCGTCGACCCTAAACATGAGGTCAAAGGCGTTTATTTTGCGGTAGGCGGAACGCCCGAAGATGACGTCGCGACTGCCGCGTCTCACCACTCGCCATTTTTCAAAGTCCAGCCAGAGCCGTCAATCACCTTAGGCACTGAAGCCATGGTACGCGGCGCTATCGCCATGTTTAATAAAAAAGCAAAAGGCTGATTATGCGGCTGAAAAGGCCTCAATCACCTTATCGGCGTTGATATTGAAATCGCCAAAAATGATTTCATTTTCAGGATTAAGCACGACAAAAAACGGGGTTCCGCGTGTTCTGTAATCTTGCATAAAGGTGGGGTATTGCGCGCCCACTTTGGGGTCATGCCCAAAAGGGATTTTTAAATCATATTTAAGCTGCATTTCCCGCACGCGCTCCTGAGAATTGCTCGGGTCATCATCAAAGGCGGTATGGATAACAGCAAAGCCAACGTTTGAATCGGCGAGCCCGCTGACTATTTCTTGCATGGCCGGAAAGCCGCGCGCATGACACCCAGGGCAGGACGCCTTAAAACAGAAAATAACTTTATAACCGCTCCCAAGGTCTTCGAGGGATAGATTATCTAACTCCTCCCCAGAGGCGTCGAGCCAATAAGGGACTCGCAGGGGCGGGGCTTTCGTGAGTTGGGCATTCATTGTCTATCTCTCATAGGGTGAGGGTTTAACCCAATCTAGAGACATAGCCCGTGAAGTCTATGCGCGCTGACATCAACTATCTGTGAAGCGCACAAAGCTCTTTTTGCTAAGCCGCGTGACGTAATAAGGGCGTGAGGATTTCATGCACATTGGCGCATTCCTCTTTTATAAATTTCAATAACGCGCGCTCGTTCGGGCTAAGAACCCCGTCCCGGTTTAAATGTGTGACCAACCATTCTGCTTCAAATGCAGTAATAGCTTCTGCTTCTTGCATCGCGGTTTCATTTAATAAGAAGGATTGCCCCTCTTTTTTATATTCACTTTCCCAAGCCATGAATGAGTTTTTGATACCTGAAAGGCTCCAATCCATTTTTAAGGGTCTCTCCTGGACCTCTTTCATAGTTTCACGGTCAAGCATTTTTGGTGCGCCCATCGTCATGAGATGATTAGCGGTCGCCCCCACGAATAGCTTTTGCCATTCTGGCGCATTGTCTGAATGTTGACAAATTTCATCGAGCTCGAAGAGGAACTGTGCTTCTTCTCGGCATATTGAAAACCCGCCGCTGCCGCTGCTGGCATAAAGAACGCGTTTTAATAAATCGACGTCCTGTGCCTGTATGGATAGCTGGCCATTAAGTCCGCGTGAGATTATTTTATCTCGTACTTTATTGAGGGCATAAACTTCTAGGTCTCTTGGAACATCAACGGCCAGACGCAAAATGTTAAGGAGAAGCTCCATTTCTGTGTCTTCATTAATTTGATCGTCATACTCGATGCGTTCCATCAGCCACGCTGAGTGAATAGAGTCTACGTAACCTGTCGGCAGCGTCTGGCGAATAAGGAAGTCTGTTATCGCGCCAACGAAAAAATCAGCCCAACCTTCGGGCAAGCTTTCGGCCTGCATATCGAACAGAAAGATCATATCTGCTTCTTGAAGACTGACATGTCCATCATCGAAAATTTTTCGTCTAAGCTGTGAAAATTCAGCAGGATCGATAACTTTATCAGCGAGCGCTTGTGTTAAAATGTCGTTTACGGATGCCATCATAAGCCCCTTATGGTTTATGTTTCGCCCGACTATATCAAAATAAGGTTACAGAAGCGCTAACCGTATTATTGAAAACGGGCCGCTTGACTTCGCGCTCTTTTCGGCTAATCCCCCAGCACATTCACGTGTTAAACCCGCACCGGACGGTTTCTCCGGAGGCGGAAATGATGGAGAGTCTCATGCACGCTTATCGCAGCCATACCTGTGGCCAGTTACGTAAATCTCATGTTGGTGAAACTGTTCGGCTATCGGGCTGGGTACACAGAAAACGTGAACATGCGAATGCGCTTTTTATTGATTTGCGCGATCATTACGGCATTAGCCAAGTCGTGGTCTATCCAACGGCTGATTTCTATGAAGATTTAAAACGTTGCCCCAGCGAGTCTGTGATCACAGTAACGGGTGAATTATTGGCGCGCGATGCTGAGGCCGTAAACGCTGAAATCCCAACAGGTGAAGTTGAGCTTCGCGTGGATGAAGCCATTATTGAGAGCGCCGCTGCGCCGCTTCCGCTCCCCGTGTTTGGTGAGCAAGATTATCCCGAAGATATTCGCTTAACCCACCGCTATCTCGATTTACGCCGTGAGACCTTGCATAAAAATATCATCATGCGCGGGCAGGTGATTAACTCGCTACGCCGCCGTATGATTGAAGGCGGCTTCACAGAGTTTCAAACGCCAATCCTTACGGCCAGCTCGCCCGAAGGCGCGCGCGACTTCTTGGTGCCTTCGCGTCTGAACCCCGGTAAATTTTACGCCCTGCCGCAAGCGCCCCAGCAATTTAAGCAGCTTATTATGGTGGCGGGTTTTGACCGTTATTTCCAAATTGCGCCATGCTTTCGCGATGAAGATGCGCGGGCCGACCGATCGCCAGGCGAGTTCTATCAGCTCGATGTTGAAATGAGCTTTGTCACACAAGAAGATGTGTTCCAAGCGATTGAACCTGTCATGGCAGGCGTCTTTGAAGAATTTGCCGATGGACGCGAAGTGCAAACGCCGTTCCCGCGCATCCCCTACAAAGAGTCGATGGAAAAATACGGCTCAGATAAGCCTGATTTGCGTATCCCATTCGAGCTCACCGATGTGTCCGAGTTCTTTACAGATGAGAGCAAAACGGGCTTTGGTATTTTCGCCAAAATTACCGGCGGCGGCGGAAAAGTTATTGCTATCCCTGCGCCCGGCGCGACGGATAGCCAAAGCCGTAAATTCTTCGATAGCCTCGACAAATGGGCCAAGAAAGAAATGCAGGCCCCAGGCCTTGGCTATGCGCGACTGCGTGAAGAAGACGGCGCGGTTGTCTCCCAAGACCCAGCGCTTAAAAATTTCGATCCAGAGCTACTCAAAGCCTTGCTTGAGAAAATGGGTCTTAAAGCGGGCGATGGCGTCTTTTTCTCAGCCGGTAAAAAGGGCGATGCTTATAAGCTCGCCGGCGCGGCGCGTAACAAAGTGGCCGCTGATCTGGACCTTATCCCTGAAGGCGTTTTCAAATTTTGCTGGGTTGTCGATTATCCGATGTATGAGTGGGATGAAGAAAATAAGAAAATTGATTTCTCCCATAACCCCTTCTCAATGCCGCAAGGCGGAATGGACGTTCTGGAAAACGCGAAGAGCAATGAAGAGATTCTCGAAATTCTCGCCTATCAATATGATATTGTTTGTAACGGCGTAGAGCTCTCCTCGGGTGCTATCCGAAATCACAAAGCCGACATTATGTATAAGGCTTTCGAGATTGCAGGCTACGGCCC
>CAZJRU010000085.1:0-4084 GCA_964548315.1 uncultured Hellea sp.
CCCCTGCTCTTACAATAGTTTTTGCCCGAGACGGCCGTGAAGGCCCAATGTAAAATCATTGTAAATCTAACCCTTTAAATGTTGCGTGAGCCGCTCAATAGACTCGTTTAATAGCGCGTATCTATATTCAGAAATGCGGGTGTCGTTTTCTATGTTTTTTAAGAAGGTTTTGACCTCATTGACTTGGCGTAATTGGCTTTTCTGCATGGCATCTGTCATCGAATTTTCTGGGTCTTTAGTCTTATTCATTTGGGTTTCAAATATATAGATGCGCCGTTGCGCGGTCTCAAAAGCGCTGACTATATCTCCTGCTAGAAATGTTGACCTTAGTCGCAAGCTTAAAAACTCTTGATCTTGCTCGAAAGCGATTGCGCTATCAATTAATTGCGTGGCTTCGTTGTAAAGGCGAGGCTGAAATTCCGGCGTGGTGACACGTAGGCGCCATTCTGCGCGCAGCTTAACACTCCGTCCGTACCACAAATCCGTTGGGTGGGCTCGCGCTAGGACGGAATCGAGCTTAACTAAGCTATCCATATCATTGCTTTTTGCCGCAGAAATTGCTTGGAGTGTGGCTGCACCTGTTCCTTCTAGAAGTTTGATTTGTTCAAGAACATATGATGGAACGGCCTGCTTGGTCAGAAGCTGGGTAACCCAGGGCGAAATTAGAGCGTAGCGCGCTTGTTGATCTTCGGGATTAGCTTTCAATGCCAAGAGTAAGTTTTTCTGAGATTCTGATCTATCTCCTTGAGTTTCTTGACCCAGTCCAATCATCACAAGTGCTTGCGGGTCCCCAGAATCTACAAGTGAGGTTGACAATGCGACTCCTTTATTGGTCATCTTTTTGGCTACGAGACGGCGGGAAATATAGGGATGATTGAGCGCAACTGGAAGTTCAATGCGGATTGGACTCTTAGGCTGTAATATTGGGTCATAGTCTTTCAAACTATTAAAGACGGCGTTCCCGCGAAGACTCTTTTTTTGTTCCATAGCTAAAGCTGAACCTGTCGCCATATAATTATGATTATCGGTGATAACTTTTCCGCCAATAGCGTAGGTTCTTAAGTTTCCGTCATCCATCACCAGAGCGGCGATAACGTCTTCAAGCGAGCCTAAGCCTTTTTCGAGATACTCAAATTCATTGTCGGAAAAGGGCCGGCCAGTCGCGGCGAGTGAGGCTTCCACATCCAAAGGCGTGTTAGATCCAAGAAAGAAAATAACTTCTTTTTGCCATTCATAGACACGGACATTCGGAAAAACGTCGGCCATGGTCGCACTAAGACTTTTGAGCAAAAACTCATCGACGAACTGCGTGTTCATCCACTGCAAATAGACGCCGTCCTCCGTTAAATGATCTTTGGCAAGGGCCATGAATTCGCGCGTATATAAGTGAGATGACCCCGCCGTCCAAGGGTGCGAGGGTTGCGATACAATCGCATCATAACGCTTAGAGGTCAGCGCTAAAGCACTGCGCGCATCATTAATGATAATATTCAAACGTGGATCTGATAAGGGATCTTTCTTGCGCTGCTCTGAAATAGACTGGTTGGCTTTGATAACCTGCTGTTCAATTTCAATAACATCGACAGTCTTGATGGAGCTAGGGATGCCTTCGATCGCATTGCCGCCGCCAAAGCCGATAATAAGCATGTCTTCGGCGTCTGGGCGCGCGATAACAGGAAGCGTGGACAGCATAAATTGGTTATGGTGGATTGGCGGCGCTCCTTTCAAGGTCGCTGAAGCTTCGGGCAGACCATTTGTGCGAATATTCATTAGGCCGCCATTTTCGACCATCAAGACCGTCGCCGAGCGCCCAACTTCGTAAAATGTAATTTTACCATCCTGCACAGAGTTTAAAGGCGAGGCCCGTAATATGGCTTCGGGCATTTTGGGTTGATATAAAAAGAAGAGTCCAACCAAGAAAACCCCGGCGAATCCAGCGGCTTCTTTTTTACGATGCGCCATTAGGCCAACGGCCATAATCGCTAAAGCCGTATTGACAAGAACCGCAAATTTCATTGCACCTTCATATTTTAGCATTGGAATAATAAAAAACGCAGCCACCGTGGCGCCAAAAATTGCCCCCACAGTATTCCAAGAATATATCCTTGCAGATGACGCCGCAGCATCATTTTCATCTTTAGCTAATATACGCACAGCGAGCGGGAAAGTTGCGCCGATGAATAAAGTTGTCGGTAATAAAACAATAATCGCCAGAACAACATTGCCCTTCAATCCAGAGGTTTCTGGAATGGCTAATGGTAAAAAGTTATAGGTCAATAAGGCGGCTATCGCGATGCACAATTGAATGCAAACGAACAACAGAGCCGCCTGACTTCGCGTCTTAGAAAAGCGCGAGGCAATTGCGCTACCTATGGCGATACCCGATAAGAAACCTGCCAGCATCGTCGCGAAGGCTGTGATACTGCCGCCCAGAATGTGCCCGAGCAAACGCGTGAATAGGACTTCATAAATAAAGGCATTGGCGCCTGAAATGAGAATAATGGGTAATATCAAACCGCGTTTCGTAAAGAGCCAATTTCTGATGGAAAAGCGAGATGACGTTGTAGGGGTTTCCTCAGGCGAATCTTTTACAACGGGGGTCTCGTCTTTGCTGAGGCCCTCTAAGTCTGCTGCGTTAGCTAGAGTTCCAATTGATTTTGCGATGAATGCCGCGATTAGGAAGACGATAAGATTGATAACCACACCAAACCAGACCGTGCCGTTTAGTCCAAAACGCGGAAGAAGAATAAAGGCCGCGGTTAATGTACCGCCAATCGCGCCTGCCGTATTCATAGCATATAATAATCCCACACGTGACCCAATTTGCTCTTTGGTTTGGACAGCGTATTTTGTCAGTAAGGGTAGAGTCGCACCCATAAAACTGGTTGGGATAAGCAGCACTAAAAACGCGATGATGAGATAGAAAAATGACTGGCCAAGCCCGCTCGCATCGACGGGAGCAGGTTGTCCACCAAAAACCGCGACATATAGAAGGCTGGCAAGTGTCAGAAGCCATGGGACGAGTAATGCGGAAATGGCAATCCCAGCTTCTAAAACGCCGTAAAATAAGACCGGGCGCCTAATGCGATGAACAAAGCGCGCCGCAATCGCCGCACCCAGCGCTAATCCCCCCATATAAGCAGATAGCACTGCCGCTATGGCAAGCTCTGACGTTCCGAAAACAAGCGAAAACTGCCGCATCCACGCCGTTTGATAGAGCAGGGCGGCAAAGCCGGATAAAATAAAACAGGCAATAACGCCCGCAAGAATGAGAGCGCCAGACGAAACGGAAGAAGACTTTTTCATGTACTCATTCTCATGTGATTTTAATTCCTTGAGCCTTACGATAAATTAGAGTCTTTAGCGAAACAAACCTTATTTGTAATAACAAAAAAACCCCGGCGCATGGCCGGGGCGAATATTTTAATTTGATTAGGTTTTAATCCAAATTAGTACTTGTAACCAAACCGGACACCAAATTGTCTTGGCCGAGAAATGGCAACATTTAGACCTGTGTTTTGGGGTGGGTTACCAATCCCGCCTCTGAAGTCTCTCACTTGATTTCTAGCGGGTTCATACTGCCCGCCTGTAGGCGTGTCATTATCCGTAAGGTTGGTAACATAACCTTCAATCCGGAGGTTATCAGTATTGAAACCAAGCCGTGCGTCTAGGCGTGTAGATGAAGGAAGGGTCCCGCGGTCAAAGAAGAACACATTTTGCTCATCTTCAAACCGAACATCTCCGCGAGCGAAAAGTTCCCAATCATCCGAAATTGGGCGTGTATAGGTTGCCGAACCCGTCGCCTGAAAATCAGGTGTGTAAAGGAACGGGTTACCGTCTACCTCGGTACAAGGCAATGATCCACCGCCAGTAAGAGGTAATTCACTATTTATAAGTCCGAAGTCTACCCCTTGAGGCACGCAGGCATCTTTGAATTCATGGTCAAGGAAAGTGAGCGCTCCTTGGAGCTCCCAATTATCATTCAATCGATAAGCGGCATCTAGTTCAATACCTTTGATTTCAATATCGCCAAGATTGGCCGCTCCGCGCACCCGCAGAGAGGTTACTCCAAGCCCTTGTAAAT
>CAZJRU010000085.1:4184-6107 GCA_964548315.1 uncultured Hellea sp.
CCAATGCGGCTAGAACGTCTCCATCAGTGAAGTTTCCGCCTGTGCTTTCAGGTATGAAAAACAGGTTGGCTGTTGATGAAAAACCTTGCCAATCCATAAAGAAAGCCGCGCCATTAACTTTCAAGTCTCCATCCAGAAACTGACCTTTAAAGCCAAGTTCGTAACTCCAGATTTCTTCTTCATCGACGGCTACAACCGAATCAAGGAAGGGAGTGGCCGAATTCTGTATTGTTTCGCCATTCACAACGAGCCCCTCAAGAGCCTCCGCAGCTGCGCGTTGTGTTGTCGCCACGGCCTGTACATTTACCGTAGCAGGCTGAACACCTTTGGCAACTTGCCCGTAAACATTAAGGTCATCCGTGAACTGATAGTCCAGTGAAACACGCGGCAAGAATGTATTGGTAATTGCCTCTGGCACATTGTCATCAGTCGGGTCTGGGTCAATTGAGCTGACATCATCGCGTTGATAGCGGCCCTCTAATGATAGTGTTGCTTTTTCTGTTACGTCGTAGAAGACGCCCGCAAAAACACCTAAATTTTCAACATCTTGGTTTGAGATATTTGGCGCTGTGCCTACGCCATCAAGCGCTGAGCTTGAGTGGACTGTTTGTTCAGCGCCATCAAATGTGTAATCATATATGGAGGCCCCCAACGTATAGCGCAACCGACCTTCATCTGGTGATGTCCACACGACTTCAGCATATTTTTCTTCGATCTCTTGATCTATGCCCATTAAGACAACGAAGCCATTTCCAACTGCATTGCCCGTATTATCTTGGTCATCGAGGTCAAGTGTCGTGTCTTCGGAATAAAAGGCTTGGAAGGATAGGCTGTGCCCATTGTCCATTTCATAATCGGCGTGGAATTCGAAACGGTCTCGCTCTAACTCATAGCCTGGATCCGTGATACAGTTTTGGGTGTCAAGGCCTTCATTAACACAGAAATTCCGGTCAAAGACAAGGTCATCAGGGACTTCAACCTCGCCAACAAGAAGGGGCGCGAAATTATCAACCTGTTCAAATTCATTTAGGCCACCAGCAGGATCCAAATTAAAGTCCGCTGCAGGCCCATCATCTAGCTCAGTATGGGTATAACGGGCCCTAAGGCTTAGATTGTCAGTGGGCTCCCAAAGAAGTGAACCACTTACATATTTTGTTTCCCGCTCGCCAAGTCTGAAACCATCTGTTGAACGAGGGCTGCCAGGACCATGATATTCATCATATGCCCCTGAAACTAAAAAGGAAAGTTTGTCTTCGACGATAGGCATTGTGTAATAGCCATTAATGCCAAGGACGCCATCTTCACCAGCCTCAGCATTTACGCCCGCATGAACCTCATTTAAATCAGGCTTACGTGTCGTGTAGTTGATGGCGCCCGCAAACACAGAGCGTCCGAATACGGCACTTTGTGGTCCGCGATAAACTTCGACGTTTTCAACATCAACGAGCTGGATTGTAGCTTGCGGCCCAATCATAGGCTGGCCATCAATAAAGGTCGACGTACGTTGTTGTGTGGGATCAATTGACGCAAAAGTCTTTACGCCGCGAAAACCACCAACGCCAGATGAGCGGTTACCGTCACGTTCATTATAGACCGCGCCAGGCGTTGCATCGAGAATATCGCCAAGGTTTACGATAGCTGCGGCTTCAAGTTCAGCTGCATTAAAGGCTGTAATCGCAACAGGAACCTCTAAAAGGCTCTCTGCCCGCTTCCGCGCTGTGACAATAACCTCATCTTGATTGGCTGAAGTCGTATCAGATGATTGCGCAATAGAATTTGGTGCGAAGGCCATAAAACCTATCAAAGCTATCGCGGCAGTTTGATTTAAGTAACTTTTTCTGTTGTATGGAGTTTTCATATTTTTCCCCTGAATTGAAGTGAGCATTGCCCACTTTCTACTAAGAATTATTTATGGCCCTGTAT
>CAZJRU010000085.1:6207-7479 GCA_964548315.1 uncultured Hellea sp.
CCTAACCCAACCCAACTAAAAAATTACGAAAGAGGGGAAGCGGTCATATGTCTAATGATGTCGAAAACGAAGATTTTAGAAAGCGATTGTCTTTCAGCTTATTGCTATGCAGGCTGGGTACGGTCTTTATTTTTGGCATTTGGGCTTATGGGACTATTATTCGCCCTGAAATAGCCTCAGGCCAATTGGGTAAAATATATTATATTAAAGGCCTGCCAGCTGGAGTCATGATGAGCTTGGGTGTTCTTCAGCTTGCAATTGCCCTAGCCGTATTATTGGGCTTATTCAAAACATTCACACGCGGCATTTTACTGGCGCTCTCCGTATTAGGAGTCATTATGCCTACCTTTCTTGTCGGCTATGTTGTGTCTACGATTGGGCTCAAGCCGCATCCTGTCATTTTGTATTGGGCAGGCTTTTGTGTACTTGCTTGCGCATTCATGACCTACTGGCTCCGCGATGAAGATACGCTTTTCACGCTTGGCAAGGGGCTTAATCATGGATGATTCTCTAAAAGCTAAAGTTCGGTTACCGCTTTTTGTCTGCCGCCTCAGCCTTGTCTTGGTTTATCTTACCTGGACATATGATAAGTTTTTCAACGCGAAACACGGCGCAAGTATTATGAACCGTCATTACGGTTTGGACTTCGTGACTGCGCCAATGGTTTTTGGCCTTGGGTTTCTCGAGCTTATTTTTGTCTTAGCGATATTGTTTGGGTTTCATAAACGTATAACCCGCGGACTTCTTGTCATTTTTAGTGCTATCTCAGTCTTTGGTCCAAAGGTTATGAATGGATATTTACGGTACTTAGATCCGGATGCAACAATAGTGGAAAAGGGTAGTCAAATTTTTCATTCTCATTTCCTACTCCCAGCCTTTTGTATGCTTGTCTGCTCCATTATCATTTATGCAATGCGAGATTATGACACATTATATTCTTTGTGATTGATATAATTCTTATAATTGATGCGCGGTAACCCGCGGTGTCATTGAAGCTATCTGGAGCTATTGTTATGTCACAAAAGTTTAGGTGACAGTAGTAGGGTGATGTTATAAAATAAATTCGATTGTGGTTTTCATTGGGAACGCTGAATTCTGGCGGGATATCCGCTAAACATTCACACACAGATGCAAGGGCTGGTTTGACAAACTTAAAACACACGAAGCCCTCGCCCGCGAAATTTTCGTTCCACCGCATATTGCCAAAGCGCATACAATTTTAGTGACCACTGAGTAGGGTTGCATAAATGTAACATATAGAGCCAAATATAG
>CAZJRU010000086.1:0-7436 GCA_964548315.1 uncultured Hellea sp.
GAGAGTTTTGTTTTTGTCATCGCGCCGACTTTAGTGGCGACGACTTGACCGTCTTTGAAAATCATCAAGGTTGGAATGCCGCGCACGTGAAACTTACTTGGTGTTTCAGGGTCATCATCAATATTGACCTTCGCGACTTTCATTTTATCGCCAAGCTCATCGGCGATTTCTTCAAGCGCAGGACCGATTTGTTTACATGGTCCGCACCATTCTGCCCAAAAATCGACAAGCACGGGTGTGTCCGAATCGATAACATCGGCCTTGAAACTGGAATCGGATACTTTAACTGTAGGCATAACGAGCCCTCCGGATAGTGTTAATCTCTAACGCCTAGGTAGGAAGCGCGGCAATCTGCGTCAAGGCCACATCTAGACGTTTATCATCTAGTACCATCAAAGACGGGCCATCCGTCCATAAAAGCGCGGACACAATTGCGTGAGACGGGTATATTTCGCGGGCAAGCTCACGATAAGCCGCCATTTGCCCCCAATAGATATCGGCGACCCCGTCTTGGGTTTTAGGCGGCGGGCGGTTGGATTTATAATCAATAATATAAACGCGCTCATCGGTCACGCTGATACGGTCTATTTGGGCATTGAGGTAAATATTAGGCGGCAAGGTCTTAGATGACCCAGCTAGCGAAATCTCTGCGCGGCTTCCGGGCGCAAAAATATCGGAAAATTCGGGGTTGTCTAAGACTGCAAAGACTTCATCCGCAATTTGATCTTGATTGGCGGCGCTTAAATTATGACCCGCTAATATATTCTGCGCGGCTGCGCGGCGCTTTTCAGGCGCGACGTCTGGCAGAATTTCCAGCAATTTGTGAATAAGGTTCCCCCGCGCAAAGCGCGTCTCATTATCTTGCGACAAAGGTGAACGAACGGGCATATCATTGCTCGGCGGCGGAGCCAATAAATGAGACGGGGTGACGCGGCGTTTCGCCCGTCCTTCCAGCGGCGCGGCGCTAGATATCCACGGCGGGAGCGCAGTGCTATTCTCGCCTTGAGCTTTTGTCTTCGGCTCAGTAACGGGGGTTGCGCCGCGCCCAAAAGATAATCCATCTCCAAATGGTGTTTGCACCACATTTGTAATCAGTCCCTCAAAGGCGGCCTGAGCATATTTATACCAAGAACCTTCCGTTACTTTCCCTATCTTTTGCCCCGTTTTATACCCGCAAATAATGAGGCGTGATTCCGCTCGCGTCATCGCGACATATAAAAGGCGGAGGTACTCTTGAAGGCGCTTGGCTTTCATGGCCTCTTTGCAAAGCTTTAGCGCTTCAGGCGTCTGGGCCGCGCAAGGCGGCAAGGCAAAACCATGCCCATCGACCTTGATGATCGTTTCACCTGCGGTCGGAACTTGCGTCGTGTCAGGCAGGAAAACGATGGGCGCTTCAAGACCTTTGGAGCCATGCACAGTCATGACGCGAACTTCGCCTGTTCCCCCGTCCATATCGCGCTTGAGCTCTTGTTCGTCCTGAACGAAACTTTGTACAAAATGTTCAAGAGACGGAGAGCTTTGGCGTTGATGGGCGAGCGCCCTCGCGAGGAAGGCTTCAACGGCGTCTTTGGCCTCTAGCCCCAGGCGTTCAAAAACCCGCCGTTTCAAAATTATACCTTGCGGATCCGCCATATCTAAAACACGGGTGAAAAACTCATAAGGAGCATAGCGCGAAGACGACTTTATAATCTCTTTGAACTGTGCTGCCAGTTTTGGCTTTTTATCCTGCAACGCTCGCCAGAGAGTTATCTGACCTCGCTGCGCCGCCACCTCAAAAAGCGCCTCATCATTAAAGCCGAAAAGCGGGCTTTTTAAAACTTCGGCCAGAGACAGACTATCAGAAGGTAAAAGCGTAAAGCGCGCGAGCGAGAGCAGGTCTTTAACCACAATCGCGTCTTTGAGCTTAAGACGGTCGGCCCCAGCAACAGCCACCCCTTCTGTTTTAAGGTTCCTGATTACCGCGTCGAAGAAATCTGAGCGCTGGCGAACAAGAATAAGAACATCTCCCGCCTGCACCGGGCGCGTGGTGTCCAAATCGCGGTCAAATATTGGTTCTTGGTTTTTAATCCAATCCCGAATTTGAATAGCAATCGCATTCGCAAGTTGCTCCCGCGCATCAAATTTACTCAGGCTATCAACTGGCGTTGTATCCCAAGGGTCTTTGTCAATTTCAGATTCTGGCCTATCTACCGCAGGCCAGATATCCACGCGGCCATGATCTTTTCGGTTCGCCGTATGGCGTATAAGGTCAGAAGCGGGGGCGTAATCATTGACGTCAAACATGTGTTGAATGACTTTATTTTCGACAAATATCTGATCGACAAATTGAAGAATTTCTGGCGCCGAGCGAAAAGACATTTTCATGCGAATGGCCTGCGCGCCATGCTCTTCACTATATTTTCGAATTTCGCCTAAAAAGCGTTCGGGCTCCGCGCCTTGGAAGGAATAGATAGATTGCTTCTCATCTCCGACCGCAAATAAAGTCCTCGGGTATTTTGAATTTCGGTCAGGGTTATCCTGCGTAAAAGGCTCAGCCAGGCTATTGATAATTTCCCATTGCTCGGGCGATGTATCTTGCGCTTCGTCCAAAAGCACATGTTCAATACCGCCGTCTAATTTATATCTTATCCAATCCGATACGTCCTTACGCTTTAACAAATCGCGCACCAAAATAATCTGGTCACTAAAATCAAGGCCGCGTCGCACGTGTTTAGCGTGTTTAAATCTGCGCGTAAATTCACGCGCGATTGTCAGAAAAGCCTCGGTAAAGACGAGGCTTTCAGTGGATTTAATCTTTTCCACCAAGCGCAAAACGCGCTCGCGTTCACTGTCATACCCATCTTTAGGGTCATTAGAAAAAAAGAGCTGTGCAAACTCCCCAGCCTGTTGGGTCACTATTGTTTTTATCGGCCCGTCTTTTTTAGACTTTTGAAAGACGGCGCTGTACTGATCCCAAGCCAACACAGGGTCGTCTATTGTAAAAGCCTCAAGCATTCTCTCAGCACGGGTCACATCCCCTGAAGAAGAACTTCCCAGCATTTCACTAGCTGCTTGTGTAATCTGACTTGTCGGCGCACGTTGCCAGCCCTGCCGTTTTAATTCATTTACGGGCGTAACGGGTAGCTCTAAGCCCAAATACTCTACCAAAGGCTTAGTACCGCCAGCAGCGTCCCATCGTCTAATCTTCTCTTCATTAAGCGCCATCCATTTGAACAGCGTATCTAATGTTTGCTCGGCTTTGGCTGATGTTAAAACGCGTAGCGCTTGATTAAGCCCGCCCGTGTCATCGTTGGCCGCCTCTTTATATATCTGCTTACGAACGCTCTCTCGCAACAAGACCATGTCTGCGTCATCAAGAGGTTCAAACCCCGGCAGTATGCCCGCCTCAATCGGGAAGCGTGCGAGGATGCGTTCACAAAAAGCATGAATGGTTTGAACCTTTAAGCCTTCAGGCGTCTCTAGGGCTTTGGCAAATAATTGCCGCGCCGTTTTCAAGCTCACGCCATGGTCATTATTTCCCATGAGCTTAACCAGCTCGCTATCTAATTTATCATCTTTGAGGATTGACCACTCACCTAACGTCTTAAACAGACGGCTTTGCATCTCCGAGGCTGCGGCCTTGGTGTAAGTCAGGCACAAAATTTTCTCAGGCGGCACGCCTTGAATGAGGATGCGGGAAACCCGGTCTACCAAAACCCGCGTTTTCCCGGAACCCGCATTAGCAGACGCGAGGCGCGAGGCGGCGGGATTGGCCGCTTCATGCTGCGCCTTAACAGCGGCTTTATATTCTAGGCTATCAGTCATGAGCCGGCGGGGCCTCCGCGCCTAGGCGCATCCATTCTTCGCGCCTCGCCAAATGATCATAATCTCCGTAATCATGGGTCAATTGTACACGCGGCTGGGAGGCGTACCCCATATCAGCCTCCGCGTAATTAGTTATGAGATTAGAAATAATGTCATAGGCGAAATCGGCAAACTCAGGACCGCTCCGTCCGCATTGTCCTTTGCTTGTCTTATTCACGCGGGGCTCTTCAAACGAGCTCTCACCCGCCCCTTTAAGACGGATGTAATTAAGCTCCTCCGTCTCCCCCGCGGCGGTTTTCTTAAACCCGCCCCTGCGAAGTATAAGCGCAGATAAAGGAAGTTGAGGGTCAAACCCAACATTTACCACGGCCGGCGTGGGCGGCGCGCCCGTCTTGTAATCTACCACGGAAAACCCAAGCGGTCCTTTTTCAATTAAGTCAGCTTTCCCCGTTAAAGTGAAATCAAGCTCTTCCAAAAATAATTTCCCATCTCTCTCAACACCGCTCACAGTCCATCCTCGGGCGCGGCGGTCTTGCATCCATGGAATGACCTTCGCGGCTATATTTTCCAGCCGCGCTGTTTCTTTGGCGATGTCATGAACAGGATAGTTATGCGTTGTCATGGCGGCTTTAAAATAACCAACTAATCTGTCAGCACTGTTTTTAGGTAAGGCTGTCTTATGTGCCTGCGTAAAATCTTCGAGACCTTTATGAAGCGCATTTCCATAATCGCGAACATCCAAGGGACGGTCCAAATCGTCCAAAGGGCGAAGTCCTAAAATATAGCGGGCATAAATCGAATAAGGGTCACGTATCCATGTTTTAATCTGAGTAATGGAGAGCTTACGTTCATGCGGCCAGCGGTGATCTGGATGAGGTTTGGGATTTGGCCGCTCGATTTGATTATTTTTGACCTCTTCTGGACTGACGTAATCTAAGGCGCGTGCCCAATCTAAATACCTCACACTTGCTGATAATCCAGTTTCTGCACCGTCTTCCAAAGCCCCTGTCAACAATGTTTGGAGACGCCAGAGCCAGCGCGATTTGACTTTCGGCCCATCGTCAGAACGTTTTGACCGCGTTAAAATAACTTCGGGATTAGCGGCAAGTTCTGCAAAGTCATGAGCCGATAATCCAAAGCGGCGCTCTGGCAAGGACAAGCCTAAGCTTTGCCGCATTCCGCGCGATAAGAAAGGTTCGACCGAGGGCGCGGCGGGCCAAATACCTTCATTTAATCCGCCTAAAATAATCCGGTCAGCCGTCAGCATCCGCGCTTCGAGCGGGCCTAGGATTGAAAGCCGTGGATGCGTACCAAAGCGCGGGCGCACGACCTTGCCTCGCATGAGATTCCCAAAGAGCCGTGTGAAGCTCTCCCCGTCCATGGGCTGTAAAGGCTCCCCATGTTTAATTAAATCTTCCAGCAGGCTTGCGGCTTTCTCACCAGCGTCCTCAATCCAAAGACGGGCCGCCCCGTCATCATCTTGAGCCGCTAAACCTTCCGCGACTTGCGCTAAGGCTTTGGCCCAGATATCTGCGCTAGCATCCAAGAGCTTTGTGAGCGGCTCAAAGCAGCTATCCAAATTTTCATAATGGACGAAAGACTCTAAGCTAGGTTTTTCTCGCGCGGCGCGAAGCTCATATTCAAAAGCAAGCCAGTCTGCCTTCATATTCGCCCTACCCATAAGCGGATGCTTACATAGCGCGGCTAGTTCTGTTTCACTGTCTGGGCTTTCGAGGCGGCCTAAAATTGCGGCGAGAAACGCCCCCAGTTTTGTTTCCTCTAACGGCTCGCCTTGAGAGTAATCCACCTCTACATTCCAGCGCCGTAGCCGGGCTTTAACTCGCCGGGCCAACGCGGGGTCGGGCGTTACCAGCGCCGCTGTTTGTCCCTCTGTTTCTAGGGCCTCACGCATTATCAGCGCAATGGAGAGAGCCTCTTCTTCGTCATTATCCGCCTCTATGAGTGACAACCCCGTCAGAGCCGTTTCAAATGGGTTTGGCGCATTTGTGGCAGCGCCTCTGCGCAACGTCTCAATTCGGCTTGGCCAATCGCCTGTGGCCTCAATAGGTACAAGGGCTTCGGAAATCACGCGGCGGCGCGCGTCCATATCAGAGGCTTTGCCTTGTGAGATATAGCTCCAATCAGGGACATCACCGCGCTCTATACCCATGACATGGATTAAATTTTTAAGAGAGTTTTGCGGGTGCTGAGGCCCAACATCATTCCAAGCCTGATCAGGGACGGCGTTATTTAACCCCGGCAGGACAATCATACCGTCATCCATATTGGCCACGCAGCGCATCAAGCGAGCTGAAGCGCCAAGTGTCCCCGTCGAGCCCGCAATGATGACGGGATAGTCTGGAGGTTCTGCCGTCCAAATTTCAGTCAAGGCTTCGAGCAAGGCCACGCGCCGCTCAAAAGGTTGCATGAGATTTATTTCGCTCAGCCTATTGGGCCAAAACTCTTGCACGATTTTATAAAGCGTCACCGCATTTTGAAAATGCTCTGCGGCAAATTTTTGAATTTCGTCAAGCTCTGAAATACGTGATAAATCGGCCTGCTCCATATCCGCGTCATCAAGTATGGCGATGAGCGGGTCCGCCAAAGCCAAAGCGCCAGCCGCGTCGAGCGGCAGCGAAGAGGTGCTTTTATGCGCTTGGAAAACAAGGCGAGCCATTTCAAAGCGGCGCTGCATAGGGTCAATGGAAGGTTTAACCAATCCCGCTAATTCCCCCGGTTCGAAAGGCGGCTCCTCTGGATTAATATCAGCCAGCGGACGCATGCGCGGTAAAAGACTTGCGCCTTCTGTGCCGACAAAGGCATTCCCTAAGGCCCGCACCGCGCGGCGCGTAGGCAAAAGTATCAAGCAGTCTTGAAGCCGCTCTTTATAAATATCTTTAAGGCCCAAGGCCAAAGACGGCAAAAAAGGAACGCCTGACGGCATGTTATAAACATGCGGTTTAGACATGCTGGGCCTCAGCCGCTTGTTTAAGAACCGCCTGCGCCGCAATGACCGCGCGGGGGTCCCCGACATGCATCCAATAGCCATTGAGCCGCGCGCCAAAAATCTTGCGCCGTTTAAGAGTTTCATCCCAAATTTTATTACGAGAGAACCTCTGGATTTTAAAGGGCTGGGCGAGCGCGGGTTTGAAAATCTGAACCCCGGCATAGACATGCTGCGCGCTCTCGCCTGAGCGGCGCGTAATGCGGCCGTCACTATGTATGTCAAAATCGCCTTTGCCCTTATATCCCAAGGACCAGTCCGCGCGCGCGCAAAGCAGGAGCTCATCCATTTTTTTGGGGTTCCACCCGGCCATAAGATTTTCAAGAACAGGTTCAAAAGGAAGCCATATCGCGTCGATGTTACAAATCAGGATAGGCTCTGCGCCCAATAGAGGCAGAGCTTTGACAACACCTCCGCCTGTTTCAAGCAGGGCCTCGCGCTCATCGGAAATAATAATCTTAGGCCCAGATGTTCGCCGCTTTAGATGGGCTTCCAAATGGTCCGCATGCGCGTGCACATTCACAACGGCGCGCTCAACACCCACCGCGGCGAGCCTATCGAGCATATGGTCTATCAATGGCTGACCGCCAACTTCAACCATGGCTTTGGACCGATCATTCGTGAGAGG
>CAZJRU010000087.1:0-7291 GCA_964548315.1 uncultured Hellea sp.
CGCGTATCTTTAATCGATAGGCGGTTACTAGCAATGTTTCACACATTTTGTGAATTTCAGTCGATATTCCAAGTGGCGCTCAAAGGGGAGGTATGAAGCCATAAAATTTGTGGGGAATATTCAATGACCAGACATCCAATCAAAATATCAAAAAAACATTCATTTAAACTTTTAGTCTTGTCCACTGCGGCAATGACCACAGCATTGGCTTCAGCACCCGCAAGCGCGCAGTCCAGCGATGTCACTTTTGAAGATGAAATCATCGTGACAGCGCGCCGCAAAGCTGAGAACATTCTTGATGTTCCAGGGTCTGTTACCGCGCTAACTAGCGCGACTTTGCAAAAAGCGGGCGTAGAGCGCGTTGAAGACTTCATAGGCCTAACGCCTGGTGTCACAATAGTGAACGCGGCTGAAGCCGGAGATACACAAGTCAATATTAGAGGCATAAACGGGGCGCGCGACGCGGAGAATAGTTTTGCCTTCCTCATCGACGGTGTTCTCTATACGAACCCAGCGGCCTTTAATCGCGAGTATACGGACTTGCGCCAAATTGAAGTCTTTAAAGGACCACAGGGCGCGATTTACGGCCGTAACGCAGCGGCAGGCGCAATTATTGTGACGACTGAAAAGCCAGGCGAGGAGCTTGGGGGGAATATCACTGCGAGTTATGCGGAAGATGACACAATTTTGGTTAAGGGCAGTGTCTCTGGGCCGCTATCAGATACCGTTTCCTATCGCGTATCTGGAGATTACCGCACATCGGATGGATTCTACCGCAACAGTTTTCAGGGCGACGCGCCTATCGTAGATGCCTCTGAAAGTTATAATATAAATGGGCGGTTGGTCTATGAGCCAAACGACCAATTAAGCGTCGATATTAAGGGCCGTTATGGCGAGATTGATGCGAGCTCTATTGTCTTTAATGCTAATTTTCATCTGCCGACTTTCTCGGATATTCTTGGCATTCCCGCCGCCAACCAAGATGTGAATGATCTTGATTTTGTTTTTCAGCCGAACATTGTGTCTGATAATGATCAGACGGCCTTCGAGCTGTCAGGAAAATTTGATTATGAATTGGAAGGGGCAACGCTTACGGGCTGGGCACTTTATAGTGATATTGATAATGACTTGGTTGCTGATGGAACCTCGGGCGCTTTTGGTTTCTTTAATAATGATGAGCAATGTCAGCAAAGCGTTGCTGATTTAGCTGGGTTCCCTTTGCCGTCACCAACATTTTTTGGTGAGATACCTGTAGGCGTGATTTTCGCGCCAAATGGGTCTTTCCTAGGTGCTTATACCCCGTCGACATGTGACGGTATTCAGGAGCAGCTACGTAACCAATCAGATATTAGCGCGGAGTTGCGCTTGTCATCAGATAGTTCTGGTCCATTAAGTTGGTCTGTCGGTGGATATGTTTTGGATATTCAGCGTGAAGTCGGCGTGTCAACAAACCGCGATAGCGGTGGACCTGTCACCCGCGGGCTTGTTCAGCTAAGCGGCCCGAACCAAACGGTAGCTTTGGCCCATGATGATTTTGATACCACTGTTTATGCGATATTCGGGTCTGCAGACTATGCCTTTACAGATAGTCTGGAAGGTTCAGTCGCTTTAAGATATGATGTTGAAGAGCGGAGCGTCTCTAATCTGGTTCCGACGGAAGCACGCCAAAGCTTTATTGATTTGGATTTTAACCCAGCGACAGCTGACCCGTTAAATGCAGGTCTATCCCCCTTGTTAAATCCCAACGGCGTTATCCCAGATCAGGAAGAAACCTTTAGAGAGCTACAACCCAAGGTCTCCCTGACATGGAACGCCAATGACGATACCACTGTTTACGGCAGTTGGGGCGTTGGCTTTAAGGCGGGAGGCTTTAATAACTCTGGCAGCGGCGCGACAGTTGATATCTTTAATAATGGTCTGATTTCTGCAGTATCGGGAACAAACTTTGCTGAGGTCGTCGGCAGTGCTTTGCCTGTTATTACCGATGATTTCCGAAAAGAAACGTCAAGCGCCTTTGAACTGGGCTTCAAGAATACGGCCTTAGATGGACGGTTGAAATTTTCTGCGGCGGCTTATTATACCGACGTTACGGACATGCAGTTCTTCGAATTTTTCGTTGGCGGCTTCGGACTTTTAAGAGTTGTGTCTAACATTGATGAAGTGGAATTGTACGGGGCTGAATTTGGCGCTGAGCTAGCGGCCAATGACTATGTCAATCTTTACGCTGGCGCAAATTTCACAGAAAGCGAAATTAAAGAGAATAATTCACGAACAGATACAGTTGGGAACAAATCACCCTACACGCCAGACTATACGCTGAATTTCGGCGGTGACTTTACTTATCCTGTGTCTGATGCTTTGGAGTTCCTCCTCCGCGCTGACGCGCAAGTCATCGGGCCGACATATTTTCATACTGTACAGGATGGAGACCGCGCAACGATCTTTAATCCTCTGTTTGAAATCGGAAACCCCGCGGCAGGTTTTGGCGCCGGGACAGGCTTCCTTGGAACAGGAAACTTTGGCAATGCTAGACGCGATAGCTATTTCACCTTAGACCTAAGGGCTGGCATTCAAAGCGATGCGTGGTCTTTGACGGCTTTTGCTCAAAATTTAACGGATGAGGATATTCTGGAAGAGGTTATTCCTGCCCCTGAATTTGGTGGATCGTTTTTAGCGCCAGGGGCTCAGCGCCGCTTTGGGATTGAGGCCGCTTACAGGTTTTAACGGTTATTTATTTTAACTTTTTGAGCTGCCGTATTGAGTTTCATCAAACTCGATGTTCGCTATATGGATATTGATGTATTAGTACGAATGAAACTGATTACGCTGTGCATATTGCACCGCTAGTCAGGCAAGAAGGCAATTCATTGATGAAATCCACGCGAAACGTTGAAATTCTAGACGTTACGGCCCGCGATGGCCTTCAAAATGAATCCGTCTTGTTTTCCACGGTGGAAAAATTGGATTTGATATCCCGTGCGTTGGAAGCTGGTTCCAAACGCATGGAAGTTGCGAGTTTTGCTCATCCTAAATATGTTCCCCAAATGGCAGACGCCGAGGCTGTTATTGCAGGTCTGCCCAAAAGAGATGACGTGACCTATATTGGTCTGGCCATGAATGAACGAGGTGTCGACCGCGCTATTAAAACGGATATTGACGAGGTTGGTTTGGTTGTTGTGGCGACTGATACCTTTGCGCAAAAAAACCAAAACCAAACCCGTGATGGGTCTGTTGAAATGGCCTGCGCGATGATCGAAAAAGTCAAGGCCGCAGGTCGGCGGGTTAATGTGACAATTGCTGCTTCACTAGGCTGCCCCTTTGAAGGCGAAGTTGCCATCGAAACAGTTGTGGGCATGAGTAAACGCCTCGCCGCCTTTGGTCCTGACGAAATTTCTCTCGCAGACACAATTGGTGTTGGTAATCCGTGGCATGTAAAAGCCTTGTTCTCAGAGGTCAAAAAGGCTTCGCCAAATATGCCATTGCGCGCGCACTTCCACAATACACGTAATACAGGGCTAGCGAATATCTACGCAGCCTTAGAAGTTGGCGTCGATACATTAGACGTCTCTATAGGCGGCATTGGCGGATGTCCTTTTGCGCCCGCCGCGACGGGCAATGTGCCGTCAGAAGATGTGGTATATATGCTGGAGCGCAATGGCGTGAAGACAGGTATGTCTTTGGATAAGATAGTTGAAGCAGCCCAGTGGCTAGAACAAAAAATGGATAAGCCGCTTCCCGGCATGGTTAGCCGAGCTGGTGGGTTTCCTCAAAGTTTAAATCAAGCAGCAGAATAGTAGGATAGATTTATGAGCTATAGATTAGGTGTCGACGTCGGCGGAACATTTACCGACCTTCTGTTATTTGATGATAAAACAGGCGCGTCTCACAAAACTAAAGTGCCATCTACCCCAGATGATCCTTCACGAGCAGTTGTGAACGGGACAAAGGATATTTGTGAAATCGCGAATATATCGCCTGAACAAATCGATTACTTCCTACACGGAACAACCGTTGCCACAAATGCCGTCTTGGAGGGAAAAGGCGCACGGGTTGGCCTAATCGTGACCGAAGGTTATCGCCAAATCCTACAAATTGCCCGTTCATTTGTTCCAGGTGGTTTGGCCGCTTGGATTGTTTGGCCAAAGCCAGAACCTATGGCCTCACTGGAAGACACTATCGAAGTCTCTGGACGCATGGGTGCCTTTGGTGATGAAATCCGCCCGATTGATGAAGCGCAAGTTCGCAAGGCGCTTAAGAAACTTAAGAAGCAAGATATCGAAGCTATTACAATCTGTTTGATGAACTCTTATGTTAACGGCGCGCATGAAACGCGCATTGCCGAAATCGCGCAGGAAGTTTTCCCAAAACTCACAATTTCAATCAGTCATCAGGTTCTGCCTGAAATGATGGAATATGAGCGCGCGCTGACAACAACAGCTAACGCTTCTGTTCGTCCTGTGGTTGGCAAATATGTCCGTAACCTTGAAAGTGATTTGCGTAATATGGGCATGCAAGGCCAGCTTAATCTACTTCGTTCTGATGGCGGGTTGATGAGCGCGGCGAAGTCTCAGACTGACCCTGTGAACCTTTTGATGTCTGGTCCTGCGGGCGGCGTAACAGGAGCGCTTTGGATCGCTAAAAGCGCTGGGTTTGAAAATATTCTGACACTCGATGTCGGCGGAACGTCCACGGATGTGGCCTTGATTGAGAACTCTGAACCACGCCTTGTGCGCGATACGGCAGTAGGACATTTGAAGGTCCGTGCTTCGTCATTGGATATTAAAACTGTTGGCGCAGGCGGAGGCTCTATTGCTCACGTACCTGAATTAACACGCGCCCTACGCGTAGGGCCTGAAAGTGCGGGCGCCGTACCAGGGCCAGCTTGTTACTCCAAAGGCGGGGATTTACCGACTGTAACAGACGCTAATGTCGTGCTGGGTTACTTGCCTGAAGAGCTCCTTGGTGGCGCCTTTAAGCTTGACCGTAAAGCGGCCGAAGCGGCGGTACAAAAAGTGGCTGATGCTCTGGGCATTGATCTTTACGCGGCGGCTTCGGGTATTATTGATATCGTCAACGAAAATATGTTTGGCGCGCTGCGTATGATATCTGTTCAGCAAGGTTATGACCCGCGAGATTTCGCGCTGATGGGTTTTGGCGGAGCCGGGTCGCTGCATTCAAACGCGGTAGCAAAATTGATGGGCTCCTGGCCTGTTATCGTGCCTCGCTCTCCAGGCGTGCTTTGCGCAGTTGGCGATGCGACAACGCGGTCTCGGGCAGAGACATCACGTTCGCATTCTCTGCGTAAATCACAAACAAGCTCCAGCAAAATTGCCTCAGTCCTCAAGGACATGGGTAAGCAGGTGATAGACGAGCTTAAAAAAGAAGGGGCTAAGGCCCGTGACATATCCGTAAGCTATCAAGCGGATGTGCGCTATAACGGACAAGCTTTCGAAATTCCGATGGGGATTGATCTTAAGGGCTTTGGTAAAGACGGCTTAGACCGCTTATGCGCTGAGTTTGACGCAGAGCATAAACGTATGTTTACCTTCAATATGGACGCTGAGCATGAGGTCGTGAACTTACGCGCGGTTGCGCTTGGTAAAGAACTCGACTTGCCGGCAATGAAAATCAAAAGAGGGACTGCGGATCCCAAGGGCGCAAAAATGCGCGATACCAAGGTCTATATTGACGGCAAGATGAAAAAAGCGGTCATTTACGACCGTGATAAACTCAAGGCTGGGAATAAAATCAAAGGGCCTGCGATTATCATCGAAATGGACTCAACGGCCTTGGTGCATTCTGGCTGCGAAGCCAAAGTTGATGCTTACGGCAATATCATCATTAATCCGGTCAAATCGGCCAAGAAGAAGAAAGCATAGGAGGACGACATGGCTACGACATTTATCGAAAAAAACAAAAAGCCGTTAAAAAAGGTCAAAGTTGACCCTATTACGCTTGATCTCATCGGAAGCGCAATGCGTAACGCACGTCTTGAAATGGACGCGACCTTATTCCGTACGGCGCTCTCTCCAGGCATACGCGAGCAAGGCGATGCGTTCCCATTGATTGCAAACCGCGACGGTAAGATGATCGTTGGGCAATTTGGTTCATTTTTGGATGGATTCTTTAAGGGATATAATGGCGAGATCGAAGAGGGGGACGTTATTCTCCTCAATGACCCATACTCTTGTGAAGGCGCTGTAAGTCATAATAACGACCAACTTATTATTTTGCCGATTTACCGTAATGGACGTATTATCGCTTGGGCGTCAATGTTTGGACATATGACAGATATTGGCGGCAAAGTTCCAGGTTCGATGCCAAATGACGCTCAATCCGTATTCGAGGAAGGCATACGTATTCCGCCCGTGAAACTCTACAAAAAGGGTGAGTTCCAAGAACAAATTGTTGAAATCGCAGCCCATAATAGCCGTATGCCAGAATGGTATAAAGCAGACCTACATGCGATTGTCGCCTCATGCCGCGTGGCAGAGATGCGGGTACATGAAATTTGTGAGCGTTTCGGGGATGATGTTTTTAATTCCGCTACGAATGAACTTTTGGCGCGTAATCGCCGGGCGATGCGTCAATTGATTATGACATCAATTGGTGAAGAGCCCGTCTCATTTGAAGATTATATTTGTGATGATGGTAACGGCGCTGGGCCGTTTAAAATCAAATGTACGATGCACCGCAAAGGCGAGAAGGTCTATCTAGATTTTGACGGAACGGATCCGCAATCAGAATATTCGATCAATTTCTATCTCAATGAAAACATGTTCAGAATGTTCTTTGGAATTTATATGGTCATGGTCTTTGACCCGCAGATTTTGTTCAACGATGGGTTCTACGATTTGGTCGAAGTCAATATTCCAGAAGGCTCTCTCCTGAAGCCGACGTTCCCCGCTGCGCTCTCTTGCCGTACCCATGCTCTGGGACGCATCTTTGATGTTCTTGGCGCGTTGTTAGGGCAAAAGACTCCTGACTTCCTATGCGCGGCAGGGTTCTCATCTAGCCCGCATTTGATGTTCTCTGGCTTTGATAAAAATAATGAGTGGTATCAACTGTTCCAAATCGGCTTTGGCGGCATTCCCGGCAAACCCTTTGGTGATGGTCCTGATGGTCACTCGCTTTGGCCTGACTTTACCAATGTTCCAAATGAGTTTTTGGAGCGCTATTTCCCAATGGTTATTGAGAAATATGAAACGGAAGCTGACTCTGGCGGGGCGGGTGTTTTCCGCGGAGGTAACGGTGTGAATATGACCTATCGGTTCACGCAGGATGGGCAGAT
>CAZJRU010000088.1:0-7256 GCA_964548315.1 uncultured Hellea sp.
CTAGTTTGAGTAACCCTCTACCCATTTTTTAACGATATTCCTTACTTGTTCGTTATCATTTGTGGATATCGCCAGCGTTACTTCGTTTAAGAGTTTTATTATTTTTGACGAATTTAAACTATTTTCTTTTGCTCTTAAAATTTTGGGATGTGGGGTAGTCAAGGCCTCAGCGTCGATTAACAACTCTTCATAAAGCTTTTCTCCAGGCCTTAAGCCTGTTGTCAAGATTTCAATGTCGCCTTCTGGGTTATTAGTATCCCGAACAGTTAAGCCACTTTTTTCGATTAACCGCCGCGCTAGGTTTCTAATTTTTACAGGCTCTCCCATATCAAGCACGAAAACTTCACCTCCTTGGGCAAAGCTACCTGCGACGACGACAAGATAGGCTGCTTCAGATATAGCCATAAAATACCGGGTGACTTCGTCATGCGTAAGGGTAATAGGGCCGCCTTTTGCGATTTGCTCCTTGAATAAGGGAATAACAGACCCTGATGAGCCCAAGACATTTCCAAAGCGCACCATAGAAAACTTTGTTCCCTTGCTACGTTTATCGCAATCTTGAATGACCAGTTCGGCTAATCTTTTGGTCGCGCCCATAATATTTGTGGGCCGTACGGCCTTATCGGTGGAAATCAAAATAAAGGTTTCAATATTGGATTTTAAGGCCTGGTTGGCAATTGTATGTGTTCCGATAACATTATTATGTAGGCCGGCGACTTCGTTAGATTCAACGAGGGGCACATGTTTATAGGCTGCCGCATGAAATACGACTTCGATATTGTGTATTGCGAAAATATTCTCCACGACCTTAGCGTTGGCGACAGACCCTAATATGGGAATAAGGGTCGTACCTTGTTTTTTGGCAAGTGGGCCTAGTTCCTTTTCAACCTGATATAATGCGAGTTCTGATTGTTCAAAAAGTATCAACTTGGATGGGTTATGTTCAAGAATTTGGCGGCAAAGTTCTGACCCGATTGAGCCTCCCGCTCCAGAAACCAAAATCACTTTATCTTTATAGACCGCTTTGATGGCTGGAAGGTTGACGTCGAATTTATCACGTCCCAGTAAATCTTCTGGATTGACAGGCTGGAAACTATCTAAAATATTATTACCTTGGATTATGTCCAAATGAGACGGCATTATCTGAATGGCGCAGGGCAAATGGCTTAGCCGTTTAACAATGTCTTTTTTATCAGTTTGCGACAAAGAGGGTATAGCGATTAATATGCGCTCAACCTTTTTTTGTTTGATAAGTTTTTCAACCTTGTCCGGACTAAAAACTGAAAGTCCAAAAATCATCAGTTTTTGCTGTAATTTGTTATCATCAATAAAGGCCACGGGTTTGACTTCTTTTGAACGTTGAAGCGCAGAAACCAATTGAATTCCTGCTTCACCAGCTCCGAAAATAGCAACAGGAGTACGTGAGTTACCAATAGAATAAAGCTGACGTAAAACGAGTAAGCCATTAATCCTGACAAATAAGGAACCTGTGAAAAAGAGAATGCCAAAAATTAAGGGGACTGAACGCGGCGCAGAAAATCGCAAGAGAAAACTAAAACTCATGGCCGTTAAAATGAGCAATAAGCTTAAAAGAGCGAGCCTCTGAATAGCTCGCATGTCAAAAGACTGAAGTTTGATTTTCGGGATGCTTAGCATCCATGTGTATATTGCGCCGGCAATCATCATGACAGGGAACATTGGCCAAGCATGCTGGAGCCTATCTATAGGGAATATCTCACCATATCTGAGACAATAAGCGAGTGCTAAGGCGATGAAGGTGACGATAACATCCGTCATCACCATGATTATCCACTTGTTTCTGCGATCAAGCCCGTCAATTATACTAAAGACATTGGTAAACATTTTGCCCCTGTTTCCCCCCACATGATAGGATATTTGTTGGGCCTTTAGCGGGTTATCGAATAAATAACAAATTCAAATCCCATATAGGGGAATAATTTTCTCCGCTACGTAACTTTCCTATATTTCCTATAGGTTTACACGCGTTAGGTGCTCAACGTTTTGGAAATGGAATCTACTATACGGGATTGTGTTTTTCTATCTAAATAAGCGTGCATGGGTAGGCTAATAACCTTGCCCATGGCGTCTTCGGTAGACGGTAGCCCCTTTGGGTCCGCAGGGTATTTCATATAAGCCGTTTGAAGATGTGTAGGACGGGGATAGTACCGAGCTGTTGGAATACCTTGATTGGATAAGTCTTTGCCTAGGGCGTCAGGCTTGTCCACCTCGATTGTGAACTGGGCCCAGCTTGATGTGATATGGGACGGTATTTGAGGCGTTTTAATTCTGTTTGACTTTAGGCCGTCTTGGTAAAACTTGGCGATTTCATTTCGCTTTTCCAGCTCATCGGGGAAAATGGTCAGTTTTTCTAAAAGAATGGCCGCCTGTAATGTATCGAGCCTAGAGTTTAACCCTACCGAAACATTATCATATTTGTCTTGCCCGCGGCCATGGATGCGCAACGAGTCCATAGATGCATTAAGTTTCTCATTATTTGTGAAAACGGCCCCGCCGTCCCCGTAACACCCAAGCGGTTTAGCTGGAAAGAAGCTGGTCGTCATGACATCTGCCCAATGACATGGTGAGTGTCCATCAAGCGTCGTGCCAAAACTTTGTGCAGCGTCTGAAATAATCTGCAGGCCATATTTCCGGGCGATAGGTGTTAAGGCGGGGTAATTTGCGCTTTGCCCAAAGAGGTCGACAATAATGACCGCTTTAGGGCGCAAGGTTTCGTCTGATAAAATAGATTTAACGGTGCGCTCTAAGCTTTTCTCGCACATATTATAACTGTCTCTATCGATATCCACAAAGACGGGCGTCGCGCCGAGAATAGCTATGCTTTCTGCCGTCGCCGAATAGGTAAATGAGGGACAAAAGACAGCGTCGCCTCTACCGATGCCCATCGCCATCATGGCTAGGGTGAGCGCATCAGTGCCGTTGGCGCAGCCTAAGACGAACTTTGATTGTGCCAAAGGGGCGAGGGCTTGTTCTAATTTTGCGACTTCAGGGCCCATAACATATCGGCCATGTTCCATCACGCGACTGATTGCGAGGTCTAAGGCGGGGCGAATGCGGCGCTGCTGAGATTTAAGATCAATGAATTCCATTTTATACCCTTGGGGGATAAGGCTCCGAATATCCTGAGATAGCATTTTCTACACACAAAGTATGGTTACGTTAAGTTACAAGTGAGTTGCGAATCCTCGGGGTTTCAAACCCTATTTTACGAAAAAACTCCAACTGACTCTATGCGTATAGAGGGACTATGCAGAGGGCATATTTAGGTATAAGGGACTGCCGTCTTTAAACGAGTAAGAATTAATGTTTGGCCGTTTTTCAAAAAAGAAAAAAACAAGTTCTGCGGATGCGGAAACTCTTGCCGGGGTAGCTTATGTCATTGGCGATATCCATGGATGTTTTGACGAGCTTTTAGAATTACTTGATTTGATTAAGGAAGATATTTTAGCTGAAGGCCCTGGCCCTAAATATATTGTTTTTTTGGGCGATCTAATGGACCGCGGACCCAAGTCTTTTGAAGTTATCGATTATCTATCAAAATATGCGCCTGACTTTGCGACGCCTATTTACCTTATGGGCAACCATGAAGAAGTCTTTTTGAAAGTTTTATCAGGGTCGACTGGAGCCTTATCGTCTTGGTTTGAATTTGGCGGGCGGACATGTGTGCGTAGCTACGGTGTTGAAAATTTAGGCGAGATTTTAATTAGTCCTGAAAATCTATTATTTCGTATTCAAGATAAAGTGCCAAAGAGTCATATTAATTTCATTGAATCTTTCCAAGAGACCTTTCAGTTCGGTCCTTACCTTTGCGTGCATGCGGGGATTAAGCCCCGGGTTGCGATTGAAAAACAATCGACACGTGATTTACGCTGGATACGCAAGGAATTTATAAAATATACCAAGCAGCACCCTTTTATCATTGTACACGGGCACACCATCGTTGGCGATGTGCCTGAGATTCATTCTAACCGTATCGCCGTTGATACAGGAACCTATGACGGGGGGCCGCTGACCGCCGTCAAATTGAGTAGCGAGGCGCCGCTCTTTCTCCAATCAAGTTCAAGTCGCCCGGAGTCTTAAGCTCAATTTAGACTATTTAATAAGATTAGTTTTCAAAACCGTCTTTACCGTTAAGAGGGCGATTTTTATATCTAGTCCCAAGGAGGCATGGTTGACATAAAAGGCGTCATATCGGCTTTTGTTTTTGGCTGAAATAAAGTTGCGGCCGCTAACCTGCGCCAAGCCCGTAATGCCGGGTCTTATGTTAAATATTTCAGGACGTTTATATCTTTCCTCGCGCACATTATCATATTCAAGCATGGGCCTTGGGCCGATAAGGCTCATATCACCGACAAACACACTCCAAATTTGAGGCAGTTCATCTAAGCTGGTCTTTCGCAATATTTTCCCTAAGCCTGTGGGCCGAATATCATCAGGGTCAGCAGCTTCAGGAGAGATCAGCTTTGTTCCCAGCAACATGGTTCGAAATTTAGGCATTAAAAATAGTTTCTTATTGATGCCTACGCGGTCGGACCAAAATAAAGCTGGCCCCGGCGAGGTCAAAGAAACGGCAATAAAAATCACCGCCATAATAGGCGCGAATATTAGCAACAAAGCTAAAGAGACAAGAATATCTATGCCTCGTTTCACTTTGGAATAATTCATGTTAAATTGGGTCCCTGTAACTCCTGCTGGTCAAACATTTATTCTGTCCAAGTTCAAGAATTTAATTTCTGATTATTACAAAATAGATTTACGCGGTCTCAGGCTTGCCGATAACCCATTTATAGGTTTTGACCATTACGCTTTTTGTGAGGCCTGCGGATTTATAAGGATCGTTGCTGAGCCAGTTTATCACGGCTTGTTTTGTATCTGCTCCGACAATCAGCAGGCTCCCGCGCATGACGTCTTCATCGTCGAGCCAAGGTCCAGCGGTAAGCAAGGTGATATGGCTGGGAGTATTATTAAGCCACGCCAAATGATCGTCCCTAACCGCTTGCCTTATGTGCAGGCTATTATCTTCGTCCTCAGTATAAACAATAAATTCCACGATTAAGTCTCTTTCTTATGCTGACGTGAGAGAAGGCTCATAATGGCGGTATCTACGTCCACCTTATCTACCAAAATATCCGCCATCATAGAGCAAATTGGCATATCAACGCCCATGTCTTCGGCAATATCTTTGAGAGCCGGAGCTGTTGCCACGCCTTCTGTTACGGAGTTGCGAGACGCCATAATATCCGCAAGGCTTTGACCCTGTCCTAAGGCGAGACCGCAAGACATATTTCGGGATTGTTCGGAGGAGCATGTCAAAACCAAATCGCCTAATCCGCAAAGCCCGGTTAAAGTTTCCGGCTGACAGCCTAAGGCTTTGCCTAGCCGCGTCATTTCGGCAAAGCCGCGGGCAATAATGGCGGCATGGGCGGACCGTCCAAGGCCTTTGCCCAAAACGATCCCGCAGGCAATGGCGAGGACATTTTTCACTGCGCCGCCTATTTCAGCGCCTAACACGTCATTGGCTAGATAAGGCCGAAAAGTTGGCGCGGCGATTTTTTCAACTAAAGCCGTGCCGACCGCGTCATCCTCACAGGCAAGGGTGACAGCTGTTGGGAGGCCATTCGCGACATCTATCGCAAAGCTGGGTCCTGACAAAACAGCGGGCATGGCCTTAGGCGCGACTTCCGCGAGAACATCGGACATAAATTTTTTCGTCGAAATTTCTATGCCTTTCGAACATAAAATAATGGGCATGTTTTCGCGCATATGGGGGACAAATTGTTCTAAAATATTTCGCGTATGCTGCGCGGGAACAACTGAAAGAACAGCGTCTAAATCGCCGAGACTTTTTAAATCGGATGTAGCTTTCACGCGCGGGTCAAGTTTTACTCCACTGAGATAAAGTTTGTTCTCGTGTTCATCATTAATCGTTTGTGCGCAGTCTTCTTCAAAGGCCCAAAGGGTCACATTGCGCCCGGCGCGCGCGAGCGTTTGTGCCAAGGCGGTTCCCCAAGCCCCCGCGCCAATGACGCCAAAATTTTGAAAAGGTCTCATGATTTAGGTCCCTTTTTCCCAAAACCGCTGGCGGGATTTGTTTTTGCCGCGCGGGCATCAAGCGGCCAGCGCGGACGGGCTTTTACATCTAACCCATCATAGTCTCCGCGTAGATAATGCTCTGCCCCCGCAAGCGCTATCATAGCCGCGTTATCGGTACAAAATTTAAGCGAAGGCGCAAAAAATGAAAAATTTGTTTCCCGGCACAAGTCTTGTAACGCCGTACGGATTTGAGAGTTCGCCGCGACGCCGCCGGCGACAACAAATCGCTGCTGAGTTTCATCACCGCTGTCTCGAAACATTGACATGGCTCTTCGGGTTCTATCGCTTAGCACGTCACATACAGCGTCTTGAAAACTGGCGGCAATATTGGCTTTGGCTTGATGTGATTTGGTACTGGCGGCGTAGGCGCGAGCCACGGCAGTTTTAAGCCCTGCAAAAGAAAAATCAGCATGATCTTTCCCGTTAAAGGGGCGCGGAAGAGATATTGTGTCCGGACGTCCTTTTTGGGCTTTTGCTTCCACATAGGGGCCGCCCGGAAAGCCGAGGTTCATAACCTTCGCCGTTTTATCAAAGGCTTCACCCACCGCGTCGTCAACCGTACTGCCAAGCCGTGTATAATCGCCCAGAGCGTTGACAGATAAGAGCTGCGTGTGCCCTCCTGATATGAGCAAAAGCAAATAGGGAAATTCGCAAGGCTGTTCCAAGCGCGGCGATAAGGCGTGGCCTTCAAGATGGTTGACCGCGATTAAAGGAATATCCAGAGACATGGCAAGTCCCTTGGCGCTCAGCAGGCCTGTAATGACGCCGCCGATTAAACCAGGACCTGCCGTAGCTGCGATGGCCGAAAGTTCGGTATAGGCAAGACCTGCCTCATTTACGGCTTGGTCAATAATGGTGTCGAGTTTTTGGATATGAGCTCTGGCCGCGATTTCTGGGACTACGCCACCAAATGGAGCATGCTCTTTATTCTGACTGGCGATAATAGAGGATAAAATCTCAACTGACCCATCTTTGCGTTTTCGAATGACTGAGGCCGCTGTTTCATCACAGCTCGATTCGATGCCTAAAATAATAGGTTCTTTATTTTGGACAGAAGATTTTAAAGCAGTTAAAGCCATCGCCATGCACATAAGACGAAGCTACAGAACAATCAATGGTATCCA
>CAZJRU010000089.1:0-7158 GCA_964548315.1 uncultured Hellea sp.
CGGGAAGCTTTAAAAGCGCCGCCTCACTTTGCGGAAATTGTCCGTCATATTCATCACGAATTATCTGCGCGCATTTATGCAGGTTACGCCCGCGCGCATAATAGCCTAGCCCCGCCCAAAGCGTGAGGATGCGCTCGCGTGCGGCGTTAGCGAGCTGGGTAACGGTTGGAAATTCAACCAAGAATTTTTCCCAATAGGGCGTGGCATGAGGCACCGTCGTTTGTTGCAACATTATTTCAGACAGCCACACAGCGTAAGGGTTAGGCGTGACGCCTGCGGTTCGATCTTCAGGGCGAATACGCCAAGGCAAAGTGCGGCCCGCGCTATCATACCACGCAAGGAGCGAGGCCTGCATTTTAGAAATGTCTTTAGCGGTTTTCATTATAATCAGGGGTAGCGTGTTTTGCGGCATGAGACCATGGGAGAGTACTCATTGGAAACTGACTCCCGAATACAAACGTACCATGGATAATTCTGACACGATGGGTGTTAATATGCGCCTCTTTGATGAAGTTGATTTGAAAGGTATCGAAGTTAGGTTCCCAGATGGGAAAAATTGGTTCGGTGCAGTAGAGTACGGCTACCGCAAAGATGCTGTAGTTCTAGGGAGTTAATGCTTAGACCTCAAGGTGAAGCAAGCATATGCCAATCAGTGCTTAAGGGAATTAAAAGTCAAGTCTACTTGACAAGCAAAGCCTCCTTGTCTATGTAAAGCTTGCTTGACTTTAAAGTGGAGGTAAAAATGAAGCCTGAACTCGCTAAAAAACGTTATATGTCTATGATGATTGGGTCGTCGCTTGGATATATAGCCACAGTCTTTGCTGTTAGCTATACACATGGACTCCTGACAGAGGGATCTACCCCCGCGATTATTTTATCCCTCGTTCCTGCGGTGCCAATTTGTTTAATGCTCTGGTCGATATGGCGGTTCTTAGATGAAATGGACGAGGTCGCGCGGCATGTCTTGACTCAATCTATGCTGTTTGGACTTTTTGTGCTTCTCGCCCTAAGCGGAGCTTGGGGGCTTGTTGAATTATTTAACGACTCGATGCCGCGCTTGCCTATCTTTTTTGTCTTTCCAGCTTTCTTTATTATATTCGGCTTGGTCACTGGCTTTAAATATAAGCGGTGGGCCTAATGGAAAACCGCTTGAAAACTCTGCGCGCAGAGAAGGGGTGGTCACAAGCCGCGCTAGGCGAGCAGCTAGAAATTTCTCGGCAATCCGTCAATGCGATCGAAACAGGGCGTTACGACCCTTCATTACCATTGGCGTTTAAAATAGCGCGATTATTTGAATGTACAATCGAAGATATTTTCCAAGATGATTTAAACAGCGAGAGCAGTTAACTCATCGCATAAAAGCTCTGCCATTGTTGAGGCGTAAGCCGTTATATCTCATCATTCAAAAGTATTAAGCGCCCAATCATATTCATAGACGTCAATATTGGTCGCGCCTTGAAGAGATTGTAAGAGCTCTGGGTTTGCATATTGGCGGATGTGGCTCAGGATATCTTCTTCTGAATCGCCATAATCCTTTTTATACCAGAGGAAAATTCGCGAGGCGATGATGCGCCCGTCTTCGGTTTTTATAGCGCGCGGATTATTGATGAAGGTGCGAGCTTGGGTGTCGAGCACGGCGTTCAGCCCCGCGCCTTTAAAGGCTTGCGCGCGCAAGTTGGGGCAACCTATGGCGGCGCAGTTAAGCGCATAGTGAATGCGCGGGTCATTAAATATAGGCCGCACAATTCTGTTTTCGATATTATCAAGGGTGAGGGTTTCGCCCTCAACGGTCAAGCTCGCGTCATTCCAAGGTCCTTTGAAGTCAAAGGCATTAGTTTTGATGGAGCGAATAGAGTCCACGGGATAATTATCCAAAATGACCCGGATGGTCTGGGCGTTATAGAGGTTAATCCAAAAGGCCAATTGCTCGTCCTGATTAAGGGAGGTGACCTGCACGGCTTGTAAGCGGTTAATATAGGCTGTCAAAGCGGCTTTATCGGCGGGGGTGACATCGCCGTAACGCAGCAAGGCCGCCCCGTAATGCGGGGCGTTAGTGTTGGTCGGCGCAACATAATAAGTCCTCAAGAATTGATCAAAAGCGGTATGGTCAATTGTCTTTTGCGATTGGGCTGTGAACTTGGCCACAGACGGGAAGGTGAGGCGAGATTCAGTAATCGCGGCGGTTTCGACAATGTTTTGCGTTGTGGCGCAACCCGTCAGTAAAATTCCCAATAGCAAAATAATCAAACGCATAGTCTATCTCTCTTTTGACACGGTGCTTAGCTGAGCGAGGGCGGGGCGGAAAATAAACTCTATGTGAGACCGCGTGATAGGGCGGACGCCGCATCTGTGCTTTTGAGTCTTAATCCCTATCAGGCTTACAATGGAGGGAGAAAATTAATCACAATGCCAGCAGGTTTCTAGCTGGCCGTAATGCAGACCATTTTGTCCAATTGGGCCGCCCGGTGGTAACGCCTTGGCCGTGATCACGAGCGCTCTAGGCGTCGCCTCTTGGGTCAAATGCGCTTCAATTTTCGAAACTAACCAAAGTCCATGGCCTGAATTTTTCGCACGCAAATCTTGTTGTATTTGACGCAGCACAGCATCAGTGCGCGCCTTAACGCCCGGCGTGGCCTCGCTATTGCCAAGCTCCATAAGCGCAAAGGCAAAGCGGGCTTGAAGGCCCTTGGCAATCTCGCCCTCGCGTCCGGCAGGAGCAGGACGCATCACGACTTGGCGGGTGGCTTGAAGCATATCCATAAACCCGAGATTGCCCGCATCTCGGCGTTTGAACTCGATTAAGCGCGCGGCGCGGCGCGGGTTAAGTAGGGCGTCAAAGGTGATATCCGCCGCGGTGTCTGCCGCCGCGGTAACGTCAAAGGCGGGATAAGCCGTGGGCCGAAAACGCTCTCGGTCATTATCGGCAAAGGACCATGAGATAACGGCGGGCCCAATTAGATCAAGCGTTTTATCTGGTATATCTAGCGCTTTAGGATCGAGTGTTTTCAGCACAGCGGCCAACGCTTGTTTCTGTCTGGCCGCGTCGACGATCTTCATGGCGGGTTGGCCATCACCTGCAAGACCGTAGTTGAAATTCATGCCGCCTATAAGCTTAGCGGCGGCGGCGGTTTGGTAGCGATGATAGAGATAAATGGGCACAATGACGTTGCCAAGATTAGAGAGAGGTTGTCCTTGCCTTATTCTATCTGTGCCGAAATTCTTAAGCGCATGGGCGCGGACCTGCATCGCGTCATTCAATCCTGCAATTGGGTCTGCCCGGTTATCCCAAACGCTGGCTTTAGGATGGGAGGTTCCAACGCCGCGCGCGTCGCGGTCAGAGACAAAAACCAACCCCTCAGATAATGCCGTTTGAATTAGCGCCTCGCGGCCCTTTTCATCTGTTTGGCTATATAACCATGTGGCCGCAAATTTATCCCAGGCGCCAACCCCGACGCCGTAAGTGTTTGAAAAGTCAATCTCACCATTTGTGATGCGCACATCGGGCGCGGGATAATCCATTACGCTGCCCTTACCGTAAGTGCTGGCGGCAAAGTTATGCGCAAAGCCAAGCGCGTGTCCGACTTCATGGGCTGAGAGCTGGCGGATACGGTCCAGGGCAAGCTCGATAGGGTCATCTGCCTCGCCGCTCCCTGTTTTTGCCGTGCCCGAGAGGCCTTCAAATATCATGCGGTCTTGACGCACGCGCAAACTGCCAAGATTTACATGCCCTTTAAGCATCTCGCCTGTGCGCGGGTCGGATACCCCGCCCCCATAGCTCCAGCCCCGGGTTTGCCGATGCACCCATTGCACGACATTATAACGAATATCGAGCGGGTGCACATCTTCGGGTAAAACTTCTACGCGGTAGCCATCTGGAAACCCCGCTGCGGCAAAGGCGTCTTCCCACCAGCGCGCGCCGTCAAGTAAGGCGCTTTTGATAGGCTCGGGCGCGCCGCTATCAATATAAAAAACGATTGGCTTAAGGGTCTCTCCCGCCGCGTTTTTCTCAAGGCGGTAACGCCGGGCTAGGCGCGTCTCTATTGGCTCATCCAGCGCGGCGGAATAATCATAATATGTACGTTCAATCACGCCCGCGCGCGGGTCAGATTTAAGCGGCGTGTAACCAGCTTCGGGCAGACGCGCAAAAGAGTGGTGCTGGATGAGCGTCGGTGTATTGCTATTGGCCGCGGTTGTGGCGACTTCCTCTCCGGGGTCTGCAGAGGTGAGCGTAAAAAACACATCCATTTCCACATTGTCAGGAAAGGCAAATACATTAGACGTGTCGATTAAAGTCCGGTCTTTGGCAATTTTAAAACTGCCTTGCTCCGCATCTTTTAAATATTGCACGAGGCCTAAAATATCCGATGTCAAAAAATCCGTCAGATCTATAACAAGCCCGTTTTTTGAGCTCATCACCTCTGCGCTGGCAAGAAATGAAGTGGCAAAGCTCTCACGCACTGCGCGTTCTTCCAGCGGGTTTTCAGGGCTGGCCCGATAGGCTAAGTTTTCTTGCTCAATGATGACTTTATCTCCGAGTCGGCGAAAGGCTATGATTGCCCCGCCTGTGCCCCAGCCTCGGTCAAGTCCGACCGGGTTAGAGCCAAGGCCTCCAGTTAATCTTGCGCTATGGATAAGACGCAGCGCGGTGCCTGTATCGTCAGCAGTAGGGAGTTTTGCGAGCACGCGGTTTTCCTTATCGTCTATATAAAGATCAATAAAACCTGCACGGTGTTCTAGCCCGGCTAAGACATTTCCGTCATCCGCCTTTGACCCCAAGGCCCCTTGGCAGCTTGCTAAGATAATCGACATGAGAATGAGAACAAAATTACGCATAAGCACCTCCGTGTTAAATCAGCTATAGAGCCGAATTTCCAATGCGTAAACGCATGGAAGTTGGAAAATGAGTTGGCTTTTGCTGGCGAGGTAATGTCTAAGTCATTCCCTAAAAATAAAATGTAAGAAATCCGCGCGCCGAGTGACTACCTTATCTGAGACACAAATTAAAAACTCAGTTTAAGGACCTTAGTGGTAGAGCGAGAAACATCTCAAGACGAGCAATATCAAGCGGCGTCCCAGGAATTTGGGGAAGCGATTGGCCGTTTGGTTAATGCTTATGAGCGCGATCCTGATAAGCGCAAAGATTTGATTCAGGACATTCATTTTGAGCTTTGGCGTAGCTTTAAGATATTTGACGCCCGCTCATCGGTCAGAACTTGGGTCTACCGCGTGGCGCATAATGTCGGCTCGAGCCATATTTTGAAAAATAAGCGGCTGACCGACCGTAGCTATTTAAATATCGAAGATGTCGGCGAGGTGCCAGACCAGACAGATTATGTACAGGCCTTTGAGCGCATTGATCAGCTTGAGCTCTTAATGGCGCTCATACAGCGCTTGGGGCCAACGGACCGGCAAATCATTACGCTCTATCTCGAGGGGCTAGACGCGGCCGAGATTGGCGAGATTAGCGGAATGTCAGCAGGCGCCGTCGCCACCAAAATCCACCGCATAAAATATAAATTATCTGACTTATTTCAAAAAGGAGACACAAATGTCCGTTCATGATCAAAGCCTCAAAAGCCTTTGGCAAACTTTACCTGCACAAAGGATTACAATTACTGCGGAGCAGATGCGCGCGCGGGCGCGAAAATTTGAGGCCAAACATAAGCGCCGCGATATCATTGAATATATAGGCTATGCGCTGTTTTTCGCTGGGATTACTTATATGCTCACGGTCCATTCAGATTGGCAAATGTGGGTCGCTTCAGGACTGGCTGTTGGAGGGGGGCTCATTGCGATGTGGAATTATAATAAATATGCCAAGGCAAAACCGATACCCGCCTCTCATTCAGGCGATAAGCTGCTTAACTTTATGCGCCGTGAAATCACGCGGCAAAGAGATGCCGCCGCGAGTATGTGGAAATGGTACTTATTGCCGGCAGCCCCGTTTGTAATATTTGTAATGATTTTCCGCTGGATTGAAGAAGGCTCTACCTTGTTTGAAATCACGGAGACCCGGATATTATTGCTCTTCATGCTCGGGCTCGCGTTAGCTGTTTTTAGCGCCTACATATTTTGGTATTTCCTGAACGCGGCGCGCTATCAACGCGAGTTAGATAATCTTGATAGGCTTGGGTAAAGCCTATAGGGTAGGAAAGAATATCGGAAAAATGGATACTATATGAAAGCCACATATTTGCTTCTTTCACTTGGATTTACTCTAGCTCTGCCTGTCATGGCGAGCGCGCATGATAAGAGGAGTGATCATGCCGACGTCCTTGACGCCATAGACTCTCGTTATGAGCAAACCGCTGATATTGCCCGAAAGATATGGGAGTGGGGCGAGGTTGGATATCAAGAAGAAAAAGCAAGTGGCCTGTTAATAGAGACGCTACAAACGGCGGGCTTTAAAATCACATCGGGCGTGGCTGAAATCCCAACGGCTTTTGTCGCGGAGTATGGCTCGGGCGGACCTGTCATTGCCGTTTTGGCTGAGTATGACGCTCTGCCAGGTATCAATCAGGACGATAGCGCCGAGCGTTCGCCTATTGACGGCAAGAACGCGGCCCATGCCTGCGGACATAATTTGTTCGCCGCTGGGTCTGTTGGCGCGGCCATGGCGATTAAAGACTGGCTTGAGACAACAAAAACCCCGGGGCGCGTGCGTCTCTACGGGACACCCGCCGAGGAAGGGGGCAGCGGTAAAGTCTATATGGTGCGGGCCGGGTTATTTGATGATGTTGATTTCGCGCTTCACTGGCACGCCGATGATGAAAATTCTGCGGCGGCTCGAACCACGTTGGCCAACCGCTCAGCTAAATTTCGTTTTCGCGGTGTGTCCGCTCATGCGGCAGGCGCGCCAGAAAAAGCGCGCTCTGCGTTAGACGGGGTGGAAGCCTTTAACTTCATGGTCAATATGATGCGCGAGCATGTCGAGCAAGACTCCCGCATTCATTATGTTATTACTGAGGGCGGCACAGCGCCTAATGTAGTGCCTGATTTTGCGGAAGTGTTTTATTATGTTCGTCATCCCAAACCAGACGGCGTTGATGCTATTTGGGAACGTGTTGAAGAGGCGGCGCGCGGCGCGGCGCGGGGCACAGGAACACAAGTCGATTGGGAGGTTATTCATGGCAATAATCCGCTTTTGGTCAATGAAAC
>CAZJRU010000090.1:0-7011 GCA_964548315.1 uncultured Hellea sp.
CCCGATGTGTAAATGTGAGCGCGGAATCTTTTTGGTTCCTATCACCTCAAATAAAACATATGTAGGCGCGTTTGCCAAATACTAAATGTGCAATTTGTTGCATATCGTTAAGGGTGATACTTAATTACCACACCCGCCGTAATAAGCGTTATTCTGAACTTAATATTTGCGGGTAAAATTAGCGGCGGCTGGAGGCGACAGCGCCAAACATAGCTTTTGCACGTCCGGAGACGCTATCTTCGCAAGCCGCAATCTGACTATAGCGCCGACGAATTTTTCCTGGCGCGTCTTTCAAAGCTTTTTGTCCAAAGGTTTCAGCTTTGTTATAAAGGTTAGAGAGGGCTGCGGCCGAACCTTGCGCAGCGATAAAGCCGCCGCTGACTTTGACGTCTTCACTGGCATAATGACGTTTATATCCATCTGTTCCCGCGCCCAAATCGATGCGAGTATATCCGAGCGTCTTTGAGGCGTCGATGAGGCCTTCAAGAAGCTGTATGCCCGCCCCGTAACTATGAAGCTCTCCGTCATAGGCCACAATCCAGCTATGGAATGTATCCCCGTCTGAAAGTCCCAAATCAATAGCGGCTAATCTGTCGCCAAAATAAAGCGCGTGCATGTCACAGCGTAAATCTTCGCCTTGGCGCGCCCAAAGCGTTTCTAAGAGAGACATGGTCCAATCTGCCGACAAAACGTCATATTTGCCCGTTTCGGCAAATTTTTCTTTCTTCCACGATATCAATTGATCGAACACTTTTTGATCCGTAGATAACCATTCAAAACGCGGTTCTCCGATATCTTCGCTGGCTTTGCGGATGCGCCTACGATTACTTTTAAGATGACGTCGATAGCTCGAATCGCGCTCTTTTCGCCAAGCTTCTGCTCCCTGTGAGATATCCATAACAACGCCGGTGTCTTGACTTTGTGAAAAACTTTCCATTGATGGGTTCACCGAGGCGCTAAAATGAAAAGCGCCAATCGACGCGTCTTTTATAATATCAACAGGCGCGATGTCATCGGATTGGCTTATAAACCCGTGATAATCGGTCATGGGCGCGCCGACAGGGCGCGCAAAGCGTTGACCTTGGTAAGGCAGAAAGGCCACTGGGGTTTCATCTTCATAAACACAGGCCACATAGACGTCGGGGCGAAGCTTTGAGATCAAACGCGTATAGTCTAAGTGAAAATAAGGGCTGTAAGTCGCAGGGTTGGCTTCGCGCAGCCTCGTCCAAGCCGCAATATCCGCCGCGTTCAAATCTTGAACGCGCTTTACAATTGTATTCTGTTTTCCAGCCACCAAGCCGTCTCCGGGTATTATTCTTTCAAAAGGTTTAGCAAAAAAGAGTTAGAAACGGCTTAAGATTTGAAATTGCGCCTGCGTATAAATCTGCCTATCACGGCTTATGGGAACTCATCACCATCACGGCCAATCCCATGGCCACCACCACCATGGACATGGGCATAATCATGCACATGGGGGCGAGGTGAACCGCAAACGTGTCGGGATTGCCGCGGCCTTAACGGGGCTGTTCATGATAGCCGAGGTGTTTGGCGGCATCATTTCAGGGTCCCTTGCGCTATTGGCCGATGCTGGACATATGCTCACGGATTTTGCGGCTTTGGCGATGGCTTGGGGCGCTTTTACCATTGCGAAACGTCCCGCGAATTGGCAGCACACATTTGGCTTTGACCGCTTTTCAATTTTGGTGGCATTTGTAAATGGGCTGACCCTTTTATTGATTTCAGTTTGGATTGTCTGGGAGGCCTTTCACCGTATCCAAACACCGGGCGAGATTTTAGCGGGGCCTATGCTGTGGGTCGCGATTGGGGGATTGGGTGTTAACCTCATTGTCTTCAAAATTTTGACGGGGGCAGATCAAGACAATTTAAATATTCGCGGCGCGGTGCTTCATGTTCTGGGTGATTTGTTAGGCTCGATTGCCGCGATTGTGGCGGCCCTCGCGATTATGAAAACGGGATGGACGCCCATTGACCCGCTGCTCTCAGCCCTTGTTGCAGTGCTTATTTTAAGAAGCGCTTGGGTTTTGATAAAAGATAGCGCACATATTTTGCTCGAAGGGGCGCCAGCCCATATTGACCGCCGCGATATTCGCGATGATTTGCCCGCGCATATCGACGACCTTATTCGGGTTGAGCATATTCATGCCTGGTCGATAACGCCTGAGCGGCCGATGCTAACGATGGAAGCGATTGCCGAGCAACATGCCAATCTTGAAGACGTTAATAAGGCGATTAAATTACGCCTGAAGTCTGAATTTAAAATCGATCACGCGACAGTAGATGTCATGCGAGAGACGCCAGAATAAGCCGTATAAAAGATTAATCCTCATGAACTCTGGCTGTGCGTAAATTTACTCATTCGCACATAAAGGAGTTATCGTGGAGTTCTCAAGTCCAAACCTCAACCTCGCTTATTTGGCCCCAGCCCAGGCTCAAAAGCATATCACCCATAATGAAGCGCTCCGGCAATTAGACGCTCTGGTACAGCTCTCAGCCCTATCGATTTCAAATGCGGCAAAAGAAGAGCCCGTAAATGGCGATCGTCAAATTGTGGGGCTGAGCCCCGTCGGTATTTTTGAAGGCCACGAGAATGATATTGCCGCCTATCAAGACGGCGCTTGGGCTTTTTATAAACCGCGAACGGGATGGCAGTGTTACATTGCGTCGCTCGCGCAGATGTATATTTATAAGGCTGACGCTTGGATTAAAAACCAAGGCGAGGAAGTCTCAAAATTAGGCATTAACGCGGGCGCGGATGATATCAACCGTCTGTCTCTTAAAGGCGAGGCGACGCTGCTTAGCCATGATGGCGCGGGACATCAGCTTAAAATCAATAAATCAGGCGCGTCAGACACCGCCAGCTTATTATTCCAAACCAACTATGCCTCTAAGGCTGAAATAGGGCTAACGGGTGAGGATAATATCCATCTGAAAGTCAGCGAGGATGGGAATAGCTTTAAAGATGGCCTGATTATCAACAGTAAAGGCGGACATGTCTCATGTCCAAATGGTATTCAGCTGGAGCAAATGGGAAGCTCCGTTGAGGATAGCGGTGGTGAGGGGTATCATTACGGTATTCCAAGCGTATTTGTTAAATATTTCAGCCGGCAGACCCTGAATATGGTGCAAGGCCGGGTTTATTTTTGCCCCGTCTATATAGACCGTCCCACAAAAATCATGGGCGGGTTTATCAGTCAATTTGGCGCCAGCTCTACCCCAGGCTCCGTCCTTAGGGTGGGGGTATATGAATTAGGTCAGGCCAGCGCCAATAGCTGGGAGCTCGGCGCCCGAATATCTGATCTTGGGACCTGCCCTGCTGATGACGTCGGGCATAAGGATTTCTCTATGACCACCCCGTCTGTGCTTGGGGCAGGGTGGTACGCCTTTGCGGTGGGAACAAATGGGGCGGGCGCGATGGTTCGCAATGTCCGGTCTATGCAGTCGGGGCAGAGTTTTTTGATTAAATGGGGGAGCGGCACGGGCTCCGATCTGAGATTTGCAGGCGCGACCAGTCATTTATACGCCAATAACGCGAATGCCGATATTGAGACCGGGTTCGCCGAAACTTGGCCAGGCCTCTTAATTGATTTGCCGACGGTGCAGCCCTATGGATTTCTACCCTTCATTCCCAAATGGGAGGCATGGCAAACTTAACGGCAGGACCGGCTTGGCCCCATATCTAAATGAAAATGATCATGATGGGCGGCGTTAAAGTCTGGACTGAGCGTGACGCGAAAAATCTTGCAGGCTTTGTCTCTGGCGTCTTTTAAGAATTTTTGCCGCGTTTTGTCTTGGCCTGACCAGTCTTTCTGGACGGAAATAACTCGCCCATCCTCAAGCTCAAATCCCGTTATGTCCCACGCATTAGCGAAGGCATGTTCGCTCCACTCCCCTGAATTATTCCCGTTCTGGCGCCGACAGGAATAGGTCCCGACATGCAGTATTTTTGACAGGCCAGTGGAGAAATGTTTTTCAGAGAGCTCATTGAGCTCACGGGTCCACATATAACTCCCAATAGCGAGCGGGCATTGCATCTGAGCCTCTTTGGGAACAATGTCAGTCGAATAGGCTCCGCTTACCGTGCGCGCGATGTTCCAGCCGCAGGTTTTATTGGGTTTATGCGGCTCTGCGGTAACGGATAGCAGCAGCGGTGAATTATGGGCCATATCCATGCATACTTTAGACGGTGACAGAGAGAGGCGCATAAGTTGACTTTTCGTCGCAAAGCCTAAAGGCGCATCGGGATTAAGGGCGCGCCATGGTAGATGTTGAACGGGGAGCGTTTTATCAAGCGCGAAGCCTGCGCCAACGAGGACCACGGCGATAAGGCTAGATATAAGGAGGGAACGTTTCCACATTTAAGACTTATGGCGCAGCTTAATTGACCATGCAAACGACTTGCGCAATGCGGCGGTCGCGACGAAATTTATCAGCCTGAAGCCCGTAACTATCAAGAGTTAACGCAGTGGGAGTGACGGGCGATTTGGTCATAAGGGTTTGAAGATTTTCCGGCGTTACCGTATATATGCGCCCGCGCCTTGGACTTTCAGCCGAGACAACGCCGATAACTTCGCCATCTTCGTCCAAAACAGGCGCGCCGCTCAGACCGCCCAATGACCCTAATAGACCTTTTGTTCGGCTAACTTCAGACCACGCCAAAACCGCCTCATCTGATCTATACCGTCCTCTGACCAGCATACGGTTTCGCGCTAAGAGCGATCCGACGACCTCACCAGGGCGGCCTTGCGGAAAGCCAAAGAAGTAACCCCGTTCCCCGATTTGCCGGTCTGAATAAAGATCATTGGCCAGAGGTTTGCGGGTCCATTCTGAGGTGAGGATAGCTGTGTCCGTATCCTTGGAGACTTGCGCCGCTGTCTTGAGAATTTTTAAGCCGCCGATGTTAAGGCCAACTTTTGTGCAGTTATCGACAACGTGGCGCGCCGTTATCCATTGGCCGTCATTGTCGATCGCAAATGCTGTTCCTATGCCTGAGCGCGGTTTGTCGACCTTGACGATAACGCGCTCATCACGCGGGCTTTCGCTAGGGAGCATAGCGCCAAGCTCTGGCGGAGGTGAGGGCGGGGTGATTTTTTCTGAGGCGCGATTTGAATTGGCGTAAATTAAGATAACGATGACGAGGTAAAACAGCCAGTCGGGAAAATTACGTAAAATCGCTCGCCACATAAGACGGCCTAGCCAGAAATTGCGAAGGCAAGAATGATAGACCCGGCCAGTTTAAAGGCGGCGAGTACGGTCGCGGCAGGCACTTCATCATCTATAATGCGCTGGGGCATGCCTTTGAAAATCGCGTCGGTTAATCTGAAAAGGAAGAGTTGAAGAAACAAACTTATTGTGCCCCAAAGCGCGACGTCAAATATGCTGAACTTATTGATAAGGCAGGCCGCCAATGGCAGGGCCAGACTAATAACGAGGGCGCTAAATGTGATGGCGGCCGCCATATTCCCGTTTTGAACGAGTTCCAGCTCTCTATGGGGCGTCATTTTTACATAAATGAAAAGTCCGCCAATATAAATTACTGAGACAACAAGAAGATAGAAGATGAGCCAGGGAAACCCATTTGCGAGGCTATCAAAGGCTGGTGTCATATTATAATTCCATTATCGAAGACGTCCCACAACGAGTGACCACTGTGCCGAGCGCGCGGGGAATTTCAAGCGCTATTTACGGTGTCACTGTTGTTATTTTCGTTGGCGCGTGCATTCTTTCTAAGCTCGCTTGCCCGCATTTTCTCAGATTCGGACTTTAGCTGCCCACAAGCGGCCAAAATATCGCGTCCACGCGGGGTCCGAATAGGCGAGGCATATCCCGCCCGATTGACCAGATCTGCAAAGGTTTCGATCGTGTCCCAATCCGAACATTCATACTCACTGCCTGGCCACGGGTTAAAGGGAATAAGATTGACCTTGGCAGGAATGCCTTTGAGCAGCCGTATGAGCTGCTTGGCGTGCCAAGGTTGGTCATTCACATCTTTGAGCATGACATATTCAAAGGTGATGCGGCGCGAGTTGGACAGGCCGGGGTACTCACGGCAGGCCTGCATTAAATCCTTGAGCGGATATTTGCGGTTAATCGGCATGATTTGCTCGCGCAGTTCATCATTGGCCGCATGCAGAGAAATCGCCAGCATGGCCGAGGTCCGCGCGCCCATTGGCCCAATTTCGGGGACAACCCCAGAGGTGGACACCGTAATGCGCCGCCGCCCAATGCCTAGCCCTTCGGGGTCGCAGATTATATCCAGACTATCTCCGACTTGCTCCGTATTATAGAGCGGCTCCCCCATCCCCATAAAGACGATATTGGTGAGCTTACGGTTTTCCTGGGTTGTCGGCCATTCGCCAAGATCGTCGCGGGCGATAATCACTTGTAAGACAATTTCGCGCGCCGTGAGATTTCGCACAAGCTTCTGCGTGCCCGTATGACAAAATTTGCAGGTCAGCGTACAGCCTACTTGGGAGGAGACACAAAGCGCGCCGGTCTTAGAGACATCAGGAATAAAAACACTCTCGACTTCAATGCCCGGGGCCATGCGGATAAGATATTTCCGCGTCCCGTCAACGCTGATTTGCCGTTCAATAATTTCGGGCCGGCCGAGCGAAAAAACAGTGGCAAGCTTGGCGCGCAGCGGCTTAGCAATATTGGTCATCTGCGCCCAGTCGGTGACGCCGTAATTATAAATCCAGTGAAAGAGCTGCTTGGTGCGCATGCGAATTTTCTTTGGCTCTATCCCCAAGACAGGCTCATGCTCGGTTAAATGGGCGGCAATCTCCTTGCGGCCCAAACCGACAAGCATAATCAAGCCATCACCAGAGGGTGATACCACCGGGCGCTGCGTGTCTGAAATTAAAGTCGTGCTCATAGCGCGCGCTCAATAGCACAAATCACGTGTGAGGATAGAGTTGTTTCTGTGATTAAAAATGTGGAACGCAAGGAAGAGAACTCCATGCCCGATGAAAAAGACTCACGAGGGGCTTA
>CAZJRU010000091.1:0-6981 GCA_964548315.1 uncultured Hellea sp.
GGCCGCAGGCGTGGCGGACACGCCGCTATTTTGCGCCGTAGCGGATTGAGAGGTGCAGGCCGATAATGACAGGGCCAAGACAGACAGGGCGGCAAATAATTTCATAAAGAACTCCTATGCGCCGAAGTCCCATTTCTTCTGCCGTTAAGCAAATCTATTTTCCGTGATGAAATTGTGATGTCTAAAATTGTGTCAGCGCGCGCGCTTAATAGACCCCGTGGCTTGGCTCAAATCCCGAATAAGGCTTTGCCGGCCAAATAAAGTCATTATGCCTGCAATCGCCCATAATGGAGCTAGGGCTGTAATGGCCCAGCGTAAGCCATCAGCCTCTCCCAAGGTTTGAGCCAAAGTATCAGACAATAATCCTGTTACGAGAGGACCGGCGCCTAAGCCGAGAACAACGGTGAAGAACGCAAAAATAGCAATCGCGAAAGCTCTTAATTTTACAGGCGCCAAATTTTGAACAACAGCATAATAAGGACCCGCAACAGAAGCATGCAGAGCGAAAACAACGAAAAGCAATCCAAAGCACAGAAGTGGTGACCCGGCCCAGACAGCCAATATAAAAATTGGCACTGATACTAAGTGAACAATAGACGGGATTAGAAAGTATGAGCTTAGGTCCTTTTTTCCAAAATAGTCAGTCAAAATACCGCCGAGATAGATACCTATGCCTCCTCCAATTCCGATAGCAATCGCGAGCGGCAGCGTGAACTCTTCATATGACAATCCATGGGTGCGGCCAATGAAGTGAAAAATCCAAGCGGAAAAAGCATAGCCCCCAAAGGCTGTAATGCCTGCACTCACAAGTAAAATCATATAACTTTTGATTCCGCTCAAAATCCGCAAAGATTCGAGAACCGATGGTCCGGAGTCTGTGTTCTCCATCAATTGCTGGCGAATAGCGAGAGGCTCTGTCGCGCCGCGAACCGGCTCTTTAAGGGTCATTCGAACAATGACCCCGAGAAGAACGCCGGGAATTCCCAGGATTACTAAGGCCCACCGCCACCCCAATGTGCTCGCCAAATACCCGCCAATGAGAATACCAAGTAATGATCCGCCGGTCAGACCGATAGAGTAAATTCCTAACGCCGTCGCCCTTTGCTCTCTTGGGAAATAGTCCGAGATCAACGAATGTGCGGGCGGGCTACATCCAGCTTCGCCAATCCCGACCCCAGCACGTGCGAGGAGGATTTGTAGATAATTTTGCGCAACCCCGCAAAGCGCTGTCATAATACTCCAGAATGCTAAACATATAGATATAATTTTAACTCGGTTTTTCTTGTCCGCGAGTCGCGCAATTGGGAAGCTAAATACCGCATATAAAAGCGCAAAGGATAAACCGGTCAAAATTCCGATTTGTGCGTCACTTAAGTTAAAATCCTGTTGGATGGCAGGAGACAGAACATTTATAATCTGCCGGTCCATTAAATTGAACATATGGACTAACAGTAACAGGGCAATTACATATTTTTGAGTATTGTTCCATTGCCCCGGCTTTTGCCCTGATAATCCCGTCTGACTTTCATCGCTTTTTTTCATCATGAGTTACCCTAAGCTATCTGATTACTATTTCCTAACTCCAAGTTATGTTAGTGGATTAGAACAGCTTTCACCCATTTTACTGCCTGGGCGCTGGCGAGGAATAAGGCCAATATTCGCGAGCTCTTAAGCTGCCCGAATGGCACTATCTTTGACGGGGTCGACAGCGCGGCTGTCTATCTGGACTGGCAATTGAACGACAAACATGGTGCCGACACCTAACGTACTCTGAACGGAAATTCGGCCATCTAATTTTTCAATAAGGTTTTGTGTAATGGCCAAGCCAAGACCCGTACCCGTTGTTTCTGTAGAAAGACGGTTATCGATTTGTTCAAAACGGTTGAAGACGCGGTCTAGATCTTCCTCGGATATCCCGACGCCCGTATCACGGACAAATAGACAAATTTCGGTTAATCCACTTTCAGGCGACATGGGGCGCGCTTTAACGATAACATCTATTTCTCCCGCTGATGTGAATTTAACAGCGTTACCAATTAAATTATTCGCAATTTGACGCCACCGGGCTTCGTCACTCAAAATATAACGCGGAAGGTTTTCGTCCCAATGCAAAGTTAGATGAGATTTTCTTTCCATCACTGCCGCTTGGTTTAAGGCTACGAGAGATTCGAGCACCTTGCGTAAATCAAAACTTTCTAAATTAAACTCAACATTACCTGAATCCAGTTTTGAAAGGTCCAACACATCATTGATAATCGTCACCAGTCCCGTTGAGCATCCATCAATTATATCAACATATTTTTCCTGAACAGGCGTCATGGATGTCCCTTTGAGAAGTCCAGCCATACCAATTACACCATTTAATGGCGTACGTAATTCATGCGACATATTTGCTAAGAAATTTGATTTCGCGAGATCTGCTCGCTTCGCTAAATCAATATTTTTTTCGAGCAAATCAAATAAATTGTTCATAGTAATTGAAAATAATATTATCGTTGCGGAAACAATCGAAAGAGCAATGGTTGCCTGAACAGCGCGCATCAATAAATTCAAGGTATAAGCTTCCATCACCACACTAGGCATTGCTATTTGAGAAATCGAAACGGCATAAAGCCACCAAATCAATCCAAAAGCCAAGGCCGAATATACCGCGACAACCTTCCAATTAGACATACACGCCGTCGTCACGGCCCCTGCGATAATTAGAGGAACCAACGTCGAATTTATTCCTGTTCCATCCGGCGTCGCCGTTATCGCAATTCCAAGAAGTATGAGAGTCGCGTAAAATGCGCCATAGGCTGTAAAGTTTTTCGAATATCGCAAGAGGAGCACCGAAGTGATGAGGCAGCCCACCACGATTGTACTTACCCAATGGTCAAGAACCCAGCCTCCATGCACTTTAGTCATGAGAAAGATATTAAAAACTTGGGACAACGTAAAGACACCCGCAATCATGTAGACCGCGCGCGCGCGCAATAAGTCACTCGCATTCAGACTATCGTCAAACCGCAGAAATTGCTCAAGGGCTGATATTATTCTTATTTTCTTCATCCCACCAACTTGCGCCAAAGTTGCTTAAACTCTAATCACATGGGGTTAAAAAAATTACAGTTTATATGGTTAACAAAATATTATTTTTACGCCGCCACTGAGCCGCAAAATCCTGAAAAAGACAGGCAAAATTCCGGCGCGCTATACGCTTGATTTACACATCCATAAGGGCTTTTATCTGCCTATGTTAAAGCTCAACCGCGCGGCAAATATATTTCGGCAAACCGCGCTTGCGGCTGTCTTGGGAGCGGGTGTTTTGACCAGCGCGGCTCAAGCCAATACGGCACCAAAAACGGTAGGGAGCACCTCACTATGCGGGGATAGCTATGTGCTCGCCCTAGCTCCTGATCTTGTACGGGAGCTATCTTGGCAATCGCGGAGCGCCTTATCGCTAGCATCGCGCACGCAGCAAGAGCGCCCGCAATTATGGGACGACGCCGAAGTCATTGCCGCTAGCAGCTCAGACGTTATTTTATTTGGGTCAGGTGAAGGCAGCTTTGCCGAGCGCCTTGGCATCGAGACCCTAAAGCTAACATGGGGTGAAGACTTTGCATCTGTCATGAGAAATGCCCAAATGGTGGCGGGGGCCTTAGGCCGCCCTGATACCCTCACCCCTGATATTACCGCGCGGCTGACCCGGCTTAAATCACGCGCGGATAAACACGGCGTTAGGCCCAAAGTTTTATATCTGGCGCGTTCTGGCGGCTCGGCAGGGACAGGGACATTGGTGGACGCCGTGATTAAAGCGGCGGGCGGAGAGAACGCGCTCGCCGATAAAGGATTAGCGCTGTCCGGATGGGTGAGCCCCGATCCTGAAATATTGCTGGGCGTGAAACCTGACCTGATTATCACCAGTTATTTTAAGCAAGGCTATGAAAGCGTGAACGCGGCGGCCATGCGCAATAAAACGCTAAGCGCCTATATCCAGTCTTTCCCCAGCGTCCATATTGACGGCGCGCTCTGGCCTTGCGCGGGGCCGGGGCTCATCGAGGCGGCAGAGATTTTGGCAGACGCAATGGATAAGCTTCCATGAAACTCGGCGTCCTAATTTTTGTTACCCTCGCCGTGATGGGCGTCTCGCTGTTTTTTGGCCCGGCGGATATTTCTCCCGTGCAAGCTTGGCAGGCCCTATGGGGGCAAGGGGAAGACGTGCATCAATTAATCGTAGGAGAGCTTCGCTTGCCGCGCGCCTTATTGGGGGCGGTGATTGGCGCAGGGCTTGGCGCGTCAGGCGCGGCGCTGCAAGGCTATACGCGCAACCCGCTCGCCGCGCCGGGCATATTGGGCTTCTCCGCTTGCGCCGCATTGGGCGCTGTTACCGCGCTTTATTTTGGTCTCGCGAGCTGGGTGCCCCTCGCCGCGCTTCTGGGGACTACCCTCGGGGCGGCTTTGATTTTAATGCTAGCGGGGCCGCGCAAAGGGGCCGCAACCCTCATCCTGGCGGGCGTCGGAGTCGGGGCGCTCGCCACCGCGCTGACCGGACTGATTATGAATTTTGCGCCTAACCCCTGGGCGCTGTCGGAGATTGTTTACTGGCTCATGGGTTCGCTTAAAAACGCCGAGATGAACGGGCTGATGATTTGCGCCCCGCTGACATTAATCGGTATCGCGATTTTACTGGTGGTCGGGCCTGACCTTAAAACGCTAAGCCTTGGCGAAGACACAGCGCAGAGCCTTGGCGTCTCTCTTAAGCGGGTTCGTGCGCTGCTTATCGCAGGGGTCGCCCTTTGCGTGGGAAGCGGCGTCGCCATCGCGGGGGCAATTGGCTTTATCGGTCTTTTCGTGCCCCATATTATGCGGCTTATATTCGGTGCAGACCCGATGCGGCTCATCCCGCTATCCGCGCTTGGCGGGGCCGCGTTTTTGGTCTTTGCCGATATTATTACGCGCAGCCTGAGCGGGCCCGGCACGCAATTATATCTGGGGATTTTAACCTCGCTTATCGGGGTGCCCTTCTTCCTCTATCTGGCCGTCAAAGAGGCGCGCACATGATTAGCTTTGAAAATCTACGCGCGGGTTACGGAACATGTGATGTGCTGCAAAGCCTTTCTGCCTCCGCCAAAGCGGGAGAATTTATCGCGCTCATCGGCCCGAATGGCTGCGGAAAGTCAACCCTGCTCAAAACGCTTTGCGGCCTTATCAAACCCTCAAATGGCGAGGTCACAATTGACGGCGGGGCTTTATCAAACATGCCCCTCAAAAAACGCGCGCGCGCAATTGCCTATCTGGCACAATCGCGCGAAGCGCTTCCTGCGATGCGTGTAAAAGACGTGATAGAACTTGGCCGCGCGCCTTATCGCGGCAGCCTAGGCAAAGTTAGCGAGAGCGGTCACAGCGCAATGCAAGACGCGATAACCAGAACGCAATCAGAGAGCTTTACCGAGCGCCGTTTTGATAGCCTCTCTGGCGGCGAACAAGCCCGCGTCCTGCTTGCCCGCGCCCTCGCCGTAGAGGCCCCTGTTCTGCTGGCAGATGAACCCATCGCCGCGCTCGACCCCTTTTATCAACTCTCCATGATGGAGATTTTAAAAGCCGAAGCGAAGAGCGGGAGAACCGTTATCACGGCACTGCATGATTTACCACTGGCCGCGCAATTCGCCACGCGCATCTGGGTTATGCATCGAGGCAAAATCGTCACCGACGCCGCGCCCAAAGACGCCTTAAGCGATGCCACCCTCGCAAAGGTCTTCGGCATCCGCCCCCCCGTTGGCGGGTTCCAGCCTGTTAGATTGGCCGTTAACACTCCACCACATTAACGGCTAACCCGCCTTGGCTCGTCTCCTTATATTTTGAGGACATGTCGAGGCCTGTCTGGCGCATGGTTTCTATGACTTGATCGAGGCTGACTTTCATCGCGCCGTCCGCATGGAGGGACAGCCTCGCTGCGTTGACCGCTTTGACCGCGCCGATAGCGTTGCGTTCGATACAGGGAATTTGGACAAGTCCACCCACGGGATCGCAGGTCAGGCCGAGATTATGCTCCATCCCGATTTCCGCGGCTTGGGCGACTTGCTCAGGGTTCGCGCCCCAGACCGCCGCAAGGCCGCCTGCCCCCATAGAACAGGCCACACCGACTTCGCCTTGGCAGCCCATTTCTGCGCCAGATATCGAGGCACGTTGTTTATATAAAAGTCCAATCCCGCCTGCGGTCAAAAGGAACTTTCGAATATTTTGCGGGAGTTTGTTCTCGCCTGCGCAATAATGTTTAAGGACAGACGGAATAATCCCAGCAGCGCCATTTGTCGGGGCGGTGACGACCTGCCCGCCGCTCGCATTTTCTTCATTCACCGCCATGGCGTAAACATTAAGCCAGTCAAAGAGCTGTTCACGTTCATTGGACATGGGTGAGCTATGCAGTTTTTGCCACAGCTTTGGCGCGCGGCGTGTGACGTCCAGACCACCCGGCAATGTGCCTTCGGTCTCTAGTCCTCTGGCGATACAGGCCATCATCACGTTGGCGATACGGTCCAGCGCAGCATCGGTTTCCGCCCGTGGCCGCATGGCGTCTTCATTGGCGTAAATGATCTCGCTAATGGTTTTTGTTTCTGACTTACACAGAGCAAGGAGTTCTGCCGCTGACCCAAAGGGGTAAGGCACGCTGGGGCCAACATCAATTAAGTCATCCGTCACCGGCATCTTCATTTGACGTTCGGAGGCAATGAACCCGCCGCCCGTAGAGTAATAGGTTTGCGTACGCAGGCGCTTGCCTTTGGCGGTAAAGGCCGTGAGTTTCATCCCATTGGGGTGAAGCTCGGGCCGGGTCTCATAATCAAAAATAATATCTGTTTCAGGATCAAAGGTAATGGACTGCTCGCCTAGCAACATCATTTTTTTATCCGTGTAAACCGTGGCGACATCCGCGTCAGCCGTGTTGGGGTCGAGCGTTTCTGGCTCTAAACCTAATAGTCCCAAAATCACGGCTTTGGGCGT
>CAZJRU010000092.1:0-6948 GCA_964548315.1 uncultured Hellea sp.
TTACGAGGACGAGGACAGTTACTTCGTTTTGTGATCCGGGCATCGTCAAACAGACGAGAGGTAGACTTGCGGTTCACGGAACCAAGGTTTTTGGGACGTAATCTCGCTGCAGGCGTAGAAGTTTTTGATGTCGTCATTGATTTTCTGGATGAAGCTGGCTTCCGTCAATCTCGAACAGGTGGCCAAGTTACCCTTGCTTTCCCATTGACTGAAAACACCACACTTTCCACCCGGTATTCCCTTCGCCAGGAAGACATTGAATTGCCTGGGACAGATTGTACGACTATTGATACGTCGCTTAGTAGTTCAACAGCATCTCTTTGTGATCAGGTCGGCGGTCGGTTGTCTTCAATCTTCGGGTATACTTTTGGATGGGACCGCCGCAATGACCCTATTTCCCCGACTGGAGGGTTTGATGTTCGGTTTAGCCAGGACCTTGCTGGGATTGGAGGGGATGTGAAATACCTTAGAACGGACTTTGAAGCGAATGCATATAAGGGGTTGTTTAAAGATGTTATTGCAAGTGCGACGCTTTCAGGCGGATATATTCGTGGATGGGGCGGCGACCCAGTGTCTGTTAACGATAGATATTTTAAAGGCAACTTTGATTTCCGAGGCTTCGACAATGCCGGCATTGGTCCGCGTGTCGTGCAATATGACCCTCTTACAGGTGACGTTGTAAGCCGATTGAATTCACTAGGAGGAAACGCTTTTGGGTTGGCTGCTACTGAGGTGAGTTTTCCTGTTGGCATTCCAAACTTATTGGGTAGTTTATTCGCGGAAGCAGGAACAGTAGGATTACTAGATGAAGAGTTTGAGTTTGATACAGGAATTGATCCCGTTACGGGCGAACAACTTACAAATCAGGCTCTCTTTCAAAGAACTGAAGACTCTCTAGCCATTCGAGCAACCATTGGGGCTAGTGTTTTCTGGGAAAGCCCATTTGGTCCTATCCGGTTTGACTTTACGAAGCCATTGCGCCAGTTTGATTTCGATGAACGAAAATCATTTCAATTTACAACCCGTACAAGGTTTTAATTATGACTATATATAAAAGTATTTTTCGTACTCTATTAGGATTTGGCGCTGCTATATTGTTCAGCGCTTCTGCCTTTGCCCAAAGTACAATTCTTGTCGTTGATACGGGAAGGGTCCTACGAGACTCTGACGTAGGTAAGCACATTAAGCGGCAGCTTGAGACAATCGGAAAGTCTATGGAATCAGAAGCCAAAGCCAAAGCATCGCCGCTTGAGAGCAAAGGTAAATCCTTGGAAGCTCAGCTTAAAGGAAAATCAATCGATTCATTGAAAGGCGATACAGCATTACAGGCGCAGCTGCAGTCTTTCCGCAAAGATCAACAAGCCGTTCAGGTTGACTTGCGCTATAAACAAAAAGAAATGCAGATTACAGAGCAAAAGGCCGTTCAGAAAGTTCAGGACCGTTTACGCGTAATTTTAAAATCAATTGTTGCTGAACGCAATGCTGATGTCGTTTTAGAACGCTCATTGGTTATTTATGGTGACCCAGTCGACGTAACAGATACTGTGATAAGTCGGCTTAATAGCCAGATGAAAACTGTTCCAGTGACGCGCGAACGGCTCCCCCGTAAGTCATAACCGTAAAACACGGTAACCTAAATTGACACCAATTTGACGCCTATTGAGCTATGGAGCGGGAATGATTGATGCCCGCTTCTATAGATCGAAAGGTAGTTTTTTATTGGCTGACCTTTTAGAGGGGTTAGACGTTGAGGTTCCACATGTAAAGTTTGGCGACGTTAGGATCCAAGGTATTTCTGATCTAGGGAATAGTCAGCCTGGCGATGTTAGCTTTCTTGATAATAAACGGCACAAAGAGCGGCTTGAAACAGCTAAAGCTACAGCCTGTTTTACGACATCTAAATTGGCAGGGTTAGCGGGTGCCCAGCATATTATTCCTTTAGTTACCCAAGCACCGCGAGGGCATTTTGCTCGTGCTATGGAAAAAATGTTCGAAATGTTAACACTTGATGATATTCAGGGTGAACCAAATATTCCTTCATCTGCGAGTGTCCATCCAACAGCTATTATAGCTGGAGATGTTGTCATTGAAGATGGTGTCAAGATTGCTCCCTACGTTGTTATTGGTCCAGGCGTTCACATTAAGCGAGGAACCTCAATAGGGTCATTTAGTCATATAGAATGCGCGATTATCGGTGAAGATTGCCAGATCAAACCTCATGGCACGATAGGAAGCTCTGGCTTTGGTATCACAAAGGATGAATCTGGCCTTATCGATATCCCTCATTTTGGCCGCGTTATAATGGGAGACCGTATTTCTATCGGCGCTCAGAGCTGCGTAGATCGCGGTCAACTGGGTGATACTGTTCTAGGCGATGATGTTAAAATAGATAATCTTGTTCAGGTGGCCCATAATGTCACAATTGGCGAGAGAACAGTTATTGCGGGACATGTCGGTATTTCAGGGAGCTGTGTAATTGGCAGCGGGGTGCAGCTTGGAGGAAATGTTGGTCTGGCGGATCATATCAATGTCGGTGACGGAGCATCTATAGCGGCAAAATCTGGGGTTATGCATGATATTCCTGCGGGTGAAATTTGGAGCGGTCTTCCGGCTATGCCCATAAGGGAGCATATGCGCGTTGTAAGTGCCACTCGAAAACTTATAAAAAAGCCAAAGGATCAAAGTGCAAACAGTTCATAAGCTTCCGTTGTTACGGCCTATCATAAAAGATTACTTGCCACATCGCGATCCGATGCTGTTTATCGACCGCGTCGTCGAGTTGAATGATGACTTTATTAAAATTGAGTCTGATGTAAGAGCAGACGCCGACTTCTTTAAAGGGCACTTCCCTAATAAACCTATCATGCCTGGAGTGTTGATTATTGAGACTGTTGCGCAGGCAGGGGCTTTGCTTGTGTCTTTGACCCGCGGGTTGTCTGAAAATAAGTTCATTGCATTTTCGAATGTCGACGCTGTTAAATTTAGACGGCCTGTTCATCCGGGTGAAATCATAACGGTAAATGTAACAATCGAAAAAATTAGGCTACCCTTTTATAAATTTTCTGGGACCGCAATTGTTGATGGTCAGGTTGCCGCGTCGCTCAAATTTGCGGCTGCGGAAATGCAATATGAAGAGGAATGATCTTGACGACGACTATTCATCCATCATCTTTTGTTGACCCCAAAGCGGAGCTAGCATCAGGTGTTGAGATTGGCCCGCTTTGTGTGGTTGGACCTGATGTTAAGTTGGGAAAAAACGTTAAGTTAATTGCTCAAGTGAACTTGACTGGCGATATTTCTATCGGCGCGGATTGTACGCTTTATCCGTTTGTATCAATGGGGCATCCCCCTCAAGATTTCAAACATAACGGTGGAGCCGTTAGCATCATTATTGGTGAGCGCTCGGTCTTTCGTGAAAATGTCAATATTCACCCGGGCTCTGACGCTGGGGAGGTTGTTACACGTATAGGCAATGACTGTTACTTTATGGTTGGAACGCATTTAGCCCATGAAGGACAAATGGGAAATAATGTGGTCGTTTCAAATGGAGCACAAATTGGCGGGAATGTCACCATTGGTGATTATGCTGTATTAGGCGGACTTTGCGCCATACATCAACATACCCGAATAGGTGCACATGCCTTTATTGGCGGTATGGCCACAGTGACGACTGACGTCATTCCTTATGGCTCAGTTCGAGGCAATGCGGCCCATTTGGCAGGACTAAATATAGTTGGGCTAAAACGGCGCGGGTTTTCCAAAGATAAGATACGTGAATTGCGTTCGGCCTATCGTCTGTTGTTCGCCCAAGAAGGCACATTTTCTGAACGTCTTGCAGACGTGACTAAACTCTATTCAGATCATGAACTCGTCATGGATATTGTTGAGTTTATAAGTACAAAGAAAAACAGATCAATCTGCATGCCGCGAAACGGGGTTTAAGTCGTGAACATCGGTTTGATAGCAGGCGAGGGCGATTTACCAAGACATGTAGCATACGGAGCCTCTCGTGAGGGGCATGAGCTTTGTGTCGTTGCATTGGAGGGTTTTGCACGAGTCGATCTATATGATGATGCTCAGTCTTATAGAGCCTCCGAATTTGGAAAAATCGTAAAATACCTTAAGAAAAATAACTGTACGCATATTTGTTTTGCAGGGACTGTAAAGCGGCCGAATTTCAAAACTCTAAAACCAGATTTTAAAGGCATGCTTCACATGCCCGGCGCGATAAAGGCTGCGCAAAAGGGCGATGATGCCCTGATGCGATATCTCTTGTCTTTATTTGAAAAAGAAGGCTTCGAAGTCTTATCACCCCAGTCTTTATGCGAGAGCTTATTACTGCCTGAAGGTGTTTTAGGAAAAATTGATATCGCGGACAAGCATAGAAACGACGTCAGAAAAGCGTGTGAGATTGCATCAAAAATTGGGGCTTTAGATATCGGGCAGGCGGCAATCGTCAACCAAGGGGTTGTATTGACCGTTGAGGCGCAGGAAGGAACTGACGCGATGCTGGACCGTGTTTTGACCTTACCCGAAGATATACGAGGTACGGTTCAGGCGCGCTCAGGTGTTTTGGCGAAAATGGTCAAGCCAGGGCAAGAAACCCGTGTCGACCTGCCAACAATAGGACCGCTAACAGTTGAAAAAGCTGCGGCTGCGGGGCTGGCGGGAATCGTTGCGGAAGGCGGCCAAGCTTTTGTGTTAGAGCAAGAAGTGGTTATTGCGCTTGCCGATGAACTGGGTCTTTTCATAGCTGGTTTGCCTCAATCAAGAACGTGAGTAAGAGCCTTTATATTGTTGCCATAGAAAACTCTGCCGACCATTTAGGCGCAGAATTAATCGCGTATATCAAAAAAGAAACAGAAGACATTCAATGTATCGGAATAGGCGGGGCGGCTATGAAGGCTGAGGGTGTCCAGTCTTTAATTGATATTTCTGGGCTGGCGATATTAGGCTTTGTTGAAGGCTTGAAATCATATCCTTTAATAATGAAACGCGTGCACGATACCGTAACGTCAATCATGACAAATAAGCCCGACGCGGTTGTTTTAATTGATAGTTGGGGGTTTATGATAAGGGTTGCGAAGCGGTTGAAACAAAATGGGTATAAAGGCAAAATTATAAAATACCTGGCACCCCAAGTGTGGGCGATGCGCGAAGGGCGATCAAAAATTTTAGCGAGTTGCGTCGATCAGCTTCTGACTATTCATAGTTTCGATGCGCCATATTTTGAGAAGCACGGTTTGGCCACGACCTATGTCGGTAACCCTGTTCTAGATACGGATTATTTAACAGGAGAGGCGAAAGGCTTAAAAACAGAGCGCTCTATTCAAGCAGACACATTAGTTCTTTCCGTGTTTTTCGGTAGTCGCATGTCCGAGATAAAAACGCTAATTCCGATATTTTCTGAGGCCTTGGACAAGGTTAGAGCGCACATTGAAAATGTGACAATTCTTAGTCCGGTATCGAATAATATTGCGGCTGAACTCAAGGCCTATGCTGCAAATGAGGCCGGACTTAAAGATGTTGTTTTGCTTTCCGAACATCGAAAGTTTGACGTTTTTTCGGCGAGCGATGTAGCTCTTGCTTGTTCTGGAACAATTACAACACAATTAGCCTGTGCGGGCGTACCTACTGTTGTGGCCTATAAGCTAAACCCTGTGACGTATAGTTTTGCCAAACGTCTTTATAAGCCGGATTATATTTCGATTGTAAATATTGCCGCGGAAGAGGCTTTGATGCCCGAATATATTCAAAACGAAGCCTCTCCTCAAAACTTGAGCGGGGCTCTCTTACAATACCTCGATAATCCAGAGCTTAGACGACAGACGTCGAAAAAGCTCATGGACCAGACACAGGCCATGCGCGGCGAAGGCGGCTTCGCCAGTCAGCGCGCCGCCAAAGCCATAGCTAGTATTATTATGTCCTAGCGCTTATTGAGCGGTACGTAATCGCGCAGCGTAGCGCCTGTATAAAGCTGTCTTGGACGTCCAATACGTTGGCTGGGGTCTTCAAGCATCTCATTCCATTGTGAAATCCACCCGACGGTTCTTGCTAAGGCGAAGAGCACCGTGAACATGGATGTCGGGAAACCTAGAGCGGATAAGACGATGCCTGAGTAGAAATCGACATTTGGATAAAGCTTCTTGGAAATGAAGTATTCATCCTCCAGAGCAATTTTTTCAAGCTCTTTAGCAACTGCCAAAATGGGATTGTCCAAATCAAGCTCTTCAAGAACATTATGAGCCACCTTTTGAAGGACGCGCGAACGTGGATCAAAGTTTTTATAAACGCGGTGACCAAAGCCCATAAGACGGAACGGGTCGGACTTATCTTTTGCGCGCGCGATAAATTCAGGTATACGGTCAACTGTCCCAATTTCGCGTAGCATATTCAGGCATGCTTCATTTGCTCCGCCATGACTTGGTCCCCAAAGACAGGCTACGCCCGCTGCGATACAGGCATATGGGTTAGCGCCGCTTGAACCCGCGAGGCGAACTGTAGAGGTTGATGCATTCTGTTCGTGATCGGCATGAAGGATGAAAATTGTATCCATAGCATCAACAATCGTTTTGCTGACTTTGTATTTTTCGGCGGGAACCGAGAAGCACATGTGAAGGAAATTTTCAGCGTAAGACAGCTCGTTATTTGGATAGACAGTGGGCTGTCCAATGGAGTACTTGTAGCAGCGCGCGGCAATTGTTGGCATCTTCGCGATTAAACGGTGCATCGCGATATTACGCGCCTCATCCACGGTTGTATGGGTGTCATCATGATAAAACCCGGAAAGCGCACCGACTGTCCCGCAAAGCATAGCCATTGGGTGACTGTCACGGCGGAAGCCGTTAAAAAAGTGTTCCACCTGGTCATGTAGTAATGTATGTTCAGTAATTGACTTTGTGAAAGCGGCATTTTCAGCTTTGTTAGGTAGCTCGCCATTAATCATCA
>CAZJRU010000093.1:0-6916 GCA_964548315.1 uncultured Hellea sp.
GCATCGCTTTATATCACTTTAGTGATACAAAGCGAATTGCCTAAACCTCAATCTTAACTGGGAACGCCTTGTAGTAAAAATCGAAACGCTCTCTTATTTCTTCGGGGGCGACGCCGAAATGTTCTTTGAGGTTATAGCGCACGCGGCCGTGTTTTCCGCGCGGGTGGGCTTTGATGAAGTCGGTCATTTCTTGCCGTGCTTTGGCGGTGAGCTCTAGCTCGTGCAGCTCGTATATTTTTTCGACCACGGCCATATCGCCTGCCATGAATTCGTGGAACATGACGTCCATGCTTTGGGATGGCCCCCAGACATGACGGTCACGTACGCAGGCTTTAAGCAAAGCCTCAATACGGTCCGTCCAATAATCAAGCACCCAGCGCGGATCAACCGAGCTACGCAATATGCGGTGCCCATAAGCAATCATTGTCGCCGTGGACTGGATGACAGCCACAGGGTCACGGTGAGTTATAATGGCCGTCGCGTCAGGCATAACTGATTTAAGCGCTGGGAGCTGCTCTGGGTTTTGAACGCATTTTAAAACCCAGCTTTTATCGCCCCCTTGTTCCAATTGCAGGAGCTTGAGAACTTTGACCAAATATTCGTAATGCGGGGTTTGGTCTTTGCCGAAATAATAGTCACGATAGCCCGGCACCATAGAGGTCCATTCAAATTGGTTGGACCCAAAATCAAAGGTCATCAGCTCTAATTCTTCGTGAATGTGATCGGGGTTCATCGGATGCATCGCGGCCAAGTCTGGCCCCATAATCTGCATCCCTGACCAACGCGCGGAGCATCGCAAATATCGCGGGTCAGTATGCGTGAGACTATCCCCGCTTTTGAGAAAGCGCGTTAATGCGCGCGTGCCAAATTTAAGGCCCCCGCTGGCGCTCTCTTTGCCGGGGGCATGAAACGGCTCTTGCGCCACCCATAAAGGCAGGGACATAAAACGCGAGTCTGCGGCCAATAAATTAACAAGATGTGTCGTGCCAGAGCGCGGCAGACCCGAAACCGAAAGCGGTTTCTTTAAGGTCGTGGTCGACAGCTCGGGCGTTTTCTTGATGCGGTCTTGGATGATGAGATGGTTACTGGCGCAGCGTACAAGGTCTTTGAAACATTGCTGCTCGCCCACACCCGAAAGGCCCTCATCACCCGCGTATTCATCAAGCAAGACTTGGAGCGCCTCGCGAAAGTCTTCCTTACCAAAATCAGACAGCCCCGTGGCCTGCCGCGCGGCCGAGAGCACTGCCTCTTGGGTGAACTCTGTCACGCCTTTCTTGGCGCCGCCCAAAGCCAGCTTTTGCAAAAGGGTCAGCTTGGGGTTGGCCAAGTCATCAAAGATAATATCTCGCGGCGCTGCGGTCCCCATAATGACCTCCTAAAGTCCGAAAACGCGTTTCATGAAATCAAGCTGCAAGGCTTTGCTTTTCTTATCGGCGTCGGGGTTATTGCCCACCGTATAACCCTGGTCCACGCAGCTCCCTGCGAGCTCGCCAAGACCCGCTCGCACCATGGCGCGCTGTGGCCGGCTCATCTCTGGCGTTGGCTGAAAGCGGCCTGATTTACCGTCCACGAGGAAGGTGCCCGATTTATCAAAGGAGAATAAACACCCCCTCACATAGCTCCCGCCAAATTCGGAAATCGGCGAGGCGTTTTCCCAGGCATGCCCTGCCCCGGCTATGACATGGCTTTCAACCTTGCTGCCCCCCGCCTCGATGTCCTTATAAACCTTCTGGCAAAGAACGGGGTCAACAGAGTTATCCGCGTCGCCGTGAATGGCCAGATAAGGCGCGCCTGTCGTGCCGGTATGGCCGAGCGTTTGATGGCACGGCCCATAAATATCCATATGCAGCGCGAAAGGCGGAACATCAGGGGCCATGATGTTTTTCAAACGCTCATCAAGGGCGTAGCGCGTCCCCATGCCGCCATAGCTATAGCCAGTTACGCCAATGCGCGCTGCGTCAATGGCGGGGTGTGTGCCAAGAATTTTTAGCGCCGAATAGGCATCGGACATGATATCGACTTCGGTAGAAATCATGGTCTTCATCACATAAGGCGTGTCTTCATTTACGCCGCGAGGCGCGTAATAATCAATCACCAAACCGGCAATCCCGTTCGCCGCGAAGAGCGTGGCATAGTCCATCTCGCGCCCTTCCTTAATGCCGCCAGACCCGTGCATAATAACCATCGCCGGAACGGGCGTATCGGCGCTTGCGCCTTCTGGCATGACCAAAACCCCCTTGCCTGCATGGGTTTGAAGGCTGTCATAGCCGTTTAATATGCGCGAGAAATCATATGGACTTTTGATGGGGTAATAAATCACGCCCGCATCATCTGCGGCGAGCTTTGTTTGCGCAGCCGGGTAATTAGGAAAGGCTGGAAGCGGAAGCTCTTTGGGGGCTTGCGCCGCGGCGGCGGGCGGCGTTTCGATTTTGGGAGCCTCGACAGCGGCGGGCTCGCAGGCCGTTAAGCCCATGGTTAAAATATAGGCGGCGCCTAAAACATATTTGATGTCCATCTTTCCCTCCAAAATCTTATGGTTCGATAATATTAAAATCGAGGCTCGGTTTATCCATCATCTTGCCAATATCTTGAAAGGCCGAGACATCCCCTTCGCTACTGACCATGCGTAAAATCTTGGCTTGCCCTAAGCCCAGAAAGCCCATGCCGACCGCGAGAAAGCCTTTGCGCGACGCGGTGACGGTGCCCACATCAGGGTCGAGACTATCTTTGTGATAGACCAAGACCGAGTTTTTCAGCCGTAAATTAAATTGGTTTCCGCTCTCTTCCATTTTTATATTCACAGACAGGTCCTTACCCTCAGCCATCTCAGGTAACAGGCGCACAGCAAGCAGGTCTAATATTTGCTCATCCGAAGCCCCGCCCAGCAGATAATCCTCTTGTCCGCCCGTATAAATATCCGCCCCGCCCTGACGCAGCTCACGGGCTGAGGCGAGATAGATATTGCGCCAAATCGCCGACTCGGCCTGATACCCCATTTGCTCATAGCTATCGGCGAGCAGCTCGCGCGCCGGCTTGTTTTGAGGCTCATCAAAAACGAGGTGGCTCAAAAGCTCCGCCGACCAGCGGTAATCGCCCGTATCAAAAGCCTGCCCGCCAACCTCTAAAACGCGGTCAGCTCCGCCAATAGCCGCGACATAGCGTTTGGCGCGCTCAGTGGGAATATGCGGGTTTAGCGTTTGCGGCATGCCGTTATACCAGCCCATATATTTATCATAAACGGCTTTGGAATTATGAGAGATCGTGCCGTAAAAGCCGCGGTTATACCACTGACTGCCAAGGCTATCTGGCAAGATGAGGTTTTCTGCTATCTCGTCGGGGGTGAGACCTTGGTTCATCATACGCACCGTTTGGTCATGAAGGTATTTATAGCTATCGCGCTGCTTACTGACATATTCAATGATTTCCTCATTGCCAAAACGCGGCCAGTGATGGGTGATAAAAAGGCTCTCAGCGTCGGGGAAAAGCGCCAGAGATTCAGTTAAGTAATCCGCCCATTCTTTGGCGTCTCGCACGTTCGCCCCGCGCAGGGTTTGGACATTGTGGATACCCGCATTAACCGTCTCGGCCATGCAAACAGCTTTATATTTCGGGAAATAGAAGTTCATTTCCGCAGGCGCTTCTGCGCCGGGCGTCAGCTGAAAAATAACTTCAAGCCCGTCTATGATGAGCGTCTCGCCTGTTTGCGCAATCTCATGCGTGGGCGCAACTAGGTGATGCTGGCCTAAGGAAATCCCCGGCCCTTGCCCAACCCCGACATAGCCGCGCTTACCTGCTGGCAGGAACAAGCCGAATTGATAAAAGGCGCGGCGGCCCATCGCATTGCCTGCGGTCATCCATTCCTTGGCCGTCTCTTCAAGAAAACCTATCGGCGCTACGATTTTAACATCGCCGATATTTTCAGGGTCCAAAACCCCAGAAATACCAGCAAAATGATCGGAATGAGAATGAGTATAAAAGACGGCTTTGACAGGCTTATCCCCGACATGCTTTTTGATTAAATCATAAGCCACTTTCGCGGGTTCTCCAGCATTGAGCGGATCAATGACGATATAGCCAGTGTCCGTCTCAACAAATGTCACATTGGAGACGTCATAGCCGCGCACCTGATAGACTCCGTCTGTGACTTTGAATAAACCTTCGGACAGCCCCATAAGTTTGGCATGTTCCCAGTAAAGCGGATTGACCGTTTCTGGCGCTTGCCCTGTGATAAAGTCATTGGCGGCTAAATCGATGCTCGGCGCTTTACCGTCGATCTTCGCTATTTGAGCTTTGTCATATGCCGCAATGAAGCCGCGCGTGGCGAAGTCCTTTTCCTTGGCGAGGTCTTTAGGTAAATTTTCAAGCGCGCGTTTTTGAGCGGCGCGGGTGGACGCGCTCGCGCCTTTGGGCAAGGTAACGCCGTTTGCATTTTTTGGCCAATTTTGTTGACGAAATTCAGCATCACTTATCTGAACATCGCTACGAGCCTCAGGCTCCGCGATTTGCGTGGTCTTAGGCCCGCAGGCGATAAGCGCGAGGAATGATATTGAGGCGAGCAAAGATCTCATTCTAAAGCCCTCTAAAGGTCACGACTTCATCTAGTGACGCGCGTTGTGTCCGGTAATTATTAATCGCGTGATCTGGATCAGCCCAGCCCAGCGCAAGTCCGCAATAAAACTCAAGCTCGTCGGGAATATCAAAATGATCCCGTACCGTTTTATGGCGCAACATCCATGCTTCTTGCGGGCATGTACCCAGGCCAGCCTCAACAGCTGCCACCATCAAGCTTTGGATATACATGCCCATATGGGACCATTGCGGACGTCCCATAGTCTTATCTATCGCAAAGAATATTCCCACCGGCGCGCCAAAGAACTCAAAATTCTTCATAACCTGCATTATACCTGCCATCTTATCCTCTTTGGGGATACCCAGCGCGCTATACATATCATAACCGCATTGTGCGCGCCGCGCCTTGTAAGGTTCTTTGAGCTTAGGCGGATAAATCTCAGGGCTACCGGGTTCACCTGCGGGGTGGGCTTTTACGGAAAGCTGTACCTTCTGCAAGAAAGCCTCTCGGTCTTCTCCGGCTGTGACGTAAACATGCCAAGGCTGCAAATTACCACCGCTTGGAGATTGTTGGGCTTGGCGCAATACCTTTTCCAGAAGAGCCTTTGACACAGGCTTGTCCAAGAACGCGCGAACGGAATAACGCTGGGTGACAGCAGACATTATGTCGCCTCCGCTATGATGGGCGGGTTGGGCCGAATAAGGAACATATAAAGCGCGGGCAATATAGAGCATATGGCGACCATGATATAAATACCATTGGCGCTACCGCCTTCTAAAATTTGGCCCGCGATTTTACCGCCAAATATCATTGAAATTCCAAATGCCATCGGCACGAGCACAACAAGCTTATTGGAAATATCAAAACGTACAATCGCCGCGGTTTGATAAAGACATCCCAGCGTGAATCCAAATTCCCAGACCCAACTTGAAATCATATAAGCCGTAAAGCTTTGTGAGAGTGCCAATCCGATAACGCCCAGTATCAAAATCCCAAATGCGGCGAGGTGAGGAATACGCAACCCTGCCCTTGCGCCGATAATAGCGCCCACAGCCCCAGCGGCTCCGCCAAGCCATTTTAAAACGCCAAACATCAAACCGTTCTGACCGGGGGTCGGACTAAAGTCTTGCGCGATGACATAGAGAAAGAAAAACAGTCCCACATTGGCCAACAAATAAATCGTGAAGATACCAAGGACCGACCAGCTTGCCCCAGCTTGCTGCCAATTTGGGAACCCTTTGAGTTTGGACGCCGCCTCAGACGACGTTTTCTTCGGAAAGACAAATGCACCTATCCCCAAAAGGGCCGCAAAAAGCGCTAAGCCTAACATCGCCCCTGAAAAACCGGCGCGAGAAATAAACAAGACGGGCAATAAAATGAGAAAGACGCCAATGGAGACAAGCTCTACTGATAAGCGCGTCCCATAAGCACGTTCCGGGTCTGGCATATCTGCTAGCACCCGCATGGCCAAAGCAATAGCCAGAGCACAGAAAAATCCAAATATAGCAAAGCCCGCGAAAATAGCGGTTCCGCTTAGCTGGGTCGCGAATAAAAATGAGGCTATGACCGCCGCAACAATGGCAAAGGCGGCTATACGCCAGTTTACCCGCTCAACCCATAAAGGCCCGGTCAATGTCCCCGCTAAATAGCCAATTCCTGCGGTTAGAGATAAAGTGCCAAGCTGCGCGGGGCTTAAGCCAAAGGCCTCACCCGCAGTGCCGAGTAAAAGCGGCATAGTGTTGAAAACCAGCCCGCCAATTGCGGACACCATAGAGACAGCTAAAATAACGAAAAATGTGTTTTTCATTGTCTAATCTTTCGAGTTTTAAAAAGCCCCAACAATAAAGCCACGCCAATTGTAAGAACGAAAACAGACGCCCCGACATGAAACCAAAACAGAGTAGCGTTTCCCCCGTCGCGGCCTGCCATAATCGCAGGCACGAAGAGAAAGGTGAGCAAACCCCTAACCGTGAAAATGACGGCAAAAACCCAAAGAATAAGCCGTATAAATTTGTGAGCGCTGGTTTTCGCTCTAAACGATAAGACAGCTAGTGCCGCTAAAAGGCCCGCAATCGCCAATGTTATGGCTGGTCCGTAAAATGTTTTATCAGCAACAGATTGAACGACATTAGGCGGGGCCCCTATGAACTTAATAGCTTCAGGCCCGAGCAACAATGCGCCGACATGTAAAATTGCGCCCGCTAATAACGTGATAGCAGCATAGTTAAACAGAGAAGTAGGTCTCACGCCCTAATATACTCGCGCAGGGTTCGGCGGGTTTGGCGAGCCGAGCATCGCACGATGACTCGGAGGCTGTTTTCCATTCCCGTCTTTCATTTTATAGCG
>CAZJRU010000094.1:0-6909 GCA_964548315.1 uncultured Hellea sp.
CTGTCAAAAGCAACAACCTTAGACTTCTTTTACAAATTCGTGATACAGCGCGTCACATCGCGGATTTCGATAAAATATCAGGTTAAAAGATCATGACAAAATGGGTTTATAATTTCGGCGGAGGTTCTGCTGAAGGCGATACCTCTATGAAAAACCTTTTAGGGGGTAAAGGCGCCAACTTGGCAGAAATGGCCTCCCTAGGGTTGCCAGTCCCTCCAGGGTTTACAATGACCGCAGAGGTCTGCACCAGCTATTATGACAACGGTGAAAAATACCCTAATGATTTAGACCCGCAAACCGAAGCGGGCCTCGCTCAAATAGAAAAGCTTACGGGTAAAAAATTTGGCGATAGTAAAAACCCGCTTTTAGTCTCTGTACGTTCTGGCGCGCGGGCCTCTATGCCGGGCATGATGGATACGGTTTTAAACTTAGGTCTTAATGATGAAACCGTTGCGGGCCTCGCTGAACTCTCCGGTGACAAACGTTTTGCGCTCGATAGTTACCGCCGATTTATCACCATGTATTCTGATGTGGTACTTGGCGTGCACCATCATACCTTCGAAGATATCCTAGAACGTCATAAAGACGATCAGGGCTATATGCTCGATACGGAAATGGGCGCTGAGGATTGGGCCGTTGTAATCGAAGGCTTTAAAGACGCCGTTAAACGCGCGCTAGGGAAAGAGTTCCCGCAAGACCCGCGCGAGCAGCTTCAAGGCGCAATCGACGCGGTCTTTGGGTCTTGGATGAATGAGCGCGCGATTGTTTATCGCCGCCTCAATGATATCCCCGCTGCTTGGGGCACCGCTGTCAATGTCCAGGCGATGGTCTTTGGTAATATGGGCGAAACCTCGGCAACAGGCGTTGCTTTTACGCGCGATCCGTCAACGGGTGAGAACGCCTATTACGGTGAGTTCCTCATCAACGCCCAAGGCGAAGATGTTGTCGCGGGTATTCGTACGCCGCAAACGCTAACGAAAAAAGCGCGTGAAAATATGGGCGATGACGCGCCCTCTATGGAAGAGGCTCTGCCAGAGGTCTACGGACAGCTCGCCGCGACCTTTGAAACGCTCGAATCTCATTACCGCGATATGCAAGACATTGAGTTTACCGTCGAGCAAGGCCAGCTTTGGATGCTGCAAACACGGACGGGTAAACGCACCGCCCGCGCCGCGCTTAAAATCGCGGTTGATATGGCCGAAGCGGGACAGATTTCGCAGGATGAAGCTTTGATGCGCGTTGAACCCTTGTCGCTGGACCAACTCCTGCATCCCACGCTTGACCCCAAAGGGGAACGCGACGTCATTGCGATGGGCTTGCCGGCCTCGCCCGGCGCGGCCATTGGCGAAGTTGTCTTTAGCTCAGACGAAGCCGAAGAGCTTAAGAAAAAGGGCCATAAGGTTATTTTGGTGCGCACCGAAACTTCACCGGAAGATATTCACGGCATGCACGCCGCCGAAGCTATTGTTACGGCGCGCGGCGGGATGACCTCTCACGCGGCCGTTGTCGCGCGCGGTATGGGCACGCCATGTGTCTCTGGCGCGGGTAATATCCGCATTGATTATGAGGCGCAGCAATTTTCAGTCGCAGGCCGCATTGTTAAAAAAGGCGACATCGTCACTGTAGACGGCGCAACCGGACAAGTCTTTGCGGGTGAGGTTGATATGATACAGCCCGAACTTTCTGGCGACTTTGCCAAGGTTATGACGTGGGCTGACGAAGCCCGCACGCTCGGCATTCGGACAAATGCGGAAACACCGCTTGATGTACAAACCGCGAAAGATTTTGGCGCTGAGGGGATCGGCCTCTGCCGAACAGAACATATGTTCTTCGAAGCCGACCGTTTGGCACATTTCCGTGAGATGATTTTGGCCTCAGATAAAGATGGGCGTGAAGACGCGCTGGCGAAAATATTGCCGGTTCAGCGCGAGGACTTTGCCGCAATTTTCCGCATTATGGGTGATTTGCCATGCACTATCCGTTTATTAGATCCGCCGCTTCACGAGTTTTTGCCTCATGCCGAAGCCGATATTCAATCTGTTGCGGATACGCTGGGATTGCCTGCCAAAGAGCTGATGGCGCGCGCGCGCGAACTCGCTGAATCTAACCCTATGCTGGGCCACCGTGGTTGCCGTCTTGGGATTAGCTATCCTGAAATCTATGAAATGCAAGCCAGGGCAATTTTTGAAGCGCAAAAATTAGTCTCGGAAGAAAGCGGCGTGACGCCTGTGGCTGAAATCATGGTACCGTTAGTCTCATCGGCTAGAGAGCTTGAAATTTTGAAAGCGGCCATTGACGGCGTCGCGCAAGATGTCGGCGCGCTTAGCTATGTTGTGGGCACAATGATAGAATTGCCGCGCGCCGCACTAAGGGCCGGCGAGATAGCCGATCACGCCGAGTTTTTCAGTTTCGGGACAAATGATTTAACGCAAACGACCTTTGGTCTCTCGCGCGATGATGCAGGAAAATTCCTGCCAGATTATGTCCAGGCTGGGATTATGGAAAAAGATCCCTTTGTGACACTCGACCAAGATGGCGTTGGCGATCTAATTTCGATCGCAGCAGAACGCGGTAAAGCCGTTAAGTCTGGCCTTAAACTCGGGATTTGCGGGGAACATGGCGGGGATCCTGCCTCTATAACCTTCTGTCATAACGTTGGGCTGAATTATGTCTCATGCTCGCCCTACCGTGTGCCGATTGCAAGATTAGCGGCAGCTCAAGCTGCGATTGCCTCAAAATCATCATAATTTAGGCAGAGATTTCTAATATCTAACCTTAATTGGAAGTTCTGAGTGCAATTTTTAGCGCTTAGGGTGTAATAAGTGGATATACGTTGGTGTTATTTAATCTTAGATTAACCATAAACCTGCATGAGTTGTGGCGAAGATGTCACAATTCGCATGTTTCTTCATGTGGAATGCGATGAGTAGTTGTCAAAATCGGCTTGGGTCTCTAGACCCCGTCGCCATGGTAGATTATATGCGACCAACACGTTATATATTTGCAGGCTGGGCGATGGCCATTTTTGCTATTGGCGCTGCGGCTTGGGCCTTTCCTGCTATTGCAGAGAAAGCGGCCTCCCAGCGCGAAGCCGCTGTTTGGCAAGCCCGCGCGGAAGCGTTCCAGGGTGTTGATCTCTCAGAGATCGAAATATCAGCCCATGCTCAAAGACTGACGGACTTTCACACAGATAATGACATCATAAATCCGCTCATGCGCGATATGGTCATGACCAATGACCTTCTTGGGGTTTCAGCCAAGATGATGGATACGGCAAAGTTTAATGCGCAAGAGCATCGCTGCTTGGCCGAAGCCGTTTATTATGAGGCCCGCTCGGAAACTAAATCAGGTCAAAAGGCGGTGGCTGAAGTCGTCATCAACCGGGTAAAATCAAAACATTATCCCAATTCAATTTGCGGCGTTGTCTACCAGGGCGCCGAACGTACCACAGGTTGCCAGTTTAGTTTCACCTGCGACGGTTCGACGATGAAGGAGCCGTATGGGAAAGCGTGGAAGCGGAGCCAAGATATTGCGACGTTAATCGTGACCAAAGGCGTAACGCCATTTACCAACCGCTCAACTCACTATCATACGGTTGAAGTTAATCCGAAGTGGGCGCCAAATATGCGCTTTACCAAGCAAATTGGATTTCACAAATTCTACCGCTTTAAATTCCGCGAGCGGCCTGCGCCAAGTGCGAGTGTCTCCGTCGCGCCGCCCATTTAGATTTTGAGCCGCCGCTAGCTTTGGGCGATAAGCTCCTTAGCCATTTGGGAAAAGACCTCGGCAATTTTATCGTCTTTTAGAGCCGCTGGTTGACCCAAATCCGCGCTTTCGCGTATTGCGATATCTAACGGCGCGCCGCCCAAATACGTTACACCTAATTTTTCGGCTTCAGCTTTTGCCCCGTCTTTTCCAAAGATATAATGGCTTGTCTCACATTCGGGGCAAATATAGACGCTCATATTTTCAATCAATCCAACAATAGGTATATTGACCTTTTCAAACATACGAACCCCTTTGCGGGCGTCGGCCAAGGCCAGGTCCTGCGGCGTTGATACAATAATAGCTCCCTTGGGTTTTATATCTTGCGCGAGCCCTAGTTGCGGGTCGCCCGTACCAGGCGGCATGTCGATGATCAAATAATCTAGTTTGCCCCAATTGACATCCCAAAGCATTTTTGAAATCGCCCCTTGGACCATGGGTCCTCTCCAAATTATCGGTCCGTCATCTTCCGTCAAAAACCCAATGGACATTACCTTCAGGCCGTGAGCTTCGAGTGGCTTAATCAGGCGGCGCCCTTGAGCTTCTTCTGTAACGGCGCGTTGACCCTTGAGGCCTAGCAAAATCGGCGCGCTTGGGCCGTGAATATCTGCGTCCAGCAGTCCCACTGATTTGCCTTGAAGGGTCAACGCCGCCGCGAGATTAACAGCGATTGTTGATTTACCAACACCCCCCTTTGCAGAGCTTACCGCTAATACCTGCGTGACCTGGCTATCTCCTTGATAACCTTCAGGCCTGCGGGCTTGATGGGGGACAGGTTTGCGCTCAGGCTTTGCGGGTTTAAGGTTAGGCGCTGCTTTATGGGCGGTGAGGATAACCGTTGCTTTCTCAACTCCGTCAAGCGCGCCTAGAGTATTTTCTGCGGCGCGGCGCACGGGCTCAAATCCGTCCGCCAAAGCGGGGTCAATAAGTATGAGTGCGCGTAAAACACCCGCCTCAAACGTAAGATCGCCCAGCATTCCTGCAGACACGATGTCTCTGCCCGTCCTGGGGTCTCGAATGTCGGATAAGGCTTCAAGCGCCGTAGCTTCTGAATATGACATTTATGGCAACGCCTTTAAGGTCGTATCACGCTGCTTTTCACAAGCGCGGCGGAGCTCACCGTCACGGGTTAAAATAAGGGGCGGGTGCGCGGCTTTATTGCCAAGTGATTTGAAGCTAATGAAAATATCTGCATTGGCTTGTTGTGATATTTGGAGGGGGTGACTTGGTAATTGCACCTGCCTTTGAAGATCAAAGGAATTATCGTTTTGCGAAAGTCGGTAGATGGCCGCCTGATTTTCTAGCGTATCTTGGGTCATAATGGCCCAAAAATCGGTGGCATATTGGCCTAAGGGTTGTGGCGTTAAAGGTAGAATGGCGCGCACATGATTGTGGGCTGCTCCACTCTCTTTGGCATTTGCATTTAAAATAGGCTGTGCGCTTCCTGATTTATTATCATAATATTGCAGATCTCCGCCGGCCTGCCCTGCAGCAAACCCGACTAACCACCCGCGGGACGTCGGCGAAATAGTTTGCACGAAACCACGCAAGGGCGCCTTGGAGTTAATGCCGTCAGATTTAAGGTCAAAATAAGGTAGCTGATTGACCTCAGCCTTAAAGTCCTTTGGCGTAGCGCGACATGTTTTGGCAGCTTGGTTCAGCGCGTTAGTCTTAACGGCCAACCGCTCTGGAGAGAGAGAAGTCTGTCCGCTATTAAGCGCTTTTAATGCTGCGGTGCTTGCGGCCCTGACAGCAGAAAAAGGGTGCGCCATTAGGCTTTTAATTTGCGCAACCCGGTTTCGATCTTTCTGTCTAACGGCGGCTTTAAGCCCGAAGACAACCATTGCAAAGTCACGTTTATCAGAAAGAGCGTCGGACACGATTGATTTTGCAGTTGGGCTTTTGAATGCGCTGACGTGTCTCAAAAAAATACGAGCTGTCGCCGGATCCTTATAAGGATCGGATTTTAGCTTATCCCAAAGGCTCATTATCCAAGCGTCGGGATTGTCTTTGGACATAGCAAAGACGTTTTGAGCATAGGCTTGCGGAACCTCATTATGAAGCTGTAAGGCGGTTTTGAGGTTGCCAACCATCACAGGCGTATTTGGTAATTGAACAGGCGCGGCTGAGCTCCCCATAACCGCGTCAAAACCAGCAAGGCGTCCCATTGCGCTCATCTCGGGGTCATTGGCGATATTTGCAGCAAAATTAAGATAGAATCCATCAGTGCGGCTCTTATGGCGATGGCGCAATAGTGCGGCAATCGCAAGTGCTGCCTGACCTTCATTGTCTTTCAACTCACCTAAGGTTCCTAGCAAGGACTCAAATGCAGTCTTTGGATCTTGTGCATATAAGCCTTCGTAAGCAGCTATGACTGAGGGCGCATTGCCCGAACGCAAAACATGGATGAAGGTCGGGCGGTTTGTTTTAATGGGGGCTGACGTTAATAAGGTAATCATAGCTGGCGCCGGCGCAGTAATGGCGGCCTTAGATAAGCGCTCAAAATCAATCTGGCTTAAGTCCCAATTCTTTTGCTTCGCGGCTGCTTTATCAATGATGTTTCTGGAAAACTGGCGCACATCACCTTGCGAGTGGCTGAGTGTTTTAATAGCGCTGGAGAGCATAAGAGGCGAAAGGTTGGCTTGCATTATTTTGCTATGGGCGTGTAAATCCCCGCGAGGCCACAGAGAGGCAATCTTGGCCTGATCTTGTGGGCTGTAGCTTTGACCATTTTTAGCTAAGATTTTTTGAGCCCGCTCAATATGGTCTTTATTATTGCCGGCAACCATGCGGATAAGGGTTGCTGCTCCATTAGGGCCATATCGCAAAAATTCCGTTTGCAAGGCTTGATAGTCAAATTCGCTCGGTCCATGTCGATCGACGATATTGATGCAGTGGTTGATGTTTTGACAAAGTTTAACCTCTGCACGCGTCAGATTATGGGGCTGGGCCAAAGCATTAAGACTTAAACCGTTAATCAAAACGGTGAGGCCAATGCCAGATATGAGCCGCTTTAACCGCATAGAATGCGCATAAAGGCTTATGCCCAAGGGTTCAAGACAATTGGTAACCTAAGGGTTGTGGCGGAAATGGTGCGCGATACTGGGATTGAACCAGTGACCCCTACAATGTCAATGTAGTGCT
>CAZJRU010000095.1:0-6876 GCA_964548315.1 uncultured Hellea sp.
ACATATAAACACGTTGACCGCCAAAGCCGTCAAAAAACGCCGTATCTTGTAAAATGAAAGGCTCCGCACTCGGAACAGCGAGAGCCGTGCTGGGTCCATATTCGCGCGTTCCATCTTCAGGTGACCCTAGCCATACACCAAGGCCGTAACCTGTATTTAGGCTGCTGGGCGTTAACAAGGTCTCCACCGCAGAGCGAGGCACAATCTCGCCGTTATTTTGAGTGATTAAAATACCGAGCTGTAACCAATCGCGCGCGCTGGCTTGCAAGCCCGCATAAAAACGCGGCGCGCCTGTCTTGGTTTCTGACCAGAGATAAGCATCTCCCGCCCCTGCTGGGGCCCAAATTCGGGACGACAAATACTGCGCATAAGTCTGAGACTTTTTCTCCGCTAATATTTTTCTAAGGGCCGCGCCAGCAACTTGGGTATTTATGTTGGAGTAATCAAAAACAGGAACGGCGTCGACGCGTTTTGCCTTAATAGCTGTTTTCTCAACCTTATCGCTCATTAATAAATTTAAGGCGTCTAAACTCGGCGGCGAAAATGGGTAGCGCTCAAGGCCAGACTTATGTTGTATCATATCCCGAATGCTTAATGTATCCCGCCCCCCCTTTTTATAAGCGTCAATATAAAGGCTAACAGGGTCATCCAGATCAACCAAGCCATCGGCCTCCATTGTCGCGGCAACAAGGCCCAAAATGGATTTATGCATTGAGAAAGATTTGGAGCGGTCGGTGGGCGTAACACCATCGGCATAGGTCTCATAAATGAGCTCGCCTTTTTGCCAGATAAGAAGCGCCTTCCCGCCCGTTTTTTCCCAATAATCATGCGTCTGGGAAAATGTGGCTGGGTCTTTCTGGTTTAAAGTCAGAGCCGCGTTCTGGGCCCCCTTGATCAGCTGTAACGGTTTTTGATTGTCGATAAACATGGCATCGGCAAACCCTTCCTGCGCGCTTGGAAGGTTTTTAACTAATGTCAAATTCAACAAGACAAAGACAATGATCAGCAGCAATAAGAGGGCAATCCCAAAGCCGATGACTTTAAAAAATGTTTTAATGCCTTTTTTCATAACAGCCCTAAACGCTTAACCCATTGAGATATTCAGACGCATTTTCAAGTGAGACAACATCGCCATATTTCGCGTTCATATCGAATAAATTGGCATTGTGGGGATCGGCATGTCTGTCGCCGCAGGCATCTTCGACAATGATGGGGCGAAATCCATAGGAACTCGCGTCAACACAACTTGCCCTCACGCAGCCCGACGTCGTCAGGCCGGTCAAGATGACGGTATCAATACCTGCCGCAGTTAAGGTCGAGGACAAAGATGTTCCAAAGAAGGCGGACGGATATTGTTTGCTGACCAGTATATCTTTAGAGCCGGGCTTAAGCCCGTCCGGCCATCCATTATGCTTAGCGCCCGGGACAAAATTTCTCAGCGGCTTTGCTTTTTTAAAAAATACGCCTCCAGTGAGGCCGTTGGGATCGTAGACAACGTTCGTAATAATGACGGGTATGTTTTTTTGATGGGCAATTTTTCTTAAAGCCAGCGCCGCGTCTAGAGCTGATTGCGGGTCTGCATAAAGCTCGTTCTCTGGCCTGAAATAGGCCTCGACAAAGTCGATGAGAATAAGAGCCGGCCGCTTCCCATATCCCAGCGCGTTATCATAAACTCCAGCATAATTATCGTTTTGGCTGGCGCTCATGATAAAGTCCTAGGCTTTGGGGTCAGGTTGATCAAAATGGTCTTGTGCATTGTCCAGATACCACGCCGCAAGTTCTTCACGCGTACACCACCAAATATCTTCAAGTGATTTCGCGTATTTCAAGAACTCAGTCAGATAGGCAATGCGGTAAGCGCGGCCAGAAACATGTGGATGTGTTCCTAGGTTCATTATTCTTCCCGTTTCAGCCCCTTCTTCATAAAGAACTCTTAGCTCTTCTATAAGAAGTTCCGCGACTTCCGACGTACTATGCCCTCGGCGCGTAATCAGTGTGAAGTCATTAATCTCGTTAGAGTAGGGCGTTGCAACTATGGGGCCTGCATCCGTATGGATGAGGTAGGGTTGATCGTCATTAAGCAAGTCACAATAAAAGGTCAGACCATTCTCGGCAAGAATCTGAGCCGTGTTGGTGGTACTGCGCAGAGACGACGACAACCAGCCTTTGGCTTTCTTGCCAACAAATTTTTCATATTGAACCAGAGTGCGCTTAATGACATCACGTTCGGCGTCGATATCAAAAGCGTGTCTCCATAATAACTCCCCCTGCTCCCAGTTATGGGCCACGATTTCGCATCCACGCTCTAAGGCCGCTTCAATCATCGCGTAGCGGCGATCAAAGGTCACAGCATTTGTCGTGCAAGACGGTTTTACATCAAATTTGTCGAGCGCGTCGAACATGCGGAAAACACCCACGCGCTGTCCATATTCCCGCCATGTATAGTTGGGGAAATCCGCAACATTTCCTGGCAATATATTCGGAAGAACCGCTGGGCCGCCCGCGTAATAAGGCTCCTCAGTATCTTTGGTCATATCCCAAGTCTCCAAATTAAAGGAAATGATCAAAGCGACCCTTTTCCCATTTGGAAACTTTAGTGGCCGACGTTTATTTATCGGAACATAATCATAATCTAGCATTGATTTACCAATCTGTCAGCAAGCGCCCAAAGCCTTGCATTTTCTCATTTATATTATTCGCCCGCAGCGCATGCCAATAGGTTGCCGCGTTAATCGCGATGACGGGTTTACCCAGCCATTTTTCAGCCTCCGCCGCAACGCGGACACAGGCCAGATTTGTTCCGCACTGAATGATGGCGTCAGGATTAAGCTTATTGAGCTCCATTATCGCATTGCGCATTTTGGCTTCGCTTTCATGAGCGATAAGCATGGGGCTGGCGCTTTTCAAACCTATCACATCCAGAACATCATAGCCGATTTCACCAAAATAACGCTTCACCATATTGTCGCCCAACGGCATGTACGGGGTTAAGACAGCAATTGTTTTAATCTCTTTTTCTTCTGAATAAGCTTTGAGCGCCGCGTCACAAGCTTGCGAGCCCATTGTCACGCCCGTACCAGCGCGTTCTTCAAAAGCCTTATGCAAACGATCGGCGCGCCCGCTCCCATCCCAAAACGTTTCGGCTGACATTCCCATGACAACATAACCCGGGCTACATGTCATAACGCTATCGATAGCGGCCATTGTATTTTCACTTATAATTCTGACGAGTTCGCCAAAGCTCTCATCATCTGTCACAGCCATATCTGGCGTTTCGATGCGCGAGAAATGGTTAGTCACGCCTTCGGGCTGCATCCATGCAAATTCAGGTTCTACGCTGGTATTTGTCGAGGGCGCAATAACGCCAAATTTCATCCGGTATCCAAGGGTATCGACCATAATTTACGCCTTAAGTTATTTGGTAGCTGTCGCGCACACAATTAATCATGGACGTTTCCATTACAAAGGCTTTCGCCAAAATAGGATCAGAACAAGACTTCATAAATTTGGCTTGACGTTTCACTTGCGTGTTTTTGTCAGTGGCTTCCATCAAGGCTTTATTCTTCTTTGTATGCTCTTGGATAAACTGCGTGCATATACCTCGGCGCTGACGGTTATAAAGCGCCAAGAGATCCTGACGATCTCCGCCGTGGTTGATAATTTCTACCAATTTTTCAGCCAGATTAATCGCATCTTGAACCCCGCCATTCATGCCCATACCGCCAAGAGGGTTATTTACATGGGCCGCGTCGCCCGCAATCAATACGCGGTCTCTAATTTGGTAAGAACTCGCCACGCGTTGATGAACGCGGTAAAGCGTGCGGTGGATAATATCAAAATCATTATCATTGTCTGCTAATCTGTGCAGACGGTCTTGAATAAACTCATCGGTCAAGAAACGGGAGTCTTCTTGTTCAATAGGGGTTGGAATTAAGACGCGCCAAAAATCCAAGGTCTTAAGCAATACGCACCATTCATCTGGGTCTGAGACATAATTGACCAAAGATAAGTCTTCAAAAAATTCTTCGAATTTATAGCTCGTACTCGCGACCAAAAAGCGTTCTGGATAGGTCATGCCTTCAAATTTCATACCGCCAGCTTGGCGCACAACGCTATTAGCCCCGTCACATCCGACAAGATAGGAGCATCTTACATATTCTTCGCCGACATCATCTTGAATAAGCGCTTGGACTTTGCTGTCCAATTCTGAAAACCCTTTGATACGCGTTCCAAACCTCACCTCAGCATGCGGGAAAGCCTTCAGTTTTTCGACCGCTATTCCGGCCATTTTATACTGCTCGCACTGCAAACGGTAAGGATGTTCCGTTTCGTCTGCAAGAACAGATAAATTGAACTTCGCAACTTCATTAGACCGGCGATCACGGTATTGATAATCATTTACCTTTAGGCCCACCGTCAGCATATCTTTTACAAGACCCAACCTCGCCAACATATCCAATGTTGGGGGATGAAATGTAGACGCACGAAGGTCCATCGGTATCGTTTTTTCAGCCTCAACCAAAATGATGGGTATATCATTTTGAGCCAAAAAAAGCGCTAATGTACAACCAACTGGTCCCGCGCCAGCAATCAAAACTGGATCCATTATAATTTCCTCTTCTGATTGATTTCTTACAAGCCAATTCAAAATTTTTAATACCGAAAAAGGTTTTAACCGCTATGCGGAAAACGATATAGAATGAAAATACGTCTGTCGTGAATTATCCACTAGGAGACTAGAGTCTTGAGCTTATGGAAACTGTTTCCCGCAGGATGTTCTATAAACGCCGCGCATGTCGCCATCACTCTGCAGTCCAGCCGCCATCAATTTTTAGGGCAGACCCCGTGACCATCGAAGACGCATCTGACGCCAAGTAAAGAACGCCGCCAACAATATCTTGTACTTGACCTATTCGGCCAAGCTTGATCTTATCCAGCACAAAGGCTTTAAAGGCGTGGTCCTCTAAAAAGGGTTTCGTTAGCGGCGTTTCGACAAAGGTCGGGCAGATGGTATTGACCCTTATATTATGAGGCGCAAGCTCTACGCCCATAGCCTTCGTCAATCCTTCCACCGCGTGTTTTGACGCGCAATATATTGTCCGTCCCGCCGCCCCAACATGTCCCATTTGCGAGGAAATATTGACAATCGAACCTGGTTTTTTCGCCGAAATTAAGCGGCGCGCAACAGCTTGACTGGCAAAAAATACCGCGCGTGAATTTAAATCAAACACCGTGTCATAATCGTCAACGGACATGTCCATAAACGGCCCAGGACGATTTGTGCCGGCATTATTAATCAAAACATCAAATGGCTCTTGGGCCTCAATATATTTTCTCGTCTGACTAAGGTTAGTTATATCCAGCACTATGAAATCGGCTAGCTGGCCTAAGGCTGCAATCTCAGCAGCCGCTTTTTCAATTTCAACCTTACTCCGCGCCGCCAAAGTCACATGTGCCCCGACAGCCGCGAGGGCTTGCGCAATCGCAAGGCCAATTCCGCGTCCCGCGCCCGTGACTAAAGCTCTTTTCCCGTCAAGACGAAAGGCTGATAACGGGTCGTAATTTTGACTATCACTCATGGCTTCCTTTCATTTGGCGCGCGATTTGTATGACTTAGTAGCCCCAACATAAAAGCCAAGAGCATTGGATACACTATGTTGGATACATTATAAAGAGTGCTCGAAGGTCGAACAAATTTAGGCTAGTCACCTAAGGGCATATTTAATTCACCTAAGTTCAAGTCATGACACATGTTGTAGTTAAAAATTCCGATGAGTTTGAATATTCTTATCCTGTTATTGTTATTGGCGGCGGCGGGACGGGGCTTTGCGCGGCCCTCGCGGTCCGCGACGGCGGACAAGATGTCTTAATCTTAGAACAAGATAAGACTCTATTGGGCACAACATCAATGTCGACCGGGCTTATACCTGCCTCAGGAACGCAAGATCAAAAAGCGCAAGGCATAGACGATAGCCCTGAAACCTTTGCCGCTGATATAATGGCGAAGACCAAGGGTGAAGCCGATCCGCTAATTGTTAAATTATGCGCAGGCACATCAGTTGAAACCGTCACATGGCTCAAAGAAACACATAAGGTCAATTTAAACCTGATCGATGGATTTTTATATCCGGGCCATTCTAAGATGCGCATGTACGGAATGCCAAACCGCTCTGGCGGTGAGTTAATGGCGGCATTGGGAGCGGCGGCGGAAACCGCAGGAGTGGATATCCTAACAGAAGCACTCGTCGAGGTTCTGTTTGTCAATGTAGACGGCGCTATCACGGGCGTAAACGTCAAACGTCCTGACGGCTCAGCCGAGATGATTGGCTGCGGCGCTCTAATCTTGGCGTGTTGTGGTTTTGCGGGCGATGCCAGCCTCGTTAAAAAATATATCCCCGAAATGGAAAATGCCACATTTCACGGGCACCCAGGCAACAAAGGACACGCCATGATTTGGGGCCAAGAGCTTGGCGCGGCGCTTGGGGACATGTCAGCCTATCAGGGCCATGCCGGTCTGGCCTATGGACACGGCATTCCTATTCTTTGGCCGCTCATCATGGAAGGTGGATTTCAAGTGAATCAAAATGGCGAGCGCTTTTCTGATGAAACGCAAGGCTATTCAGAACAGGCCGTCAAAGTGCTTGAGCAACCCGGCAGCGTGGCTTGGAGCATTTATGATCAAACCCGTCATGAACTCATGCTAAAATTTGATGACTATCAAGACGCTCTTAGGGCGAAAGCCGTCAAACAAGCCGATACGATAGAAGAATTAGCTGAGCTTTTGGGACTTCCCGCCAAGGCCTTAGAAAAAACCGTTGCGACGGCTACAGCTTCAACGCAGGGAAGCGTAGATGAATATGGCCGAAATTTTGAAGG
>CAZJRU010000096.1:0-6714 GCA_964548315.1 uncultured Hellea sp.
GTGCCCCCGATGAGGGATATCACCTCGCGGTCGGCGAGGATTTAAAACGGGTTTTGAGCCCGCCTAAAGCGTTTTTCATTGATTAGAGTAACCTTTTTTAAACTGTAAAGCCTTACTATTAATCAACGGTAGGGATGTTACAGCTAAAATGAATTACCAAGCCAAAATATCCAACTACGCGAATCCTCATGAATTCAAGCATATCTACCAAGGTATGTCAGTATTGGTGACGGGGCATAGCGGATTTACAGGCAGTTGGCTTTGCCAATGGTTGATAGACCTCGGGGCTAATGTCTCTGGATTATCGCTTCCTCCTATCACATCCCCTAATCTATTCGAAGCTTGGGCCACCGAAGACCTAAAGTCTTCGACTTGGAGCACAATCAACGAATATCCTGCCGTTAAAGCCGCGGTTGATGCGTGTAAGCCCCAGATAATATTCCACTTGGCAGCACAACCGCTTGTGAAACGTGCTTACGAGCATCCGCTTGAGAGCTTTGAAACAAATGTAATGGGAACCGCACATGTTTTAGAGGCAGCGCGGCAAAGCCCGTCTACCCAAGCTGTTGTTTGCGTCACAACGGACAAGGTATACGCCGATCAAAACTGGTCTTGGGGTTATCGTGAAACAGATCGTATAGGGGGTAAAGATCCTTACAGCGCCTCAAAGTCGGCCGCAGAAATGGTGACTTTCGCCTATCAACAAACGTTAGCCGATCGCACCAATGGTGTCGCCATCGCTACGGCGAGGGGTGGAAATATTATCGGGGGTGGAGACTGGTCCGACAACCGAATTGTCCCCGACTTTGTTAGAGCTCATGTTCAGAATACACCTCTGACTTTACGTCAGCCCAACGCTATCCGGCCTTGGCAGCATGTCATTGCACTCTGTCACGGATATCTTAGCCTTGGCTCTTATTTGTTGGATTTGGGAATTACTGGCGCTGAAAACTTCAATTTTGGCCCCTCCGATGAAGACACGAAAACAGTTGGCGAATTGGTAGAAACTTTAACAGATAACTGGCCTGGCGCAATTATCACATATGGCGATAGCGACTTCATCGAGACAGAGACCTTGCGGGTGGACAGTGCAAAGGCACGGCAACTCTTAAGCTGGCTGCCTCCAATTAACTTTAAGCAAACGGTTGCTTGGACTGCACAATGGTACCGTGATTACTATGCGGCGCCGCAGATGGCCGGAGAGCTTTGCCGGTCGCAAATCACCGAATATTGCGAGCTCGTGTCGTGACGTCGTTGCAAAATATTCTCTTCATCGGCGCCAGCGGATTTATTGGTAAAGCGCTTTGCCGGCACTTGAGCACGGTTTGGCCGGATGTAAACCTTCATGCACTCGCGCGTTCGACATCAGACGTAGCTCCATTTGTACAGAAACATATTGTAAGCGACTGGTCACTACGCGGAATTACAAAGAACATGCCCGCCTGCCGTTTCGATGTAATATTCAATCTTGCAGCAGCGGGTGTTTCACCAGACGAGCGCGAGCTAGACGTAATCCATGCCGTAAATACAGCTCTCCCTTCTACCTTAGTGCAATTGGCATATGAGCACGGGGCGTCATTAATCCATGCTGGCAGCAGCGCTGAATATGCGCCGTCAGATGATTTGTTTCTTGATGAAATTAATTCTCCTGTTGGGGCTTACTCTCTTTACGGTGCGTCTAAAGCGGCTGGCGGAATGATGGCCTATGCCACCGCGAAACATCTGAATGTTGATTTCCTTAATCTACGACTCTTCAATGTCTTCGGAGAGGGTGAAGCCTCTCACCGCCTTTTTCCAAGCCTTGTGCGCGCGGCCGAAACCGCTCAACCTTTACCCTTATCAGATGGCTTGCAAATCAGAGACTTCATTCATGTCAAGCAAGTCTGCCGTGCATTCGAATTGGCAGCTTCGAGCTCAAATCATAAACCACGTCAAGCCGTCTTGAACGTGTGCTCCGGTATAGCTGTGAGCGTGAGAGATTTCTCGAAAACTATTTTCAAAGTGTTGTCGGCTGATGAAAACCTTCTCGAATTCGGTGCCATTGAACGCCGCCCGGATGATCTTCTCCGAGTTGTCGGAAAGCCGGATCGTGCCGCGGCTCAGATTGCGTTTGAAGCTTCGAGCCCATTGGAAATCATTTTACGTGACGCCTTTAACCAGAAATTGGAAGCCGCATGATTGTTAAACCAGAAGACATCAGATTATATCCGATGAAACTACTTGTTTCCATTTCTATCCCTGTCTTCAATGAGGCGGAGAATATAGATGCTTTGCTAGAGCGTCTGAATAGTTTGGCGGAAACGGAGTCTAAATATGACTTTGAATTTTTGTTCACAGATAATGCGAGTTCTGATTCAACATTCGAAAAATTAGCACAGAAAGCCATATCTGATTCTCGTATTCGCGTATTACGTTTCTCACGAAATTACGGTTTTCAAATCTCTATCCTGATGAACTATCTGAACGCGCGCGGAGCAGCCGCCGTGCAGATTGATGCGGATTTGCAAGATCCGCCCGAGTTGATTTCATCCTTCCTCAGAGAGTGGGAAAAGGGATATAAAGTCGTATATGGTATTCGTAAACGCGTCCCAGAGTTCTTTCTTTTGCGGTGGACGCGGCGGGCTTATTATCGGACAGTTCGCTTTTTGAGCGAGACAGATATTCCCGTTGATGCCGGTGACTTTCGTCTAATTGATCGTCAAATTATTGAAGAGTTGCGCGACGTTCGAGAACAAACACCCTATTTGCGCGGTCTCATTGCGAACATGGGCTATGCGCAATGTGGAATTCCTTACGACCGTACAACTCGGCAAGCAGGAACATCAAAGTTTAATCTTCTATCGCTGATTTCACTTGGTTTGGACGGCATCACGAGCCAATCCACAAGACCCTTGCGCGTTGTAACGCTCTTCGGAGTTGCCATCAGTATTGTCGCCTTTTTAGGCGTTTTAACTTACGGGTTCATTTTTGCCATCGCTCGAGATAACCTACCGGATGGCTTTACCACCCTTACTTTTATTGGTCTCATATCGTTAGGACTAAACGCTCTGTTCATAGGCTTAGTCGGTGAATATGTTGGCCGCATTTATAACAATACGCGCGGTCTCCCCATGGCCCTGATTGAACGCAGGATTGAACCATTTGACACAGCAAAGAAAACAATAGGCGACGATGAAGCATTTGAGGATAGCCCCTCTAAATTACGAAAGATGCATGGATGACAAAAGTTGTAATTTTAGCGGGCGGATTTGGAACGCGGCTGTCAGAAGAAACATCGGCCTACCCTAAACCATTGGTGGAGATTGGCGGCAAGCCGATTATCTGGCACATCATGAAAATTTATGCAGAAGCGGGCTTCAATGATTTTGTTGTCTGCTGCGGCTATAAAGGGTCAATGCTTAAAAGCTATTTTGTAAATTACTTCACCGAAAACTATGATTTAACGGTGAACTTGGCCCGCAATGATGTAGAATTTCACGGCAATCCGTCCGAGGACTGGAAAGTCACTTTGGTCGATACAGGTTTACACACAATGACAGGCGGGCGTTTGAAACGTGTTCGTCAATATCTGGGCGATGACACATTTTGTATGACATATGGTGACGGTGTTGCCGCGATAAACCCTCGTGAGATTTTTGACTTTCATAAAGCCCATGGGAAGAAGGCAACAATTACAGCGGTTCCCTCCCCGGGTCGATTTGGCGTTCTGGAAGTCACGCCTGAATCATCAGTCAGCGCCTTCAGAGAGAAACCCCATAATGAAATCGGACGGATAAACGGTGGATTTTTTGTATTGGAACCTTCCGTCATTGATTACATTGGTGGTGATGATTCTATATGGGAACGGCGCCCTTTAGAAAATCTGGCCGAAGATGGAGAACTTCAGGCCTATAATTACGAAGGGTTTTGGCGGCCAATGGATACGCTCCGAGATAAGCGTCAGCTCGAAGAGCTCTGGAATAGTGGTCAGGCGGCTTGGAAAGTTTGGCCATGAGCGCTTTAGAGCAAGATAAAGTCGCCGCTGAGTTTGATACCTATCAAGGGCATTACGCCGAAACGGTTGATGCGGCGCTAGCCTTACCTGGATTAAAGGTCGATTTTTTTACCCGTGTTAAAGTTGATTATTTTATTGATATTTTGACAACCGATATTGGGCACCCCGCTGACCTAAAAATTTTAGATATTGGATGCGGCGTTGGGATATATCATAAGTATCTATCAGGGCGTGTTGGAGACCTAAACGGCGTAGATGTCTCCGAAGGGTCCATCACGCGAGCACGTGAGACGAATAAAAACGTCGCTTATGAGAGTTATACCGGGTCCCGCTTACCCTATGCGGATAATAGTTTCGACGCAGCCGTTACGATCTGCGTGATGCATCATGTTCCCCCTTCGGGCTGGGCGCATTTTATGTCCGAAATGAAGCGTGTCGTGAAGTCAGGCGGGGTGACGGTTGTTTTTGAGCATAACCCCTACAATCCTGTCACCCAGAAGATCGTTGACCGATGCCCCTTTGATGCGAATGCGGTTCTGTTAAAGCCAAAAACGACGTCTAAATTAATGCTAGATTCCAAATTAACCGAGGTAACGCACCGGTATATCTTTAGTGTGCCAGCGGCGAATAAGGCCCTACGTTTTGTCGATCGCATGTTCTCACATATTCCAAGCGGGGCGCAATATTATTGCAAAGGGCGCAAGCCATAGTGGCTAAGTCCTTCATTTATAAGCTCTGCAGGTTTGGCTTAACCGGCGCGATCTGCTCTCTTTTGTATGCAGTCTGGGCCCATGCCTTTATTCAGTTTGCAGGGCTCGACTCGGTCCTATCCAGCGCCCTCGCATATGGACTGACAATCCCTGTGTCTTTTATCGGTCAAAAATATTTTACATTTAAAGCCCGAGGGAAGCTAACATCTGAGTTGGCCGGATTCTTTTTTACTCATGGCTTAGGCCTGCTTCTCGCGATTGTGATCATGGCCGCAATGGAGTTAACACCTTTCGATCCGGTAATCGGTATCTTGGCCGTGATGATCGCCGTACCGTTGATCAGCTTTGTTCTGATGAATACATATGTATTCAAGAAACCCGAACTGAATTAATGTTCCGCCAGCCTGATATGAAGCTTGACCCTACTGATCATTTAATTTCTTGGCCCGCAAAACTTGCGGCTGCGGCGATCTTCACACTCGCGACGTTCTATATATTTTCAATCTATTTCAGTCATGATAATGATTGGATTTTGTACATGGCACAGCAAGTCGTGGACGGCAAAAAAGCTTACGTTGATTTTTATGAAGTCAATCCCCCGCTCACGATCTGGCTTAATATTCCTCCGGTGATTTTAGCCAATGCCACAGGTATCTCACTAGCGGTAGCTTTAAAAATCTATGTTTTCTCTCTCATCGCCCTTATTTTGATTTTTTCACAGAAGCTGATCGAGCGCTGCAAAACACCTTATGCGCAAGCCCTTCTTCTGAGCCTGACTTTTGTGCTCACCATTCAACCTGCAGCGCAATTTGCTCAACGTGAACACTTCATGTTGATTTTGCTCATCCCTTACATCTTTCTGATTTCAGCCAGAGCGAAGCGAATAAAACTCCCTCAAATTTGGGTCTTAACAATCGCAATTCTCGCGGCTCTCGCGATTTGCCTGAAGCCATATTTCGTGCTTATTCCGGCACTTTGTGAGCTGTATCTTTTATTCTTACTTCGAACTCAAACCTTTAAGAGACCAGAGCCTTATACCATGGTCTTTATTGGCCTAGCGTACCTCGCGAGCATCCTTATTATAACGCCGGACTATGTTTTTGTTATCGTCAAACATGCTCGAGTTGTATACCAAGCTGGGGTTGGAACAAATTGGCAGATAATGGCCTATCTGGTTGATTCGATGGTAATTGCTTTAGTTTTGGCTCTCGTATCAAAAATATATTTGAAGGTAAAAATTAAGGATATCTCACCGGAATATGTGGTGATCTTTTTAATAGCCCTTGCAAATCTCGGGGTTTTCTTCGCCCAATTTAAAGGGTGGCCGAACCATATTTACCCCGTAAACGCAATGGTTATCGTTTTAACGGCTGTCTTGCTTGTTAAGCTCTATAATTATTTTAGAACTAGTAAGAATTTAATCATACTATTATTAGGAATTGGCTTTCTTGGACCAGTGTATGAAATGAGCATTCGCTACGTCCTTGCGGTCAGTACGAAACACCCAGGCGCTACATATTTTGATCGCCGCATCAAAAACTTCGAATCTGAAAACCCCGCAATTGAGCCAAAAGCCAGGAGCATCTTGGTCATGTCAGCCTTGATCGAATCCGGATTTCCTTTGGTCAATGAGCTTGAATTGGACTGGGGCTCCCGTTTACCGTCAATGTGGATGACGCCTGGTATACAGAATCTCAAATTGTCAGGACAACAAAGTGGTGAACTTTTAGAAGCTGAAATATTCAGTCAAGAAACCGTAGGCCAAGATTTAGCCACACGGAAACCAGATATCGTTTTTGTCCACATTTCCAGCCAGAAAAGGTTTTTTAATGCACCATACGACTACATTGAAGATTACAGTCAAAATGACACTTTTCGAGAGGCATGGCGTGCCTATGAATGGGTAGAGAGTGACGAAGATTTTGCTCTCTATCGCCGGCGATAGTGGTCGAACCCATCAATAGTTTTCAAGACACGAAAAAGAACCAAACGCATTTGCTAGTCTTTATT
>CAZJRU010000097.1:0-6685 GCA_964548315.1 uncultured Hellea sp.
CAAAAGAGTTGCTCAAAGTTGACTGGCCTATAGTATAAGTTCAAGATTAGCTGGAATTGCAGATGAACACTCCCCTTCAACACATTGTAGATGCTTTGCCCTATCCTGCCTTTTTTGTGGGTGAGGACTTAGTCATTAGCCATGCAAATATGAGCGCTGATGAACTCTTTGAGAAGAAAATTAGGGGGCAAATTTTTGCGCGGGCTTTGCGGCAACCCGAAGCTCTGACCTGCCTTAAAGATGCGATTGAAACTCAGCAGTTGCAAAGCTGTGATTTGATTTTGAAAATAGCACAATCTCGGGCCTATCAAGGAAGTGCTGCCCCCATAGGTTCCAATATTCTATTTACGTTACTGGATATATCGGCGGAACTAGATGCCGAGAAAGCCCGCAGTACCTTTGTTGCAAATGTTAGTCATGAACTCCGGTCTCCATTGACTGCTCTTTCTGGCGTTGTCGAAACGCTTCAAGGACCTGCCCGAAATGACGAAAAAGCGCGGGACCGTTTTTTAGATTTAATGCAAGGTGAAACAGAACGCATGACCCGATTGGTGGGGGACCTCCTATCCTTGTCAAAACTAGAAGCGAAAGAACATGTGCTACCAGTCGACTTTGTCGACGTTAAGGCAACAATAGTGCGGGTCATAGCAGTGCTATCTGAAAGCACACCCATTTATAAAGGCCGTGTAAAGTTCTCCGCGCCTGACACGGCCATTATAATCAATGGTGATCGTGATGAGCTAACTGAGGTCTTTCAAAATTTGATAGAGAATGCCCTCAAATATAGCCCCTCTAATTCACAGGTCGATGTTGATATTTTTAAGAAACCAAGCACACCATCAACTGTAACGGTCATAGTTAAAGATAGAGGCGATGGTATCGCCAAGGAACATCTTCCGCGCCTGACCGAGCGCTTCTACCGTGTGGATAAGGGCCGCTCGCGTGAAATCGGCGGTACGGGGCTGGGCTTAGCCATCGTCAAACACATTCTCAGCCGCCACCGTGCCCGTTTCACAATTGATAGTGAGCTTGGTTTCGGTACCCAGGTTCAAGTGGTATTTAATTTAACAGAATAAGTTTTGTACCCCAACTAAAGCTTGTCACAAAAGTTTTAAAAATCTGTCACATTTCTTTCGCAAAAGCGTAGCAAAACTTACCAAAAGCTTAAATATAGGCTGGGCTAGGGCGGAATCAGTCCGCCTGACTGACGGAGAGAAACATGTCATTAAAATATTTCGCTGCGGGCCTTTTGGCCTTGAGTTTAGCCGCTTGCGGAAACAATGAAGTCGCCAATACAGCCTCTAATACAGTAAAATCTGCCGCTGATACAGTTGCAAGTTCCGGACGGGACCAGATCAAAATTGTTGGCTCTTCTACTGTTTATCCTTTTGCAACAACCGTTGCTGAGAATTTTGGCCGTACCACCAAATTTAAAACGCCTATCGTTGAGAGCACAGGCTCTGGCGGGGGATTGAAACTTTTCTGCTCAGGTCTTGGTGAAAACCACCCTGATATTACAAATGCCTCTCGCAGAATTAAGTCATCCGAAGTTAAGCGCTGCGCCGGAAACGGCATTCATGACATCGTCGAAGTTAAAATTGGCTATGACGGAATCGTTTTAGCTAACTCACGTAAATCTGCGCCAATGGAGCTTGGCCTAAAAGATGTTTTCCTAGCGCTGGCGAAAAACGTACCAGACGGTAATGGCGGCACGATTGAGAACCCATACCGCACATGGAAAGAGGTCAACCCTGCTTTGCCTGATACCAAAATCGAAGTCATGGGCCCGCCGCCAACATCGGGTACGCGCGATGCCTTTGTTGAGCTGGCGATGGAAGGCGGCTGCAAAAAATTCGGCTGGATTAAAGATCTGAAAAGTTCGGATAAAAATGCCTATAAAGCTCTATGCCACACAATCCGCGAGGATGATGGATTTATTGAAGCAGGCGAGAACGATAATCTGATTGTTCAAAAGCTAAATGCCAACCCGAATGCTTTTGGTATCTTTGGGTTTAGTTTCCTCGATCAAAATGCTGATAGCGTGCAAGGCAGCATTGTCGATGGTCAGCCGCCGACATTTGATAACATTGCTGACGGCTCATATCCGGTATCTCGCTCATTATATTTCTATGCCAAGAAAGATAATGTTGGCGTTGTTCCGGGAATCGCTGAATATCTCGGCGAATTCATGAGTGAGCGCGCCAGTGGTCCTGATGGATATCTATCAGAAAAGGGACTTATTCCAATGAACACCGCAGAACGTACGCAATGGAAAACAAGCGTGGGTAACCTCGAAAGCCTTAGTCTTAACTAATGGTTGATACAGTGGCGAAATCTTTTGATTTAAGGCTTCGCCATGCGAATCGTTCAACGCAATTAAAAGAACTCGCGATTCAATTTGTATTGATCGCGAGTTCCCTTGTCGCCATTTTGACGACAGTTGGAATTATCGTCTCGCTCAGTTTTGAAGCCTTTCGGTTTTTCACCAAAGTTCCGCTTTCGGAATTTTTATTCGGCCTAGACTGGAGCCCGCAAACCGCTATCCGCGAAGACCAAGTCGGCTCCAGCGGCGCTTTTGGCGTTATCCCCCTTTTGACAGGCACGCTCCTCATCAGCTTGATTGCGATGATTGTCGCCACACCGCTCGGCCTTTATTCGGCCGTTTATCTTGCGGAATATGCCAAGCCGAAAACTCGTAATTATGTCAAACCCCTATTGGAGCTCTTGGCGGGAATTCCGACGGTTGTTTACGGCTTTTTCGCCGCGCTTGTCGTAGCGCCGATCATCCGCGCAACGGGGTCCGGCGTAGGTTTTGATATTTCGTCTGAAAGCGCCATGGCGGCAGGTCTTGTTATGGGGATTATGCTCATCCCTTTTATTTCTTCATTATCTGATGACGTCATTAACGCCGTCCCGCAGGCACTTAGAGACGCCTCCTTAGGCATGGGCGCAACCCAGGCTGAGACCATTACCAAAGTTGTTCTTCCCGCCGCAACGCCCGGAATTATGGGCAGTCTTTTGCTAGCGATTTCGCGCGCCATTGGAGAGACGATGATTGTGGTTATGGCGGCAGGCCTTGCGGCTAACCTTAGCCTGAACCCCTTTGAGGCCGTTACAACGATGACGGTTCAGATTGTCACGCTTTTAACAGGCGATCAGGAATTTGATTCAGCGAAAACGCTCGCGGCTTTTGCGATTGCGCTTTACCTTTTAGTTCTGACCCTTGGCCTAAACATCGTCGCGCTCAAAATAGTTGACCGTTATAAGCGAAAATATGCCTGATCTTTCTCTCACCCTTACAACTTCAGACCAGCTTAAGAAGCGTCATGCCAAGGAAGCACGCTTTCAGTGGTATGGACGGATTGCGATTCTAATTTCACTCTCCTTTTTGGTTTTTATGTTTGTTGCGATTTTATTTCGCGGCGCGGGCGCTTTTCAACAAACAAAAATTGGGCTTGATATTAATTTTGCGCAGCAGCTCATTGATCCTGCAAGGACAGGTGACGCAGACGTTATTGCGGGCGCGAATTATAAACCCCTGATCACAAATAGCCTCGCGCAGACCTTTCCTGAGGTGACAACGCGCAATGATAAAAGACGGCTTTATAAGCTGATAAGTAGTGGGAGCGTTTTCGAGCTCGGCAATATGGTCAAGGAGAACCCTGCGCTGATTGGGACAACGCAGACAGTCTGGCTAACGGCGACGTCTGAAGTTGACCTTTTCATGAAGGGTAAAATCGATGAAACAATCAGTGAAGACTTAAGACGGTTGAAAGACCAAGACATTGGTTGGATTGAAACACTTAAAGACAAGGACATCATAAAGCGTAAATTCAACACGGCGCTCTTTACCAATGGAGATTCGAGAGAACCTGAGATGGCGGGTATTTTGGGCGCCGCCTTTGGCTCATTTTTCAGCCTCTTGGTTTGCTTCTTGATATCCTTTCCACTGGGGATTCTGACGGCGGTCTATCTTGAAGAATATGCAAAGAAAACCCGTCTTACCGACTTCATTGAAGTGAATATCAATAATCTCGCCGCTGTACCGTCAATTGTATTTGGTTTATTAGGTCTGTCTATTTTCTTGAACTTCTTCCACTTGCCGCGCTCGACGCCATTGGTCGGGGGGATGGTTCTTGCGCTTATGACCTTGCCAACAATTATTATTGCCTCACGTTCTATATTGCGTTCGGTCCCCAATAGCATTCGGGACGCCGCTTTAGGGCTGGGCGCGTCCAAGACACAGACAACGTTTCATCATGTTGTCCCGCTGGCTCTACCCGGCATGTTAACAGGAACCATCTTGGGCATGGCCCGCGCACTTGGCGAGACAGCGCCGCTTTTGATGATTGGTATGGTGGCTTTTATTGTGGACATTCCCAAAGGGGTGACAGATGTGGCGACGTCACTACCCGTTCAAATTTTCTTATGGGCGGATAGCCCTGAAAAAGGATTTGTGGAACGTACCTCAGCGGCAATTATTGTGCTGCTTGTATTTTTGGTATTGATGAATTTACTCGCAGTTTACTTGCGGCGAAAATTAGAGAGGCGCTGGTAATGGCCGAGACTATAGACATGCAAAACACTGAGACTAAGATTGCGGTTAAGACACCGATTATGACGGCAAAGAATGTCGATGTATTTTACGGCAAAAAACAAGCGATTGATAACGTTTCGCTTGATATCCCTGAGAACCAAATTACGGCGCTTATCGGCCCCTCTGGCTGTGGTAAGTCAACCTTCTTGCGCTGCTTTAACCGGATGAATGACACAATTGATATTTGCAAAGTTTCGGGCAAAATCGAATTTGCGGGACAGGATATTTATAGCCCTAAAGTGGACGTTGTTGCACTACGGGCTCGAATTGGCATGGTTTTTCAAAAGGCGAACCCGTTTCCGAAATCCATTTTTGATAACGTGGCTTATGGCCCGCGTATTCATGACCTTGCGGAGTCTAAAGATCAGCTCGAAGATATCGTGATTACCTCCCTCAAACGGGCGGGGCTTTATGACGAAATTTCAGACCGCCTTGATGACCCAGGGACAAGTCTGTCAGGTGGTCAGCAGCAACGCCTTTGTATTGCCCGCGCGATTGCCGTAAACCCGCAAATCATCCTTATGGATGAACCATGCTCCGCGCTCGACCCGATTGCGACAGCCATCATTGAAGATTTGATGGAGAGCATGAAAAAGCACTATACAATTGTCATTGTAACGCATTCTATGGCGCAGGCCGCGAGGATATCGCAGAAGACGGCTTTCTTCCATCTTGGGAAAGTCATTGAATATGGGAACACAGATAAAATGTTCACAACCCCTGAAAATGAGCTGACCCAAAACTATATTTCTGGCCGCATAGGATAGGAGCCCCCATCATGAGCGACACACATATTGTTTCATCCTTCAATAATGATCTTAATCAAATCGATAGCCTCGTTCTTGAAATGGGCGGCCTTGTTGAGCGGCAACTTCAAAACGCAACACAGGCGTTACAAAAGGAAGACCGTGTCTTAGCCAAACAAGTCATGAAAGGCGATAGCCGGATTAACGCGCTTGAAACCGAGCTTAATGATGTCGCTATCAAAGTCCTTGCCCTGCGCCAACCTGTTGCAGTCGATCTAAGAACCGTTGTGATGAGCTTGAAGATTGCGCGGCACTTAGAGCGCATAGGCGATTACATCAAAAACACGGCCCGCCGTACCAATACGATTGCCAAAGCCGGCGCATTTACAGGCTCACTAGATACATTGGCGCGGATGAGTGAATTGGTTCAGAAGATGACCCAAGACGCCCTAAACGCTTATAGCAAGCGAGATGCCGAAGCCGCTCAGGCTGTGCGTGAGGACGATAAGCATGTCGATCATATGAACAATTCTTTGTTCCGTGAGCTGCTAACCTATATGATGGAAGATACACGAAATATTGGCGGCGCGATGCATTTGATTTTTATTGCAAAAAACATCGAACGCATGGGTGACCATGTGGCCGACATCGCAAAAGAAACAATCTATCTCGTTAACGGTGAATGGCCTGAAGGCAAACGAGAAAAAGATGACAAGACAAGTAAAATAATTTTAGATATCGATGAGCTTAACGCGGATAGCTAAATGGAACACCTCATACTGATTATAGAAGACGAAATCGCGCAAGCGCAGATTTTGCAATATAATCTTGAAGCCGAGGGCTTTCGCGTCCTACATGCGCCCTATGCAGAAGAGGGCCTTTTACTCATCCAAGAAGAAAACCCTGACCTCGTCCTACTCGATTGGATGCTGCCCGATATGGCTGGCACAGAAGTGTGCCGCCAAATCAAGGCCATCCCTGAAAATAAATTTCTGCCTGTTATAATGCTAACCGCGCGCGGGACCGAAGATGACAAAGTGCGGGGCCTTGCAGTCGGCGCAGATGACTATGTGGTAAAGCCCTATTCGATCAAAGAACTGGTGGCCCGCATAAAGGCTAATTTACGAAAATCGGGACAATCAGCTATTGAATACAACTATGCTGACATTACGCTCAATACTGAAACATACCGTGTTAAACGCGGGGAAAATACAGTAAAGTTAGGTCCAACAGAATTTAAGCTTCTCCAAGTTTTGCTAAAGCGGCCTCAGAGGGTCTTTAGCCGCGCTCAGTTACTCGACCTTGTATGGGGCGCAGATATTTACGTCGATGAACGCACTGT
>CAZJRU010000098.1:0-6622 GCA_964548315.1 uncultured Hellea sp.
TATCTACCGCAACAGTGCCCGTGTGGATTTACGGGGATAGACTCGATAAGTTGTATATATTTGATGATTTCAGCCCCGACATTAGAGCAGCTTAAACAAGTTGACCCCGACCGATGCCGCGCCGCCATGTTTGCGGATAAGCAAACACGCGAACGCTTATTATTGCTTTACGCCTTTCATTATGAGCTTGCCAAAGTGCCTGAGTTGGTCAGTGAGCCGATGATTGGCGCGATACGCTATCAATGGTGGCGAGACGCCGTTGCAGAGATTTATGAAGACCGGCCCATTCGCCAGCATGAAATAACGGTGCCATTAGGCGAAATGGTAAAGACATATGATGTTCCGCGCTTCTGGATAGATAAGCTCATAGACGCGCGTGAACGTGATTTAGACCCCAGACCATTCTCTAATCTAGAAGAGGCAAAGATCTATTGCCGCAATACCTCTGGCCTTTTAATGCAGCTCGCGGTCAAAGTTACAGATCATACCCCCGATGATATGGTTATGGCGGCAGGTGAGGCGTGGGGGCTAACGGGGTTGGCGCGCGCTTATCGCTACTATCAGTCGGGAATGCTCAGCGAGATTTCGTTTGAGGATATATGCAACGCGGCTGAGCAGGCGCATGAGGCATGTGATGGCTTGCACGCGCTAGATAGCGCCGCATTCCCTGCCGCCGCTTATAGTGCATTGGTGACTGGATATAGGAAGCGGCTAACACATAAGGCGCATGATCCAGCGGCGATGAGCGTGTCTTATTCACCGCTTCGAAAACGCCTACGCTTGCTAGCTGCTGTGATGCGGGGTAGAGTTTAAGCAATAAATAAAAGGGATATCATGAGCGATACGCACCAAGCGCCAACACAAAAGGGGTTTTTAGGATGGGTGGAACGCACGGGCAACCGTTTGCCCGACCCCGTTTTTATCTTCTTTTATCTCATACTCTTTCTTGTCGGTGTTTCGATTATTTGTAGCCTATTTGGCGTCTCCGCAAATCATCCCACCAAAGTTGACGCAAGCGGCAACCCCCTTGTCATAAAAGGCATAAGCCTCTTAGCGCCGGAAAATATTCGCCGCCTTTGGGTAGAGATGCCCAAGACGTTCACCCATTTTCATCCCATAGGTTATGTGCTTGTCGTTATGTTGGGGGCGGGCGTTGCAGAGCGCTCAGGCCTTTTTGCTAGCGCGATTAAAGCGGCGCTACGAAATGCGCCTAAGTTTCTTCTCACGCCTGTTGTTGCCCTTGTCGCGATGCTTTCTAACCACGCGGCGGATGCGGGTTATGTTGTGATGATACCGCTGGCCGCCATTATTTTTGCTGCCGCTGGCCGTCATCCTTTGGCGGGTATTGCTTGCGGCTTTGCGGGCGTATCTGGCGGCTTCTCCGCTAATATTGCGCCCGGGCAGCTAGACGCGCTTTTATACGGCATTACGGAAACAGCTTATGACGCCAGCTCAATCGACGCAGGCTGGACCTCCAACATAGCTGGCAATGCCTTCTTCATCATTGCATTGCTCTTTGTATATCTGCCTTTAATTTGGATTGTGACGGATAAAATTATTGAACCCCGTTTAGGCAAATGGGTGCCAGATAGCGGGAGCGATATGGAGTCCTATGGAAATGAAGACAAGCCGTTAACGGCGGATCAGCGCAAGGGGCTACGCTGGGCGTTGTATGCCTTGATCGGAGTTTGTATAGCTTGGGCCTTGATGACCTTTATGCCGGGACGTCCGCTTTATGACCCAACGGCTTGTCCTGCCGACCAAGCAAGTGCTGGGCTTTGTGCGTCAGTGTCAAATTACGGACCGTTTTTCAAATCCCTTGTTGCGGGCTTTATGATCCTATTTTTGGCCGCGGGTTGGGCTTACGGAAAAGCGGCAGGCACAATTAAAAGCCAAAAAGATCTTGTGGATATGATGAGCGAAGCCATGAAAGATATGGGTTATTATCTCGTCCTTATGTTTGCTGCGGCGCATTTTGTTGCCATGTTTAACTGGTCCAATTTGGGGTTAGTATCTGCGGTTCACGGGGCGGACGCAATCCAATCCAGCGGTTTGCCGCTTCCCATCGTACTTGGTTTGATTGTTTTATTTGCCGGATTACTCAATCTTTTTGTTGGTTCCGCCTCTGCCAAATGGGCCTTGCTGGCACCAGTCTTAGTTCCCATGCTATTACTGCTTGGTGTTAGTCCAGATGCGGCGACAGCTGTTTACCGGGTTGGGGACGGGGCGACCAATATTATCACCCCGCTGATGGTTTACTTCCCCTTGGTATTAGTATTTGCACAGCGCTGGACAAAGAATTTTGGATTAGGGTCTCTAACCGCGATGATGATCCCTTATTCAATCTGGATGCTGATAACGGGTGTTTTACTTGTCATGATATGGATTTTCCTAGGCTGGCCATTTGGACCCGGCGCGCCGGCGCTCATCACCATCCCGACGGTTAATTAGTGCAAGCAAACCTCAAACGCTGGCGGGAGCGAGTTCCTGATTTAAACGCAGTGATAGCCCGCTTTCCTATTGCTGTTATTCTCATGGCGATATTTACGGCGATTGTGATTATCATCGATCGCTCTACCAGCAACGAGCAAATAGGACGTTTGTTGGTGGGGCTAGTGATTAGTGCCTATAGCTGCGTAATCATCACGCTGGCAGGTGAGGGGCAAAAGACATCTAAATTACTCCCGCTTAAAATAGGAGTTACGTTAGGTCTCCTAGTTCTGTTTTGGTTCTCTGAAGCCTTGCGGTTGAATTTGGTAATGGCCGTAGGATGTGTCTTGCTTTTATTAGGCAATGCCGTGCGGTGGCGGCAAAGCCGCGATGATCTTCATGTCTGGGACTTCACACATAAAATTTGGACAGGGGCTATATTTGCTGTTGTGGGTTCCATTATATTTACCCTCGGAATATTAGCCATTCAGGCCGCGCTTAAATCTCTATTCGGGCTCAGTATAAATGAATTAATTGAGCGCCTTTTACTGCCAATAGGCCTAGGGTTGCTAGCGCCGCTCTACTGGCTCTCCACTGTGCCGCCCGTGGATGAACCTTACGATGAACTTATCGATAATCCCGGCTTTGTTTCTAAAGCTGTGGCGTTTCTAGGGACATGGCTTTTATCGCCTTTAACGCTCATCTATGCGGCTATTCTCTTAGCTTATGCGTTAAAAATACTGATGGCAGGGGCCTTGCCAAAAGGCGAAATTGCGCAGCTAACGACCCCGTTTCTTTTGGTCGGGACTTTAACATGGCTTGTTTTAGAACCTCCCTTTATTCAAACGAAAGCGCTTGCCAAGCTATTTAGAAAGCTCTGGTTTCCAATGTCTATTCCCGCAGCCTTTATGTTGGCGATTGCCACATTTGTGCGCGTACAAGCCTATGGGTTCACATCGGAACGCGCCGCGCTATGTTTGATTGTTATATGGGTTTTAGGGCTGAGTGCTTGGTTTTCATTTGGTCCCAAAAATAAGCGCGATATTCGGCTGATACCAGGAACGGCCGCCGCGTTCTTGTTTTTAGGAACAATAGGGAGCGGCTGGCTCTCGGTAAGCAGTCAAAAAAATCGTCTTGATATAGCGCTTCAAACTGCTGTTTCTAAAACTGATAATGGATTTGAGGTCAGCGACACCAAAGCCGCACAACGCGCGAAGAGCGCGATTAATTACCTTAAAGGACAGAAAGCGAATAAACAGCTGAAACACGCGTTTGCGCGTATCGGCTATCAGCCAAAAGACGATTTTTCTTTAACCGATATTTATGACAATCTTGGATTAGAAGGCGTCAGAGTTCCAACCCGTTATAATGGGAGCCTTAATCAAAGCTCACTTTATGAGCATGGAAACAAGCCGCTAAATATTAGCGGCTTTGACTTAATCCTGGGAACTTACAGTCACTATTTCAATCAATTAGCGAGCAGCTCTAATGTGCAAACGCTTTATGATCGTAATGATTTCAAGATATCCATTGAGAAAGGACAGCTTGAGATTTGGAGGAACGACGTCAAGATTACGGGGTATGATTTAGACACATGGGCGGTTCAACGCATTGAACAAGGCAGTTTAAATGACTTCACCGTACCGATTTTAATCCATGAAAGTGGGAAGCAAAGAATAGCAATACAGCCCATCAGACTTCAAAGTTGGGAAAACGGCGCAGGAGAAGCGCTCAATGGACATATGGATTTCTACATCTTCTTAAACGGGCTTAAGCTTTAACCCAGCCTTCAATGTCGCGTAGCGCGCGCTCTGCGAATTTGCTTTTACGAAAGCGGGTTTTGTTTTTTCCGCGCAGGCGTTTCCCGCTCCCATCATCATAGACTAAGCCTTCGATAGGCGGAAATAATCCGAAGTTTACATTCATCGGTTGGAACTTGGCTTTGGGACCTGTCATATAACCGCCTGTCACGTGCTCTACCAATGAGCCCATCGCTGTTGTGAGGGGGGGCGCGATATAGGGTTTATGGCCCAAGGCCTGCGCGGCGGCCATACGGCCAGTGATAAGGCCTAAGGCCGCGCTTTCGACATAACCTTCTACGCCCATAATTTGCCCTGCAAAACGAAGGTCAGGCCGCTTTGTTAATTGTAGCTGTTTATTCAAGAGCTTAGGGGAGTTTATGAATGTATTTCTATGTATCCCGCCTAGCCGCGCAAAGACTGCGTTTTCTAACCCCGGTATCTTTTTGAAGATGTCAGCCTGCGCGCCATATTTCATCTTTGTCTGGAACCCTACCATATTATAAAGCGTACCCAAGGCGTTATCTTGGCGTAGCTGCACAATCGCATGAGCCTTAACCGTCGGATTATGCTTATTGGTCAGCCCCACAGGTTTCATTGGGCCCCAGCGCAAGGTCTCCGCCCCGCGCGCCGCCATGACTTCGATGGGCAGGCAGCTTTCAAAATAAGGGGTGTCTTTTTCAAAGTCTTTAAACTCTGTTTGATCAGAACTGATAAGGTCTTCTATAAAGGTGGCATATTGCTCTGCGTCCAGCGGACAATTGATATAGTCCGCGCCGTCCCCGCCGGGGCCTTTTTTATCATAGCGTGATTGCATCCACGCCTTAGAAAAGTCGATACTGTCTTTATAAACAATCGGCGCAATCGCGTCGAAAAAGGCGAGGCTGTCTTCACCGGTTAAGTCTAAAATAGCCCCCGCCAATGAGGGCGCGGTTAGGGGGCCTGTTGCAATGATGGTGTTGCCCCAGTTTTTGGGCGGGAGGCCTTTGACCTCGCCATATTCAACACTCACCAAAGGGTGTTGCTGCAATATCGTTGTTACCGCGTCTGAAAATTGCTGCCGGTCAACGGCCAAAGCGCCGCCTGCTGGGAGCTTGGTCATATCGCCCATGCCCATGATGAGGCTATCGGCTTTACGCATTTCTTCATGCAAGACGCCGACAGCATTGCCCGTTTTATCATCCGAGCGGAAAGAGTTGGAACACACAAGCTCAGCAAAACCGTCTGTTTGATGCGCCTCCGTCATACGCTTAGGGCGCATTTCATGAAGCACAACAGGTACGCCCATACGCACACATTGCCACGCCGCTTCGGAGCCAGCCATACCCGCGCCAATAATATGAACAGGTTTGATATTCGTCTTAATTTTTGAACTCATGCCGCGCGATGTAGGGCAGGGCGTAAGACGGCGCAAGCCTTACCTATACGTAACTGCGGTTTTGATTTAAGATGATTAGCTATAGGGGAAGAATCATGAATGTGTTTAAGTTTGATGTAGCCGTAACCCAAGCTTTCCAGACGTCGGGCGGACGGCAATTTGGTTGGCGGCTTATTTTTTGGACGTCCGCTATTATTTCTGTCTTTAGCCTTATTATTTGGCCGATGATATTGCCGTATTACGGTGACCTTCTGGCTATAAATCAAGCGAATATGCAGGCGATTTTAAACAAAGAGTCTGGCGCTATCGATAATTCTGCCTTGAATGCTCTGTTGTTAAAAATGGCACCTGCATATTGCCTCTTAATGGCGGGATATTGGCTGGCTTGGGTTATGGCTGAAGCCGCTCTTCACAGGAAAGTCTTGAGAGGCACAGAAACGCCTAAACGACCCTTCAATCTTGGCCGAGATGAATTATTGGTCTTTCTGTCACAATTAGCTGTTTTCGGAATTATATTTCTAATTTATTTTCTGGCCGTGTTTTTCTTCGTCTTATTGGCCTCGCTTGGCGCAATAGGAGTTTTATTGGGAACTTTCGTGCTAATAACGACACCGTTTCTGTTAATTTCGGCCTCAGTTAGATTGGCGCCGACTTCGGCGCTGTCCATCCTCAATAATAAAGTCAGTGTCTCGAACGCGCGGGCAATGACAAAAGGCAAGTTTTGGACGTTATTTCCAGCCTATTTGGTTCCGTTCTTAGGCGGATATATCCTTATTTATATTATTATGATTATCGGGGTTGGACTGGTCACAGGCGATGCGAATTTCTTTATGACGATGTCTGGTCTCGGGGATGATAATCCGCGTGATGTGCTGGCTGCAGCAGGAGACCGCCTAAATAACCCGCTTGTGATGTTAATGGCGGTGTTATCTCTTATCGCTTATAGCGTTTCCTATGCGATATGGATGATTGCTATGATTGGGGTGTCCACACATGCTGCCAATGTATGGGGACG
>CAZJRU010000099.1:0-2205 GCA_964548315.1 uncultured Hellea sp.
AAGGTAAATGATGAACGTTAAAATGCCTAGAGTGTTTTTAATTGATGTATTGCGGGTGTTCGCGATAGTCATGATGATAGCTTACCATTTTTGCTATGATTTGAAATACTTTGGCTGGACAAGTTGGACTATCCCTGACGGGGATGGGTGGCGCTATTGGCGATATGTTATAGTCTCTCTATTCGTTTTTACGATGGGAGCTTCTATGGGGCTGGCTACCGCTCATGGAAGAAATTACAGAGCTTTCTATAAGCGTTTGAGTAAAATTGCTGTCTGCGCATTCATAATCACCATAATGTCTCTCGTTATGTTTGCCAAAAGTTGGATTTACTTTGGGATTTTGCATTTCATGGCATTGGCGAGTTGCTTTGTGTTTTTGTTATCCGGCGTGAATTGGAAGCTTACAATGATGATTGGCATTGGGATTTTGATCGGTTTTTTTATAGGCTGGCTTCCTAGGCGGTGGCCATTCGATTTTATTTCTACGCTCCCTGGTTATACCGAAGACTTTGTGCCCTTATTTCCATGGTTGGGTGTAGCCTGTCTTGGTCTGGCTTTCAGCCAAATTTTTAGGACATCAGAGTATGCAAATAGAAATTTAACTTTAGAGGGGAGTGACAATCGTATGGCAAGGGCAATTAGCTTTACAGGCAAACGCAGCCTACTGATTTATATGATCCATCAACCCATATTATTTGCCGTCTTAATTTGCGCGGGTTGGTTAATTAGATAGATTTTGAGTTCCGCCCTAAGTGTTTCTCCCCGCGTTGTTGAGACAGTTCAATTTGTTTCTGGCGCTGCGCAAAGCGATTGCGCTGATCCTCACTCATTTTATCATGACATCGCGGGCAGGAAACACCTTTCACATAAAACGAAGACTTTTTGTCTTTAACGGTTATGGGATAGCGGCAAGCATAGCATTGATCATAATCACTTTGTTCAAGCCCGTGTTTGACGGCAACACGTTGATCGAATACGAAGCAATCTCCATCCCATAAGCTTTCGGATTTTGGCTGGGTTTCAAGATATTTTAAAATACCACCTTTGAGGTGATAGACATCATCAAAACCATTTTGTTTCATAAAGGAACTGGCTTTCTCACAGCGAATTCCGCCCGTGCAAAACATAGCGACTTTTGGCTTATTTAAAATGCCTCGGTTGTCTTCGACCCATTTGGGAAACTCGCGAAATGTCTGCGTGTCAGGATTGAGAGCACCTTTGAAAGTCCCGATTTCGACTTCATAATCATTTCGCGTATCTATAAGAATGACATCAGGATCGCTTATTAAATCATTCCAGTCTTTTGGGTCTACATAGGTTCCCACCACGTTATTGGGATCTATTCCGTCTATCCCCATGGTAACAATTTCACGTTTTAACCGTGTCTTCATCCGGTAAAAGGGCATTTTTTCGGCGCGGGATTCTTTGTGTTCTAAATTTGCAAGTCTGGGGTCTGCTTTAAGATATTCAAGAATTTGAGAAACCGCCGCGTCAGTTCCAGCAATCGTTCCGTTTATCCCCTCATAAGCGAGTAACAAGGTTCCTTTTATACCCAGCATCTCGCACATGTTTTGCAGCGGAGCCTTCAGCTGCTCATAATCTGACAAGCGCGTAAAATGGTATAAGGCTGTAACGCAATAAGACATATCGGGCCCTTTAGGGCTGCCCGGTTACGGGGTCAATAAATATGCTATTTTCTGCGTCTCAACCTGCTGGGTTATTAGTCTTTGATACGGTTCGAAATTTTCAATGAAATTAATAAGATTATCCGGTAAATTCTGCTTGCGAAGTAAATTGCCCATAGCATCCGAAATAATTTCTGGATTATTACATGTTTTTGCCAAGGTTCTTAAGTCCTTCATGCCAACACCTGTGGTTAGCTCTTTCTCTAGGCCTTTGAATGCGTTTTGCAGGGCGAGCATTTGAAAAAGACCTGGTGTTTTGCCTTTGGACCAACTTTCTGCGGCTTTCGTCAACGCACTGATGGAGCGTCCTGCTTTGCTCTCAATCTTGCCTATCGCTTTGGCAGAGCGTTCGCCTATCCATTCAGAAGTACATATTTCTTCAGGATTTGGGGCAGTTGCACACCCCGAGATAGACACACTTATAATAAGTGATAGGCTGGTAAGCAAAAATGTTTTCATGACGCGCTATAGCGCGCAGAAAATTAGCTTTCAAATCCAAATAACATTTAAGACGCTTATT
>CAZJRU010000099.1:2305-6538 GCA_964548315.1 uncultured Hellea sp.
AAATATCCATATGCAAACTGTTGCATATAATAATCTGAGAAGGCATATCGGATATAAATGCCGAGCAGCGGGATGAGATATGCAAAATCCTTTTGATAATGAAGAACGGGCCGCGTTTCGCGATACTGTCCGCAATTTTGTCGAAAAAGAAATTTCGCCCTTTGCATTTGAATGGGATGAAGCGGGTTCTGTTCCTTGGGAATTACATGAAAAGCTAGGCGCGCTTGGCTTTTTTGGCTTTGGTATAGACGAGGAATATGGCGGTCATGGCTTTGACGATCCCTTTATGCGGGCTATTGCGGCAGAGGAAATGGCAAAGTGCGGGTTTGGTGGAATCGGCGCGGCAGTTGGCGGGCGCGGAATTTCGCTTGACCCCATACAGCGCTTAGCTGCTCCTGAAATTCGAGATCGCGTCCTTAAAGATATTGTGCAAGGTAAAAAAGGCTCTAGCCTGGGCATTACTGAACCGGGCGGGGGCTCTGACGTCGCGCGGCTGAAAACCACAGCTAAACGCGACGGCAATCATTTTGTTATCAATGGGTCTAAAACTTTCATTACGGGGGGGATGGAGTCCGACTACTTTGTAATCGGGGCAAGGACAGGCGGACCGGGCCTTACAGGTATTTCGCTTTTCTTTGTAGAAAAAGACTCGCCAGGGTTTTCACGGGCTCCGCTATCTAAAAAAATGGGCTGGTGGGCCTCTAACCAAGCCACGCTGTTTTTCGATGATTGCCGTGTACCCGCGACGAATTTGATGGGACAGGAAGATTATGGTTTTCTGGCCATTATGAATAACTTTAACAATGAACGTTTGGCTTTAATCGCTGGCTGTCTAGGGATGATGAAGGCCGCATATGAGGACTCAATTGAATGGGCAAAACAGAGAGAAACATTTGGTAAGCCACTGATTAAGCACCAAGTTATCCGTCATAAAATTGCGGATATGTCTGCTAAAATTGACGCCGTAGAAAGTTATATGAATATGATTTGTTGGAATATGGAGCAGGGGGAAATGCCTGTCGCGGAACTCTCCAAAGCAAAGTTTTTTTCAACCAAAGCTCTCGAATTCGTTGCCTCTGAAGCGATGCAAATTCTTGGCGGCGCGGGTTATTTGCGTGGCAATCGCGTTGAATGTATCTACCGTGAAGTCAAAGTCATGGCGATAGGCGGCGGTTCTGAGGAAATCATGCGTGATCTCGCAGTCCGCCAAATGGGTTTATAGGAGAAGTTTAATGACGATATTTGCACGAGACTGGATCGAATATCACAGCGTCACAACGCCCGATAAAATCGCGATGATTGACCTGATGAGCAAGCGTCGATTTACCTATAAAGATCTACATGAGCGCGCTGGGCGCGTGGCGGGATTTCTAAAGTCAAAAGGCATAAAAAAAGGTGACCGAGTAGCTTATCTGTGTTTGAACACGTCGGATGTGATGGAATTAATTTTTGGCTGTTGGCGGATTGGCGCCGTATGCTTGGCCTTAAATTTCCGGCTAACGCCCCCAGAACTAGCTTTCATCTTAAATGATTCTGAGTCCTCAATGGTTTTGGTTGATGAGCCTTTTAAACCGCTAGGTGAGGCCGCCAAAGCTTTAACCAAGGTAGAACATTGGGTGGATACAGATGGTTTGGGCGGAGATAGCGGCTATGAACGCGGCTTATCCGCAGCCACACCAATTTATACATTTGAACCTCAAGATATCCAAGAGCAATGCTTGCTGATGTACTCTTCGGGCACAACAGGTATGCCAAAAGGCGTAATTATTACCCACGCTATGCTTGAGTTTACAACAGGGTCAACAGCGCGTCTTCCTGATAGCGGCCCGGCGCAAGTGTCGCTCAATAATATGCCTCTTTTTCATATTGGCGGGCTAAATGTGACGGCGCTGCCTAGTATATCGGTGGGGGGAACAGCCGTAATAATGCGAATGTTTGATCCTGACGCGACATTGAAAGCGATCGATAATGAGGAACTGGGTATCAATCTGCTCTTTATGGTTCCTGCAGCTTATAATGCCATGAAGGCGCATCCTGATGTTGAAAAGACGGACTTCTCACGTATCGTGACGGCGCTATGCGGTGCTGAAACAGTTCCTGTATCCCTCGTAGAGTGGTGGCTTGAAAGAGGCGTGGTCATACAAGAAGGTTATGGGATGACCGAAACGGCGGCTGGAGGCACAATGCTTCGCAAAGAAGATATTCCGGAAATGATTGGCTCAGCGGGCAGGGCGTTGATGCATTCAACCGTTCGCATCGTGGATGAGAGCGGAAATGTTTGCGCGCCCAATGTTCCTGGTGAAATTCAATTCAAAGGCGCCGCGATTACGCCAGGTTACTGGAAAAACCCTGAAGCTAATAAAAAGTCATTCGTCGATGGATGGTTTAAGTCTGGTGATATCGGGCGGATGAATGAAAAGGGGTATGTGTATATCGAAGACCGCGTCAAAGACATGTATATTTCAGGCGGCGAAAACGTATATCCTGCGGAAATAGAAAATGTTTTATATCAAATGCCGCAGATTATAGAGGTCGCTGTTATCGGTGTTACCGATAAAAAATTTGGAGAAACAGGATGTGTTTGTGCCGTTGTAAAAGAAGGCGAAAGCCTCTCCCTCGATGATGTCTTAAAGCATGTGGATGGCCAATTGGCGTCATTTAAAAAGCCCAAATACCTACACATTATGTCTGAACTCCCGCGCGGTGGCACGGGCAAGGTTTTGAAATTTGAGCTCCGAAAAACAGTTCCAACTTTGGTCGGCTTATAGTTCTAGCCCGTTGAGAATATCTACGAGTTTCGCCATGTCGGGCGGTAGGGTTTGTTCAAACTGCATGTCCTTTTTCGTGGCAGGATGAATGAAACCAAGGCTCGCAGCATGCAAAGCTTGTCGTTTGAAAGCCTTCAAGGCCTGCGCGACAGCTAACTCGTTCGGATTTTTTGATGTCAAGAAAGCGCGTTGTTTCCCATAAAGTGGATCGCCAAGTAACGGACAGCCTATATGGGCAAGGTGAACCCGAATTTGATGGGTCCGTCCGGTTTCGAGGCGGCATTCAATCCAGCTTACTTGAGGCGTGCCTAGCGCCGCGCCAACCTGTCGTCCGAAGCCTTTGATATATTTGTAGTTTGTGACAGCGTGACGCCCGTGGTCTGAGGCGTTGATATTGCCTAAAGTCCCCCGAACAACGGCTTGTTTTTTGCGATCATTGGGACTTCGGGCAAGGCGTGAAACGATTTGTCCTTCTCTGGGCTTAGGCGCGCTACGGGCTAAGCAAACATAACGCCGTTCAACGCTATGCTTGGCAAATTGCTGTGATAAAAACTGATGGGCTTGATCTGTTTTAGCAACAACGAGTAAACCCGATGTATCTTTGTCTATTCGGTGAACAATACCGGGCCGCATGACGCCCCCAATCCCCGAGAGGCTATCGGCGCAATGATGAAGCAAAGCATTTACCAGCGTTGCAGAGCGTGACCCAGGAGCCGGATGTACCGTCATGCCTGCGGGCTTATTGACCACAATCAGGTGTTCATCTTCGAAAGCAATATCGAGCGGAATGTTCTCTGGCATAGGGGTGTCGTCTACAGGCGGCGGCACCAATAAGGCATATTCAACACCGTGCTTGATTTTAGCCGTGGGTGATTTGACGATATCCCCATTGGCTCTGACCTGTCCGCTTTCGATTAAAACCCGCAGGCGAGTGCGCGATAATTCGGTCCAGCCAGCCAGCCATTTATCCAGCCTTATGCCGACGTCCTCTTCGGATGCTGTTTGGACTTGCCAGTCTGCGTTTTTTTGTACGTCAGTCATTCGCGTGGCTGTAATCTGATTGAGATAAAAAGCCAAGGGTTCGAAGGGGGTATGTGTGATGAAAAGGTCACATCTTTTAAAAAAGAGAGAAATCAAGCTTGATATGCAACTAGTTGCACTGTACCGCTAAATTATGAAAGTCACTCATACAAGAGTGAATAGGAGAAACCATAAACCTCTGGGGGAAACATGCTCAAAAAAACTCTTCTACTTAGCTCTACGGTCGTATTGGCAACAGCCATTGCCGTTCCTGCATACGCACAGTTTGATGATGAGATCATAGTCACGGCGACCAAACGCGAACAAACGCTTCAAGAAGTGCCTATCGCGGTATCTGTGACCAGTGGACTGACGATAGAGCAAGCGACCATTCTTGACATAAGTGATTTACAAACAGTCGTCCCGTCGTTGCGTGTGACACAGC
>CAZJRU010000100.1:0-6489 GCA_964548315.1 uncultured Hellea sp.
CACTATCAAAATGACCCATCAAAGTCTTGACGATTTTGAACTTATAGTTTTGACAATTTCGAACAAATTGAATATCGACGACTTATGGGCGCAACATCATCTCGGTTTTTGACAAAAAATATAGAAAGCTTAATTGGCTTAGGTCTGACGGAATCTGCCTTGATGGACGTGGTGCCGGGCGGGCGGGCGGCGCTTGAAGACCCGCTAAAAAGATTTGACGGTCGTGTCTTGGTTGATATTTTTCAGATAGCTGAAACCGTAACCAAAGACCCCGCCATAGGATTTCGGTGTGGCCTTAATCATGGCAATGTAACCTATAATGATATCGCTTTTACGATACTATATTGTAAGAACTTAGGAGACGGCTTTAAATTAAGTGAACGATTTGAACCCCTGGCGCAAACTTATGGGCTGAATAAACTCGTGATTGATGAAAATATCGCGCATATTCATTGGGTCACTGAGGAAGAGGCACCCAAGAAATTACGCCATGTATCAGATTTGTCATTTGCCACATTGGCAAGGTTAGGTCTTTGGATAAAAGCTGTTCATGGCCTATCGGTTAAAAAAATGCAGCTGCGCCATGAGAATGAGGACTATAAAGACCTCTATCTTAGCTTTTTTGATTGCCCGATAGAATATGGGGCGAAGCAAGATGTGCTATCCTTTGATAAGGCGTTTTTGGATGTGAAACTGCCAGGGCATAACCCAAAAATATTGGCGCTATTAACCGCCCGGCTTGAGCATGATCTCTCTCTTTTGGACCAGGATATCTCTGAGAGTGAGGCGGTCAAAGCTTACATAAGGAAAGTCTTAGGAGAAGAGCCTTGCACCATTAGTAATATTTCAGAGAAAATGAATTTGCCAGAATGGCGTCTTAGGCGCCTATTGAAGGAACAAGAGACGTCTTTTCGAGAGATATTAGAAAATGTAAGGCGAGACCGATATGAAATTTTACGGCAGCAAGGGACTTATTCGCAGGTGCAGATTGCGGGGGAGTTAGGATATAGTGAGCAAAGCGCTTTTTCTCGCGCCTATAAAAAATGGTATGGCTCGGCTCCCGTAAGGCCGCGATAGCTTAAGGTATAAAGCGTTATGAAAGTTCTTATTGCCGGGGGCGGAATAGGCGGGCTGACGGCCGCTTTATGTTGCGCCCATTTTGGGCATGAGGTTTTGGTGTTCGAGCAAAGCGCTGCCCTTGAAGAGGTGGGGGCAGGCATTCAAATCCCGCCGAACGCTATGAAGGTATTTCAGGCTTTGGGCATAAGCGCGCTTATCAGACGCCAGGCGTTTGAGCCCGAAGCAATAGAGGCGCGGATGGGAGAAACGGGCCGCACGATATTTACCATTCCGCTAGCAAATTATGCGGCGCAAAGATGGGGCGCGGATTATCTGCACATACACCGCGCTGATTATATCGCCGCTATTAAAGAGGGGCTTGAGCGTGTTGCGCCCCGCGCGCTTCATTTAAATAGCCGTATCGATGACTATACCCAAAGCGCAGATGTTGTGAGTGTTACTCTCAAAGATGGCCGTCAATTTAGCGGGGATATTTTAATAGGCGCGGACGGCATTAAATCCGCAATACGTGAAAAAATGTTAGGGCCTGATAAGCCTGTCTTTACGGGCAATGTGGCTTGGCGCGCCGTTGTGCCAATCGACAAATTAGCCTCCAGCCCGCCAAGCCCAACAGCATGTGCTTGGATGGGGCGAAAGCGACACGGCGTCACCTATCTTTTGCGAAATGGAACCCTAGCCAATTTTGTCGGCGTCGTTGAACGCGGTGATTGGCAAGACGAAGGCTGGGCAGTCAGGGGGAGTAAAGAAGAGCTGCAAAATGATTTTCATAATTGGCACCCGGTAATTGCAGGACTTATTAAATCTGCCGCGCAGGACCAGCTATTTCGTTGGGCCTTATTTGACCGGGCGCCGCTAAAAACATGGATGGATGGACGCGCCGCATTGTTAGGGGATGCGGCTCACCCGATGCTTCCCTTTCTAGCGCAAGGGGCGGCAATGGCCGTTGAAGATAGCTGGGTCATCGCGCGCGAAATATCTCACAAAGGCCGGGGGGCCGCTCAATCTCTTGCTGCTTATCAAAACCTCAGACTCGCTCGCACATCCAAAGTTCAGGCAGGCTCGAGAGCGAATATGAAAACATTTCACCGCCAATCAAGAATGGGTCAGATTGGAACTTACGGTCCCATGTGGCTTGCCGGAAAAACAATACCGTCGCTTGTTCATAAACGCATGGACTGGCTTTATGGCTATGATGTGACCTCTTAAGAAATGGCTGCCATCTCTTTGCGGATATTGGGGTAAAAGACCGCCAAGGTGAGGGCTCTGGCGATGTAATAACATAGAAACGCAATCCAAATGCCGTGGCCGCCAAGGCTAGGCTCAATCAGGTGGTGGATGGCGAGATAAATAAGAACGGCGGCAATACCCGCGTTGCGCATTTCACGCGTCTTTGTCGTACCTATAAATATACCGTCGAGTTGCCAGGCGGCAAACCCCATAAGCGGGGTGAGGGCGCAATAGGGCAGATAGAGTTTTGCGCTCGCAATAACTTCGGGATCTTTGGTTAAAATTTGGATGATATAGGGACCCAGAAGAAAAATAGCTGCGCAAATTAAGACAGCAAAAATAAAAGAAAACTCTGTGGTTAGCCGCACGGCTTTGTCAAATCTGGGCCGGTCTTTTGCGCCGTAAGCAGCCCCCGTTACGGCCTCAGCCGTATGAGCGAAAGCATCTAAGACAAGCGCGACCATGGTTATGAATTGCATCAGGATATGATAGCTCGCTAAGAATATAACGCCTTGGGCTGCGGCCGCGTTTCCAAAAAAACTAAATCCGATAGTTAGAGAGAGAGTCCGGATGAAGATATTACTATTGGTCACGCCAAGTCTTTTGAGATCACGCGGGTTTAATAAATTTTTCCGTGTGAGCTCAGATTTTCTAACGCCCCCGCGCCTTTTAATTTCGCTATAGGCGAGCCATAAGCCTGCGCCAAAGCCGCACCATTCGGCCATGGCAGAGGCAATGCCAACGCCCCATAAACCCCAGCCAAAACCTATTACAAAAAGAGGTGAGAGGATGATGTTGACCAGATTTAAAACCAGTTGCAATTTGAGCGCGGATTGCGCGCGGCCTATCCCGACAAACCACCCCATTAAAGCGATTGAGGCTAGGGTGGCCGGAAGACCAAAAAGTCTGGCTTTAATATAGATAACGGCCGAGCCTTCAATAACTTCGGAGGCGGTAAAGATATTGAAGGCGCCCACCAGAAGAAATGCTTGTAAGACAAAGATGAGCGTCCCAATGGCTAAGCCTAGTGGTACTGCGCGAAATAAATGGGCTTGAACCGCGCCTTGATCATTCGCGCCGTCAGATTGGGCTGCCAGACCTGCGGTGCTCATACGCAAAAACCCAAACCCCCAATAGGCAATGCCGTAAATCACGGCGCCCAGGCCAATACCGGCCAGGGCCGTTGTTGTGCTATATTGGCCAATCACAAATGTATCGACGAGGCCTACAATGGGCGCAGCTGCATTGGCCAACATGATAGGCCAGCTTTGCGCAAAAATAGATTTTCGGGTTAAGGCCATTCCGCCTTGCGCGGACATTACTCCGCTTTAGCCATCAGGTAATGGCCATGCATCGCAGCGATTGGCGAGTCATAATCATCTTGCCAGGCGCGCACTCTGACGTTGGCGACGCGCGATCCTTGCTTGAAAATCAAGGCGCGCGCAAAGGTATCTTTTGGACTTCCTTTGCGCAGGTAATCCACATTCACACCGATAGGCTTGGCGAGGCGTTTCCCGTCCGTCGATATGAAAAGCTGGGCGATAGCTGCGATTTCCATCAATCCACTGATGGCTCCGCCGTGCAAAGCAGGAAGGACAGGATTGCCAATATTGTCTTCAGTATATGGCATGACGAGCGTAAACTCATCTCCAATGACGATTGGTTTTACGCCTAATGTTTGGGCGTAGGGGATGCGGCTAAGCGCGCGGGTGACGTTTTCAGAGTTCATTTTGACGCTTTGTTTTTCAGAATATTTTTTTGAGACCCCGTTGCCATGAAAGTGGCTTGCGCCGTTGCGATTGGATCATCCTCATCCCCGTCATGGGCCACAGCGCGGAGAAAAGCGACATGCTTCGTGGCTTTGTAACAATGAGCTTGCGCGATGATGGTTTCGCCGGGATTTGCGGCGCGCATGTAATCAATTGATAGATTGAGTGTGGCGCATGTACTGGGATCTTCAAACCCTGCAATGGCGGCAAGTCCGCAAGCCTGATCTAGCAGAGTTGTCACTGCGCCGCCGTGCAGGACGCGTGTATCACGGTCCCCAATTAAGTCAGTATTGTAAGGTAGGCTTAGTGTCGCTCGGCCTTTATCGACCGCGACAAATTTAATACCGAGCTTTTTTGAATGCGGGGTAAGTTCAGTGAAACTCGGCCCCAGCTCCCATAAGCGCTCTATAAATTCATCACTCGCCATAACGTCCTCGATTCGACTCCTGTCTATAGGCATTTATATAGCGCGTCTATAATTCGGCGCGGTCTGGCATCTCCCAAAAGGTCGCTATTTTGAGCATTCATGACATAGGCCCCGTGAAGGCCTGTCACAGGGTCAGCGAAGACACAAGAGCCGCCCCAACCGCTATGGCCTAAGGTTTTTGGATTTGGCCCATAGAAAAAGTTAGGCGCATTTTCGAGCAGGCCAGCGGCATAGGTTGTTTCAAAGGGCAGGATTAAGTTTTGACTTGAAATGCGAGGCTCGCGTAATTTTTCCACTGCGTCTTCTGCCAGATAAACGGTATTCTTTATTCTCCCGTCATTCACAATTTGCATAAGCTGGGCCATGCCCTTAGCTGTCGCATGGCAATTGCTACCTGCAAACTCTGCTTCTCGCCAGCGCGCTAAGTTCCCGCGCGGCGCAGAGCCTTTGCTTAAAAACGCCAGACGTTTAAGCGGTGTTAGCTCACCTAATTTCGGCGGCGTTTTTGGCTTCACCATGACCGAGCATCTTTCATGCTCCGATGCCGGCAGTCCAATCCAAACATCAATGTTGTTATCGCGGCACAGCTCTTCACGAAGAACTTGCCCGATTGTACGCCCATCTACGCGGCGCGTGATTTCTCCAGCTAATATACCATAAGTGTTGGGATGATACCCGCAGGCCGAGCCAGGCTCAAACAATGGTTCCTGTTGGGCCAATTCAGAACATGTCTTATCCCAGTCATACCAATCCTCTGCCGCCCACTCAGGGTTTGAGATTCCGGGTAAGCCCGCTTGATGGGACATGACATCGCCAATAGTTATCGCGTCTTTTCTGTTTTGCGCAAATTCGGGCCAAAGAGTTGCGACGGGTTGATCATAACCAATTTTGTCTTGGTCCACGAGTAAGGCTATTACGAGCGCCGCGGCGGCTTTGCCGGAAGAATAGATTGAAAAAAGAGACCGCTCATTTACAGGATTTTGTTTTTGTCTGTCGGTCCAGCCGCCTTTAAGGTCAAGCAAAAGGTCACTATTTTGATAGACGCAAAATTGCGCGCCAAGTTCCATTCCCTCTTCAAAGTTTTCTTTGAAAGCCGTTTCAGCAGCTTCAAATCCGGATTTTACGAAAGTGTCAAAAGGGATAGATGTCATATTTTATCCAAGGTTAAATTATATGGGTCGGCAAGCAAGTGTTGTTCCCTTGTCAAGGGTAACTCCCCCGCGTCAGAGGCATTAGCAGCTGATAAGATAGAAAAAATACTGCCAACCGCGCGAGCAAAACTATCTTGAGCGTCGTGTCCATTTAATAGATGGGCTAAAAAGGTTCCGGCCAAAGCATCGCCGCCGCCGTGGGGCACGGTTTCGAATTTTTTGTGATGCACCCGGTAGAGTTTATCGTCAGCAGATAAAAGCGCGCCAATTCCGTTTTCAAAAGGTACTGAGGTCACAAGACAATTGACAGAAAGCTTTTTTAGATTTGCCTTGAGATCAGCAAGTGTCGGAGGTTTTTCTATATCATTCATATATGAAAGCTCCCAAAGATTAGGCGTTATCCAGTCAGCTTGCGGGACAAGGGCCTTGATGAGAGCTTGCGCGCGGCTCTCGGGAATATAAAGTTGACCATGATCTCCCATAACAGGGTCAACAAGGATAAGAGCTTTTGGATTTAGCGTTTTTACATCAGATATTATTTTAGAGGCTAGGGCGACATGGGCATCTGAGGCCAAATATCCAGTCATGACTGCATCGATTTGAATGTTCTGGAGTTTTATCGCTTCCCACATATCTTCCAGATGTGAGGTTTCTAAAGCTTGCCCTCCAGGCGAGCCCCATCCTGGGTGACGCCCAAGAACGGTGGTTGGCAGAACGATTGCCTCTATGCCTAAGCGTCTTAAACAAAAAGCGCTCGCTGTTGCTCCGACCCGGCTGGCGGAAACGTAGGAAGAAAGAACAAGAGCGGTTTTCATTTCTCGAAACGACTATATAA
>CAZJRU010000101.1:0-6437 GCA_964548315.1 uncultured Hellea sp.
ATTGCGGCCAAAGCCGTTGGTGATACGTTAAATCTGACCGTTCAGGATCACGGCGTTGGAATGAGTGATGACGAACTTGCCAGCTTAGGCACGCCCTATAAGCAAATGTCGAGCGCGCAAAAGGTGGATCAACGCGGAACGGGCCTGGGAATTGTTCTCGTAAAGTCTTTGACAGATTTGCACGGCGGACGCTTTTCCGCGGCAAGCCAAATCGATGTTGGCACGACAATAGATGTGTTTTTACCGCTAAATCGCCCCAAATGAGATAAAATTGGCTTTTAATCTGATATTTTAGGGCGATTTAGTTTTCAGCTTAGGTTAATGTGCGCCCGTATATAAGTTAATAAGATATTAACGGGGATTTATCATGGGTCGTCATCTTAAATCAGTCTTAATGACCACCATTGGCTGTTTGGCGCTAGGGAGTATGGCCACAGGCTGTGCCTCAACGGCGACAGGCATATCTCAATCCTCTATCAATAAATTATCATCTTCACAGAGTTTAAAAGTCTCAGCCCCCAAAGGGACGCCTTTGGCTGTTATCCGCTATCCAGCCTTTGTCGATAGCAGCGCAGAGGAGGCTTATTATAATGCTTTTGGTCGTTCTACAATTGGCGGAAGCCTAAGCTCTAAGCGACCTGATGCTGCAGAAGTTAATGCCTTGGCCGATTCAATCGTTTTAAAATCAAATTATTTCGCCTTGTCTATGTTTAAAGAGCTGGCGGCGAAACTTCCAGAGCACGGGGTTCTTTTATCACCCCATACGATTACGCTCGATGCAAATGGTGAATTAACGTCTGAACCTATGACGCAGGCGGAGAGCCTACCTAATGTGGTTACGGTAGACTTCGCGAGCTATACATACCCCGACGCCTCTAAGATGATGGGTAAACAGCCTTTGACATTTGGTGATTTGATAACGCCGCTTGTTGTCGTACGAACAGATCACCGCGCAGCTGTTCCGACGCAGGGATTGCTACTCGCAAGCCGTCCGCTTATGGCGCGCGCGGCGGGGAATGGGCGCGAAAGCGTCAATGAGAGCCTAGATGTCATGCAGCGCGGGCGGATGGAGCCTAGCATTCCAGAGCTTGATTTTGTCTCTCATCTTAAAGGCGGGCAGGTTTTTCAAGTCGCGTCAGAGTCTTTGGGGACACGGGGTGATAATAATGCCGCCCAGTCTTTGCCGCTGGAGAAAATACAGCTCGAAAAATCCATAATCGCCAATATTGATCAAGCCACTGACGCCTCAGCAGACCCGCTTAAAAATGTCTTTTCAAAAGGCTTTGCCAATCAAGTTGTCGCGCTCATTAATGAGACCGATGTTGAGAAAGCCACTATGGCGGGCCGCGCCGCCGCAATATCCCAATTTGACGAAAGCCTTGCAGCTTTAACTTTTGTTGGCTCTGATGATCCAGATTATCAAACGCGGCTTCGTTATGCAGAACGTCTTCTAGAAGCCGAGCAAAAATACCTATCTGTCCAATCGCTACGTTTATTTGACGGTGTTCATAATAGTGAAATGGGCGCGCAAGTTCGCGATATGCTCAAGGCCGAGTACCAAGTCTTAGAGAAACGCAGAGACCTCGCGCGTGAACAAAATAAAGCCACAGCTTTTGCGGTTTTGGGCGCTGTCGCGGCCGGGACGGCTATCGCAGGTGGAGGGGGGGGCTCTAGTTGTAATGGCTCGACCACGCAAGGTGAGCTAAATGATTGTCTTCGTCGCCAGCGCAATCGGCAACTGGGCAACTCAACCTTAACAAATCTGGCTATTCAAGGCGCGATTGTCGCCACCCAGCAAGCCGTTGCAATTAACCGCCAGTCAAAGGCTGTAACCTCAAATTACCTCACCTCAATTGTTCCCGCGCTTGATGAGCAAACCTCGGTTCAAGTTAATCTGATTGATAGTAATGAGACCATTACCGCAATCAGGTTTGAGGATTTAAAAGCGAAATTGCAAACCCTCTATTCAAGCAATCAGCGCTCCTTAGAGACGATTGCCACGCGCTGCGGATATACAGATGCGGCGTCTTCACGAACAGGAACATGGCTTGGGGTTTGCGAGGGGGGCCTTGCGAATGGGTCCGGTGTTGGGGTGATTAAAAATGCCGACGGTTCATCCGTGGAATATTATGGGCAGGCTGTAAATGGGCAGCCCCACGGCCCAGGTTATATGATCCACCACACGCCGACATCCAGTTATGCTCTCGAAGGTAACTTCACAGCCGGAAAAGCTGACGGCGTGATACGGGTGTCTAAATCCGGATCGGCGGATAGTCTCAAAACCTATAGCGCAGGACAGGAACTGGGCCGGGCGCCATCAGGATCTGTCGTGTCCTCTCCATTTTCGCCAGGATTTAACGTTCGAAAAATAGCGATGGTTTTGCAGTAATATGAGAAAATTTTATTCTAGCTTCGTTCTAATGCTCGCAACGCTTGGGTTTTCGGCCTCGGCCTTAGCGCAGTCAGATCAAATCTATTCTTCCTCGCAGCTTGTTCTGGGTGATACGCCTATTCAAGCTGATAGTTCGCAGGAGTTTTGCATAACGGTGATGTCAGGGTTTCCGGATGACGGACATCTCGCGCGTTATCAGTTTTTCCGCTTAACCCAAGAACTGGCGAAGGGGTCTTCACCCGAATTTAAAGCGGCGATGAATGAATTTGCCAAAGGGGATATTTCTGACGATGCCCCTATCATCGATATTATTGAGGACATAGCCAACCCTGTTTTGCGCCAAGCTGCGCCAGAACTTGCTATCGCCAATATGGCGCATCTCATCGATTTTGCAGATCGCTGCGAGAGCTATGTGAGCGGGCAAATTTCCAGCCTGCAGTCTTTCGACAACACGCTGAGCCAAAGCGATGTCGTTATTCAAGAAGATGCGCTTTATCTACGGCAAGTGCTTTCTGACTCGCTCTTTCGTTTAGACGCCAATACCCATGATGTTCATCGTTATGCTGTGAATAATTATTCGGATTCATTGGTTTTGATGCGTGATGATATAGAGTTCGAAGCGTATAACTCGGAAATTGACGAATTAGAGGCGCTTTATATGGTGGACCTTGATGGCAGGCTCGCAAGGTCAAATGATTTGATTAATAGTGAAATAAACCGCGAAACCCTCGGAGATGCTGTGACGCTCTCAGATGATTTGGATGAAGCTGAACGTGAAAAAAGAAAACAGTCTGGGCTTCTCACGCTTTTCCGTATTCTTAATGGGTTCTAATGCAGTCGCGTAGGCGCAATATTTCAGTTTTCTCAATTTCAGCGCTAGATCTTTTTGCCGCGGCGCTAGGCGCGTTCATCCTTATTGTTCTGGTCTTATTTCCTTATTATAAGCTCGGCGGCGTTGATATCTCGATGGAGGAGCTGGAAGAGCAGGTTAAAAAGCGCCGTGTTGTCGCCGCAAGTGCTCAAACCGATATGTCTCAAATAAGAGCGCTAAGGTCTGAAATCAGGTTTCTCGATAAGAAATACCGAACAACCGAAGAAAACATGTCCGAAGTTCAGGATAAAATTTTAGAGGTTCAGCGGCAAACCGCAACGATTGTCATACCTGACCCCGTCCCAGTGCCCCAACCTGACCCCGAACCCGTCCCAGAGCCGATACCAGAACCGCCGCGTAGCGTGGGCCGGGGTGTGCCGTTTTCAATCCTTGGTGTTTCAACAGCTAAGAAAAATATTGTCATCGTGGTGGATATGTCGGGCTCAATGAAAGCTCATACGAGTAAGGTCGTGGGCGCCTTGGATGAAATTTTATCACAAATGCAGCCTGATAACCGCTTTGTCATTATGGGTTATCGTGGGGGTCCGACCTATGATAATTTCCCGCGCAGTGGACGCATGGAATCCGCGAGTGCCTCTATGGTATCAGGAGCTAAAAATTTCGTCGCAGGAATGTCGCGCCGTTTTGGCGGAGGCACGCCCACGCAAAATGCGATGCTCAAAGCCATGAACTTGAAACCCGAAGCTATAATTTTAATCAGTGACGGCGCGCCAGATGATGGCAAGCCGGGCGCGATTGTCGCTAATCTCACCAACCGTAATCGGGGCCGCACCGAAATCCATACAGTTGCGATTGGAGATTACACGAAAGATAAAAACCTGACTTTGTTTTTACAAGAATTGGCTAATCGAAACCGAGGTGATTTTGTGGGGCGGATACGATGAAAAACCGTGCCTCTCGTGAAATCGAAGTATTCTCCATGTCAGCCATTGACCTCTTCGCGGCCGCGATGGGGGCCTTCGCGTTGCTCGCGATTATTCTTCTTCCCTATTATCAAAATGAGGTGATCGAAAGAACGCCCGAAAATGCAATTGCTGATTTACTACGCGCGGCCGAAGACAGCGCTGTTGAAACGAAAATAAAGAAAAAGGCGCTGGAAAAAAAGCGCTCCGCCTCCGCCGCAAATGTATCCGATATTGAAAGTAAGGCGCAAAAGCTTTTAGCTGAGCTAAGAGCGGCGGAAGCTGCATTAAAAGAAAAGCAGGCCCAAGCCCAGCGCGCCGTTGTCGTCCCTGAACCTATTGCAGAAGAACCTGCGCCTGCCGACGAGCCTGAAAAGAAACTCGTCGAATTTAGATTTCTGGGCATGAATACAACAAAAGACGATATTGTTGTCATGATGGATATGAATAAATGCCTCGGCGGGCATGAAGGCTCTGTTCAAAAAGCAGTCAAACGGATTGTCTCATCCTTGCAAGATAATCACGGACTTAAAATCGTCGGCTTTCAGCAAACTGATTCTGGTCCGCGCACGGATGTTTGGCCCGCCGCGGGTAATATACGCAATGTTACTGGGCAGTCCCAAACCGAAGCGAATGATTTTGCAAAACGTTTGACGGGTAAATTTGGGGGCTCGGCCTCTATGTTAAATGCTTTTGAAAAGACGCTGAATGGGCCAGGAGAAGCGATTTTTCTTGTCAGTGATGGTTTGCCAAACCCTCGGGTTAATGACGGCTTGTCACCCAGCGCGCTAGCGCGCCGTATTACCCAGATGAACGCCGGGCGTAAGGAAATCCACTCCGTCGTTGTAGGAAATTATTTTGATTACCGCGGCACAGTGGAATTCATGGAAAACCTATCGACCGCGAATAACGGGCAATTCATGGCTTTGGCCTCTCCCAATAAAGGGGTGTGCGATTAATGCAAAAACAAGTTATAAAGAAAGTAACGAGGATATCATCATGAAATCAAATGGTACTGGATGGCTTAGACGCCTAACCGTTTTTCTTTTATCTGTTTTGGCAGCCATCGTGTTGATTGGCGTCATGCGGTTTACGTTCGGCCCTACCTTGCAAGAGATTTTGCTCGATGCAGACGCGCCGTTCTGGCCCTTTACGGTTCAAAATGTGATGTGGGTTGCCTTGTTTATTGGGTTTGGCGAATTGTTTTTACGCTGGAGCGCGGCCAGTGATGAGCAGAGTCAATTAAAGCGGGGATATCTTCCAACCGATGACCGCAAACTTGATGTGGACATGCTTGATAAGATAAAGGACAGTATTAAAAATCGCCGCTTTGCTAAGGATGCTTTTTTGCCCCGCATGATTACGCGGACGATCGATCAGTACCGGATAAGCGGAAAGGAAGATCAAGCCATTTCAGTTTTGAACTCCTCGCTCGAACTTTACATGCATGAAATTGATTTGCGTTATTCTATATTGCGTTATCTGACATGGCTTATCCCGTCTCTCGGATTTATTGGAACGGTTATGGGAATTATGTTTGCTTTGCAATATGCTGGTATACCGGCCAATGCAGAAGCCGAAGACTTTCTCTATCAAGTCACCAGCCGCTTGGGCGTGGCGTTTACAACCACATTGCTTGCATTGATTATGTCAGCAGTTCTGGTTTTGGTGCAATCCTTGGTACAGTCCAAAGAAGAACGAGCCTTGAACGAGGCAGGTCAATATTGTCTAGATAATCTGATCTTGAGAATCGGCGGAGCAAAATAATGAGTGATTGGGAACCCCCAAAACCAGACACTGACGAAGGCAATTACGGGGTGAAGGCAGAACGTGCGCCTATTGGCCGATGGATAGTTAGCATGGTTTTGCTATTGGTCATTATAGCCGGCGCGATTTGGCTCGCCTCCAAAGTTGTGGTTCCTGATACTGTCCCCAAAGGCAAAATTGATTTGCCGAGCGCTGAAAAGACGGATGAAAATAAACCCGCGCCCGTTAAGAAAAGCTCGGATGAGGAAGCTTGGATTAGGGCGCTAGAAAAAGACACGTTGGAAGGTTACCGCGAATATCTGACGCTTTTCCCTGATGGGAAATTTAAAGACGACGCGCAAAAGGAAATCGACGCCTATGATAATAGAGCTTGGGCAACAGCCGAACAGCGTAATACTTTGGCGGGGTACGAAGATTACCTCGAGGCTTGGCCCGAAGGCCTTCATGCATCCAAGGCGCGCGAGCGTATTGCAGAGATCAAAGC
>CAZJRU010000102.1:0-6245 GCA_964548315.1 uncultured Hellea sp.
CTTTGACTTGCGGCGGTGTGACATGAAACTCTCGTAGCAGGAGAGCTGTGTCTTGTTTTGACCGTCTCTCAAAACACCTTTCACTTTTCTATTTGTAATCCTATCGCTCGGCGGTATCACAGCCACATGAACACGCACCCCGCCATTGAGATATCAGGCCTGACCAAGACCTATGCCAAGAGCAAAAAGGCGGCGGCGAAGACGGCGCTTAAGGGTGTGGATTTGGTTGTGCCGCGCGGCTCTATTTTTGGTCTCTTGGGCCCGAACGGGGCGGGGAAATCAACGATGATTAATATTCTAGCCGGGCTCGTGAATAAATCGGCGGGTAGCGCGAAGATATGCGGTTTTGATATCGAAACGCAAACGCGGCAGGCCCGCTCCAGCATTGGGATTGTTCCCCAAGAGATAACCATGGATGTGTTTTTTACGCCCCATCAGGCCTTAGAGCTTCAGGCGGGATATTACGGCGTGCCCAAATCAGAGCGCCGCAGTGATGAAATCCTCGCCGCACTTGGCTTGTCGGATAAGCGCGATGCCTATGTGCGCCAGCTCTCTGGCGGGATGAAACGCAGGCTCTTAATTGCCAAAGCTTTGGTGCATAATCCGCCCGTGCTGATCTTGGATGAACCGACAGCGGGCGTTGATATCGAGCTTCGCCGTCAGCTTTGGGAATATGTCCAAGAGCTACATAAGCGCGGAACAACCGTGATTTTAACAACGCATTATTTGGAAGAAGCCGAAGCGCTATGTGATCAAATTGCGATTATCCATCACGGCGAAATCGTCGCAAATGAAAGCAAGACATCCCTGCTCTCTCGGCTTGATAAACGCACCCTTGTCATTACGCCGACACAGGTCATTACCGATGTCCCCAAAGAGTTATCCCATCTAGACGCCCAGGTTACATCTGAGGGTCAGCTCTCTATTCAATATCGTAGCGGGACAGATTCGATTTCAGGCCTGCTTAATCAGGTCAAAGCGGCGGGGCTCTCCATTAGCGATTTGCGTACGGAAGAACCCGACCTTGAAGATGTCTTTTTATCGCTGACCTATGCGGCTACGCCTGACCAACCATAAAGCCGCGGATCATATAAAATACCATCGCGGCAAAAATTGCCGATAACGGAACGGTAATCACCCAAGCCGCCACGATTTTTATGCCTGGCGTCGATTCGATATTAAGACATATCCATAGTTTTTTTGGCGCGCCAAAGAATCCTGCCTTATTTATGGCTCAAAAACGTAAAAACGATGCTCATTTCCAGAACTTTTCAAGCAATTGTCTTTCGTCACTTGGCAATAGCGCTTAACAGATTCGCATGTCTGGACAGACCTTACATATGACGCCGCAAAAGGCGGTTATGCCCAAGACTTGGGGCGGGGAAATGCGCGCGCTCTTGCTGCTGGGCATTCCCATGGCAGCGGCGCAATTCGTGCAATTTCTTGTCTTCTTTTTCGATACCGCCATGATTGGCCGTATTAGTCCAGAAGACGTCGCCGCCGCCGCCCTTGGAACCGTTATTTATTTCGCGCTTTGGATGTTAGGCTCTGGACCCGTTAATGCTGTCACCCCAATGGTCGCGCAAGCTTTGGGCGCCGATCAAAATAGCACCCAAGATGCTAGGCGCTCCGTTCGCATGGCGCTTTGGGTTGTTTTCTTAATGACGCCTTTCATCATATTGGCGCTGACCGCAACCGAGCCCTTGGCGCTCTTTCTTGGGCAAGATCCTGTTGTGGCCGAAAAAGCAGGCGCTTACGTCTTGGTTCTAGGCCCCGGCCTTGCCTTTGCACTGGGCACAATGGCGCTGCGTAATTTTTTAGCTGCACTTGAAAAAACGCTAATTCCCTTTGTTTTGGTCTCCATTGTTACAGCGCTTAATATAGGACTGAATTATATTCTTATTTTTGGGAATTTTGGCGCGCCGCGTCTTGAGCTCGTCGGGGCGGGTATTGCCTCGTCTTTGTCTTACATCTTCGGGTTCTTTTTATTCATCACCTATATTCGCTTGGACGCACGCGCGAATAGTTTTCAAATTTTTCAAAACTTTTGGAAATCGGATTGGCCGCGTTTCAAAGAGGTTGTCGCGCTGGGCTGGCCCATTAGCCTGACCACATTCTTCGAAGGCATGTTATTTAATGCCTGCGTTATTGTCATGGGCGTTATCGGCGTGATGGAACAAGCCGCTTATCAAATCGCGCTTAATGTGGTGGCGCTCGCTTTCATGTTGCCCTGGGGTCTATCTATGGCGGGCGCCGTGCGTATTGGGCTCGCAGAAGGCGCGAAAGACAAAACCGCTATACGGCGCTGCGCGGGTGTGACAATGGTCGCCTCAATTTTTGTGATCATGGCTATGGCCATTCCCGTGGCCCTTTGGCCCGATATGATAACCTCGCTATATCTTGAGATGGATAAGGCTGAAAACGCTAAAGCGATTGCTCTTGTTATCGGCTTCCTCCCGATTGCGGCGGCGTTCATGTTATTTGACTCCATCCAAGTTGCGGCCAATCAATTACTACGTGGTTTAAAAGACGTGACATGGCCGATGATCTTCACGGGGATAAGCTATTGGGTGATAGGGTTTCCCGTGGCTTATATTCTTGCGCTGAAAACTAATATTGGGGCCAACGGTGTTTGGTACGGCCTCATGGCCGGATTAATTACCGCCTCAATTTTACTCGGCGGGCGTCTTAGGCGGCGTATTACCTAAGCTTCTTCAATCGGTTCAGTCAAAAAATGTCGTCCTTTGCGGTCTTCTATTTCTAGCACCCAAAGGTCAGGATCATCATCAATACGGCTGTTGATATAGTGATCGATATCGCGCTCTGGCTCAGGCCCTTTGGGCCACCACACGCGCAGGCCGTCCATATTACGGACAGGACGATAGACCGCCGCCTGCCCGTCCAAGGTCCGAACCTTCACAAGGCACGCCCCAGCGTCGGGGTCGCCTTTGCGAACAACAGCGGCAAAAGCGCCGCTTTGCTCGGCTTGGCGAATAAGGGCAGAGGTCCAAAACCCAGCTTTCAAACTTAGTGTCATGTCAGATTTGTATCACAAATTATTCGTTTTGGCATATCATTCTACGCGGAGCCACGTTACCTAGGCACTATAGATTCTTGGCTAGGGCAACTCATGTTATCTTTAAAATTTCTTCGGCGGTTTATTTTTCTCGGGATCGCATTATGCATATATGGCGCGCCCACAAACAGCTTTGCGCAAGACGCAGATGCCCCCGTAAAAGACCCTGAGCCCTTGATTGAAATAAAGTCGACGGCAAGCGAAGACGCGAAAATTGACGCGCGCATCGAAAATATATTTTCCAAAATTGACGGGATTAAAGGCGTTGATGTCAAAGTCGAGTCCGGCGTGGTCACGCTTTCGGGTGACGTCGCCAATGACGCTCAAGCGGTCGATGCCAAAGATATCGCCATTCGGACGGCAGGCGTTGTGACTGTCGAAGACAAGATTAACCGCACGCTTGATATTCGCAGCAATGTCACGCCGATGATTACAGACTTCCAAAGTAAATTTTCAACCTTTATGCGCGCCCTGCCTCTTATTTTGGTCGCCCTCATAATCTTTCTGATTTTCGCCCTTCTAGGAAACCGTCTTGTTCGCCTAACCAAATTATGGCGTAAAATTGCGCCTAATCCTTTTCTGGCTGACCTTCTCGCGCAGGCCTCTCGCCTCGTGATGTTAGCGGCAGGGGCTATATTGGCGCTTAACCTCTTAGGCGCTTCAAAATTTGTGACGACCATTTTAGGCGGGGCCGGCGTTATGGGGATAGCGATTGGTTTTGCGGTGCGCGATTCTTTGGAAAATTATATCAGTTCCATAATGCTTAGCTTACGTCAGCCATTTCGGGCCAATGACCATGTCGTTATAAATTCTCATGAAGGTATCGTTATACGCCTCACCTCTCGGGCGACCATACTTATGACGCAGGATGGCAATCATCTACGGATTCCAAACTCGGTTGTCTTTAAAGGCATCATCTTAAATTACTCAACCAACCCGGAAAGACGCTTTGATTTTGATCTGAGCATTGAGGCCAAAGACAACCCAATAACCGCAATAAAAGCAGGATTAAAAGCAATTAAGGCCCAGGATTTTATCCTAAAAGACCCCGCGCCAACAGCCGCCATCAAAACCGCGGGCGAGTCTAAAATTATAATAAAATTTACAGGCTGGATTGATCAAGTTGAAACGGGTTTTGGAAAAGCGCGTAGCCTAACAATTCAATCTGTCATGCAGGCTTTAGAAGGTAAAAAGATCGATGCCAAAGCGGCCAAAAAGATAGCGGAAGATACCGCGCCAGACACCCAGCTGACCGCAAAAGTTGCGAAGGAACGCGCCCAAGATATCGATCAAAATCTACTCGATAAAAGCCGCCCTACGGAGTAGATTACTCCTTCTTCAAAGAGCTTTAGAAACCCTAAAACAGGGGTCAAACCCATAGGATTAAACCCTACTTTCCGGGTTTCCTACTAATCCCATATAAATACGCCGAATTGGCACTTATCTTGCTTCGTTAACCTCAGATTAATCATGAGGCGACGGACTATGTCCCAATTCAAGCACAAAACCCTTAAAACACTCGCGCTTTGTGCCCTCCTTGGCTCTGTCATGACGCCTATCGCTGCCGCTGCGGCCCAATCTGGGCCAGAAGGCCGGCATGCTATCTATAAAACAGCCCTGAGCGATATTGACGATTTAGGCTCCGCGGTTCTGGATTGGAAAAATCAATCCATCGAATTTAGCTTCGATACGAATGACGCGGATTGGACAGATGGCCTTGAGTTACTTCTCTCAGCAGACCCAATTGGGAGAGTAAGCTCGCGTACGCCGCTTCTCGTGCAATTTAACAACGGCAAGCCCGTTCCTGTCGTCACGCGCGGACAGGGGTTTGACACGCGTATTAAATTGGACAAAGCAAAAATACGTCCGCGTCGCAATAAAATCAGATTTACATATAAAACCCCAACAGGCTCAGACTGTCTTTTGCCCGAACATGGCGGCTGGAATCTTAATTTCAAAGACAGCTTTATCGTTGTTAAAGCCCGCGCCAAATCAAGAAATTTATACCTGCGTGATTTTGAAGCCCGGATACAAAACGCCGCCACAGCGCCGCGGTCTGTGGCCATTCTCGCTAAAGGCGAAAATACAGCCAAATTGCAGGCCCTAGCCGCTCAAGGAATTGGCATGCGAGTCAATAAATTGCCTGAATTTAAGACCACGAAATCAAATTCAGACGTCGAAATTGTCTTAGCAACCCGTGATAAACTCTATAGCTGGGTCTCAAATAAGAAAATTTTAAATGACACAGGGGCGAAAATCGTTCTGGACAAGGGCCGCCCTATGCGCCTCATTATTACAGGCGACACGGATGAAGAAGTTATGGCGACAGCCAAGGTTTTTGCGTCCCACCCCCTTCCGATTAGCAACCGCTCAATGAGTAACTTGGGTGAAGCAAGTTTACAGCTCCCTTATTCTGCGCGTCAAACTGTCATCGATGGAGAGATGAAAATCTCCGAGCTTGGCGGAGATTATTTCGAAGAGGGTTGGGGCCCCAATGCAAAACGTTTAAAATTTAACGTCGCTGACCCAGCGGCAAGTTCAGGCGAAATCTTATTGCGCCTAGCAAGCAGTAAAAATGTGAGTAACACCTCACGGGTTTCCCTTGAGCTGAACGGACAATCTTTAGGCTTTACCAAACTGGATAAAATTAAAAAAACGGTCGCCTTTGATATTCCAGAAGGCACGCTTCAAGGCTCGAATAACGAGCTCACAATCACGCCAGAACTCAGCCCAGCGAACGACCTAGGATGCGAATTCTCTGAAAATAGCCCCGGCTTTTATTTAGGCACGGGATCTAAAATAACAATCCAAACGCCGGAAAACACACCGGTTGCCGAGCTCAGCAAATTAACCGCAACAGGCGCGCCTTTTTCAATAGAGCACGGTAAAGATACAGCCGTCGTTTTACCTGCGCGGTCTTCGCGTGACTACGGAACATCTCTTAAAGTTTTAGCTAAACTTGCCAAATCATCTGGCGGCGGGTTGACCGAGGCTGATTATATCAGGTCGACAAATTATGCGTCCCTTGCGCCGAAAAAGAATATTTTATTCGTCGGTCCGAGCTATGCGCTTAAAGGCCAGCTTCGTAGCTCTGCGCCCAAAGGCTTAACAGCGGCGCTTAAAGGCAAAGTTTTAAATGGTACAGGCCGCTTTGTTGCCGAAAATCTAC
>CAZJRU010000103.1:0-6200 GCA_964548315.1 uncultured Hellea sp.
TCATTAGTCACTGGCGTGAACTTACCAAATAAGAATGGGGTTCATTCAATTATCGAAACCTAGGTGAGAGAAAATCACCATCTGTTAGTGATTTCCTTGGCTATGACGAGAGCTCTGCGCCTAGCCTTCCACGCTGGCGCTTTGCAATTGGATGTAATTCTGAATGCCGACCTGCTTAATCAAATCCAATTGCGTTTCGAGAAAATCAACATGCTCTTCTTCATCAATTAATATGGCTTGCAATAAATCACGTGAACCATAGTCGCGCACCTTTTCGCAATGCTCAACGGCGTCTCGGTAAATAGGCAGCGCAATATCTTCAAGCTTCATATCACATTTTAAAATCTCTTCGACCGTCTCTCCAATATATAGTTTGCCCAGGTCTTGGAGATTAGGCAGGCCGCCAAGATATAAAATACGCTCGATAATCTTATCCGCGTGGTTCATCTCTTCGATGCTCTCTTCATATTCTTTTTTCGCGAGCTTGGAGACGCCCCAATCTTTGAGCATACGCGAGTGGAGGAAATATTGATTAATCGCCGTCAGCTCAGCTTTGAGAGCTTTATTAAGAAATTCTATGACTTTTTTATCGCCGCGCATGTTACGCTCCATTGTGTTCGTTAAGTCAGTCATTGAGCAGAAGTTGAGGCGGGTCAATCAAAATATGCGAGACTGAAAATCACTCGCAGAAATAAATGCGCACCTGATAATCAGTCGCGAAAACTGGCCTAAATTTAAGGGGTTTAGCTACTCAGCAGCTTCTAAAATTGGACACTCTGCTCGATACTCAGCGAGACGGGCATTAATATCCGCGCGGCACTGACCGCAGTTAAATTTGGTCTTACACGCCTTCATAACACAGCTCGCGCGCTCTGCGCCTTGAGCTGCTGCGGCGTCCACTTTCGCCGTATTAATATTATTGCACACGCAATGTATCATGAGCCCTCTATAGGCCAGTTGCGAATGAGTGTCAATAACTTTGCGAATGATTTGCAAGTACAAATGCAGTTAGGGTTAATAGAGGCTTAACGCGGCTCTTCCAACAGCCAAAAGAGCACATTATCTTCAAACACAGGATCGCTGGTAATACTCCGATGCTCAGAAGGTACAAAAAGAACTGAGGTCCAATCAACAGGGGTTTGCAATGAGGGTTTCCACTCCCCGCCAACGCGCTCATCCATCAGGGCGCTTGAGCGCAGAACGGTTTTATCACCAACGCCGTAGCGCAAAATATCAACATCCCCGTCCTCAGGGTCAACGCTGACGACTTCGGGCGTATCTGTGGAATCACCAGCAACAAGAAAAAGCTCGAGCCCGCGCGGCGGTGACGCGGGCAGATCTAGCGCCTCTTGGAATATCTTTGCGCGCTCTAAAGCATGGGCTTGAAATTGCACCGCAATGTTATGGCGCCTGTCAGCGTCTGTAACATCAGGCAAAATATCAGCGAGAACTTTTTGAGTTTTTTCATCTTGAGACGCAAGGCCCCACCCCAAGTTCTGCCATAAGGTCGGATCTAAGATGTCATCGACAGACGTCTCAGCTTCATCATTCCACACCACTGCTTTGTGACGCGTTCGGGGCAATAATTGATAGACCGACGGAAACGTTCCTATAATGGCGGCGGGGTAATACGGCAATAATGGCCGCCCCACATTAAACCCATTCACGAGCTGATCAAAGGCCTCTACTGAGCCTGCATTGGGCGGGGCGATAAGGATCGCCCGTTCAACATTTTTAGCCCCCGCCCAGCTCGGTTGAGACACAGGGCCATCTTCGGGCAGCGGCGCAGAGCCGTAACGTAAATAATAGCGCGTGAGTAAAGCGCCCATGGAATGCGCCGCAATATCAAACTTTATATCGGTCTTACGAATGCCATATTGCTTATAATATTGCGCTGAGACCTCACGTTTTTTTTCTTCAATAAAGGCTTCAAACCGTTTGGCATTATGACTAATGTCACGACGCCAATCATAATCAAATTGGAAGCAGGTAAAATGGTCCGTGCCATAATCAATCGTATCCGCAAAGGCTTGGTCGCGGTAACCCCCTGCGCCCAGAGTGTTTAAGATGCCTGCATAAGCCTGTATGCTAATAGGAAAGCCCGCGAGTTTGAGTTCTAGGTTTTCCAAAACGCCGTTAGCGCGCACACGGCCATGTTCATAGCTCTGATGGCCGTGGCCTTCTGTATCCAACGAATCGAGCGAGAGAGAAATAAGCTGCGCGCCTTCACGCGTCTTAGGGCTTACATAATTTTTTCTAAACGCGCCCCAAACGGTCTTGCCGGTTATCTCATCTTCTAAGCGGCTGCCTAAAACTCCGGGAATAACGATAATGGGGTTACGGTCTGGCAAATGATATTGCGCCGCTTGTTGATAGACCTGCCGCAAATTAACATTCTGCTTGGGTCCTGAGCTACAGCCAACAAGCGTAAGAAGAGCTGCGAAACAAGTTAAGCGTTTAAAAAAATTTAGCGGCCTCATACTCTCTCTATTATAGTTTTGAAGGCTGTGTTTAAATCCCTAATTCATAAAAACCTAATCACAACGCGGTGATAGCGCTGTGCGCGTTTCATCATTGTCGTTTAGAGCTCTAAACGATAAGCAGATAAGAGCTTGGAAAGAATAATGGATTTAAGAATAAAGAATAAAAAGGCCCTTGTCTTGGGCGGCTCCAAAGGGATTGGTCTGGCCATCGCCAAAGCGCTCGCCGCGGAAGGCGCGCAGGTCACCATTGTCAGCCGCAAGCCTGAGCAAGCCCAATTAGGGCCCGCGTTCCAAACAATCGCGGCGGACCTGTCGCGCCCAAACGCACCGGCCGATATATATGCCCAGCTTCAATCCCGAGGTTTTCATCCTGACATTTTGGTCAATAATACAGGCGGCCCTGCGCCCAGTACGGCGCTGGACCAACCCCTTGAGGCTTTGCGAGAGGGCTTTCAATCCTTGGTACTCTCTCAAGTCGAGCTCGCTCAGCTGTGCGCCAAAGATATGAAGGCCAGAAAATGGGGCCGCATTATCTCCGTCGCTTCATCTAGTGTTATTTGCCCGTTACCTAATCTCGCCGCGTCAAACCTTTTGCGCTCTGGTCTTATGGCCTGGGCTAAAACTTTGGCCACAGAATTAGGTCCATATGGCGTGACCGTGAACACCCTCATCCCGGGCCGCATTGATACGGATAGGCTCAAATCCCTCGACGCCTTCCAGGCGGAAAAACAAAACAAACCGGTCGAAGACGTCAGCGCCGCTATCCAGCAAGAAATCCCCGTTCGGCGTTACGGACAGCCTGAAGAGTTCGCAGCGGTGGCCGCCTTTATTTGCAGCGAAAGCGCCGCCTATGTGACGGGTAGCACTATCAGAATAGACGGCGGGTATATCCCCAGCGTTTAACGCCGCCCGTATAGAGGCGGCGGCTATTAAAGCTAAATGGCCTTAATCGCGACGGATTATTGTGCACACTCTTTAAAATCACAGTCTTATTTATGCCCTTAATAGATTCTCCAAATAGACAGACTAGGTCTGCTTTTATTGCAAAAGGAGATGTGGCATGACCTTAAAATTTAGGACGCGTAAGCTTATAAAACCTGAGGACCTGAATGGGCGAAATACCCTTTTTGGCGGGCGGCTGATGTCTTGGATAGATGAAGAATGCGCCATCTATTGCGCCTGTCAAATGAAGACCCATCAGATTGTCACGAAATATATTAGCGAAATGAATTTCATGTCCCCAGCCTATCAAGGTGATATGATTGAAATCGGCGTGGAGACCGTCTCCGTTGGACGTACCTCATTGACCCTATCCGCTGTCGTGCGAAACAAAGACACGAAAGAGAATTTAATTCAGGTCGACCGCTTGGTCTTTGTGAGCGTTGACGCGGCAGGCCGACCCGTGCCCCACGCCTTAGCGTTACAGGCGGCCTAGATTATTGCCCTCAATTATGGCTTTGCAACACACGGCTAACGCGTTAGTCTGACCCGATGAAACGGATCCATACACTTATGCTTGCGCAGCATGTTTTGCGCGGCTGGCTTACGGGGCACGCATAGCCACGTCTTTTCCACCTTACTTATAACGTAAACAGGAAAGACGACATGGATAGACAACACTACCAAGACATGATGCGCGGCGATGGCCAGCTTGACTATGAAATTTACTTAAACACAGCGCAGCTTTTAGCCTGCCAAAAAGACCCCGAAGCCGTTTGTAACCCAGACGAGCTTCAATTCATGATTGTTCATCAAGTTGAAGAATTATGGATGAAATTAATGGCCTCGACGCTGCTCGATATTCATGACTGCCTTGTGGCGCGGCGGAGCATGAAGGCTTTGACGCTGTTTCGGCGCGTGCATATTTGCCAAGAAATGATGACAAGCCAGCTGGCTTTATTGGAAACAATGTCCCCCAAAGATTATCAAGAAATCCGGCTACTCCTTGGCAATGGCAGCGGGCAGGAAAGCCCCGGGTTTCGGGTGCTGCTGAAAATGCCAAGCGATCTATGGACGAGCTATAGCGCGGTCTATCTTGAAAACGGGGCCCGCACCCTCGAGCAAATTTATGACAGCGAATATAGTCATGATGACGCCTATATGATCGCCGAAGCCTTAGCCGAATTTGATGAACAATTCCAAAAATTCAGAAACGCGCATATGCAGCTTATCTATCGCTCGATTGGCGTGGCGGCGAACTCGCTTAAGGGCCGCCCTGTTGAAATCCTAAACGAAGGATTACGGCAAAAGTTCTTCCCTGAGCTCTGGCAAGTTCGCGCCGAGATGACGGACCGTTGGGGCGGAGCTTACGGCCGCAAACGTGACAAATTGCAAAACCCTAGCGATGCGTGAGGCCTTTGATGTTCCCCCGCGTTATTTTCTCTCCCACAGCGTGGGCTGCCTCCCCAAGAGCGCGCCCGAGAGACTGAGCGCGCTATATTTTAAACCTTGGGCAGAAATGGGCGGTAATGCCTGGCCGTCTTGGCTGCGCGTTTTAGAGGATTACCGCGCGAGCATCGGAAATCTATTAGGCACCTCCGCCGCGCAGATTTGTCCTCAGATGAATGTATCTAGCGCGCTAACAAAAATCCTCTATAGCCTGCCCAAGACGCCCGCGCGAAACGTCATTGTGTTATCGCCGCATGATTTTCCGACAAATGGCTTTGTGTTCAAACAGGCCGAGAGAGCGGGTTACGCCTTAAAATTTATCGACGGAGACGTCACCGACCCCCATGTCTGGGACGAGGCTATTGATGAGACGACGGCCCTCGTCCACATCACCCATGCCTTGTCTAACACCTCGCAGCTTTTACCCGCCAAAGACATCTGTTCACTCGCCCGCAAAAAAGGCGCGCTGAGCCTTGTCGATATGGCCCAATCTGTGGGCGTGGTGCCGATCAATGTAGAGGACTGGGGCCTAGATTTTGCGATTGGCACGGGGGTCAAGTTTCTGTGCTGCGGCCCTGGGGCCTGCTTTCTCTATGCTTCAAAGCCAATGGTGGAACACAGCGCGCCCATTGACGTGGGATGGTTCTCTCATGAAAACCCTTTTGAGATGGATATTCATGATTTTCGTTACGCCGGTGACGCCATGAAGTTTTTTGGCGGCACCCCCTCACCCGCGCCTTTTATTCTGGCCAATGAAAGCCTGTCTTTATTAGAGAGCTTTGGGTATGAAAAAATTTATGCGCGTATCCAAAGCTCCCTGTCAAAGCTGACGAAAAACATCGCCCCAGAAATCTTGACATCCCCCCGAGATAGCGCGGCGCGCGGCGCGGCTTTGGTTTTAAACCCGCCGGATAGAGCCCCGCTGCGAACTGCCTTAAAAGCCCAGAATATTTTGCACGACGAACGCGCGGAAGGTTTTCGCTTTTCCGTTCATGGCTACACAAGTGAGGCAGATTTAGATGCCTTACAAAACGCCATAAGCCGCGCGTGAGCGGTTAACCGCATATTAACCATAAATTTTAAAACAAAATTAGGGATATGTGTTAATCTGGCACGGGCATTGCTTAAATATTGGGATGGCCTACTCCGCACTTTCGCCGCGCGCGCAATATGGATATACCCCCCGGTTTGAATGGGATTAGGGCTATATCTGTCTTGCACCTTACTCGGTATATTTAATGATGATGCCCCCTTTAATGATGGTGCCCCCCTTTGCCGTGCGCGTGACCATGGGCAATTTCGTCTTTTGTCGCTGGGCGTTTTTCTGTG
>CAZJRU010000104.1:0-6130 GCA_964548315.1 uncultured Hellea sp.
GAGAATTTATCGGCGGGTGCGATATCGTCAAAGAAATGTTCGAGACAGGTGAGCTACGTAAACTTTTCGAAGATAAAGGCATCGCGACAAGCTAAACCTCAAGTCAGGCTTTTACGCCTCTTCAAGACATAAAAAAACCCGCTCTCAAGAGCGGGTTTTTTATTAATTTGAAATCACGCCTAACGTGAATAGAATTCCACAACAAGATTAGGTTCCATCACAACAGGGTAAGGCACTTCATCAAAGCTTGGAATACGTGTGAGCGTAGCTTTCATCGCTTTGGGGTCAACACTGATATAATCAGGAAGTTCGCGCTCAGAGCTTTCTAGCGCTTCAAGTACGAGAGCCATTGTTCTAGACTTCTCACGCACTTCAACAACATCACCTTCTTTACAACGGTAAGACGGGATATTAACGCGCTTACCATTGACCAAAACATGGCCGTGATTAACGAATTGACGCGCCGCGAAAACAGTCGGAACAAATTTAGACCGGTAAACAACAGCGTCAAGACGGCGCTCTAAAAGACCGATAAGGTTCTCAGACGCATCGCCGCGTAAACGCGTGGCTTCCCCATAAGTGCGGCGGAACTGTTTCTCTGTAATGTTGCCGTAATAGCCTTTAAGCTTCTGCTTAGCGCGAAGCTGCGTACCAAAATCAGATAATTTGCTGCGGCGGTTCTGACCGTGCTGACCTGGACCATAAGGGCGCTTATTGACGGGTGACTTGGGTCGGCCCCAAATATTTTCGCCCATACGGCGATCGATTTTATATTTTGTGGAATGACGCTTAGACATGCGTTTATACTCTTTACTCTAGCGTGGCCCGGCTGACTGGACTATTCCAATCGCGATCTCAACGGCGGCACCATACTGACCCGTGTAAGCGGCGCTATTTACAGGCAAGACAGCGCAAGTCAAGCCCTATGATACCAAGCCGCCGGTTATGATAGAGGGACGGGTTAGCCAAACAAAATTCTATTCGCCATGAACCAGCCCAGAATATAAACCATGAACATGATTAAGAGCTGCACAGCGAGCAAGAAGGCTCCGTCCAGAAGCATGTTTTGATCTGGCGCGTGAACTTGAGTTTTAAGCGCGCGTCGGCGCTCAGACGCATATATAAATGTCGATAAAAGCGCGGCGATGATGACAACAAGAATATGAACGGAATTATACCCCGCCGCAAAACACGCTAATATCAGAAGATATCCAAGATATTTCATAAACCGCTATCCACTCGCATTTTTCGCCCGTTATTACGGCCTTTGACCATGCCCCTACCAAAATGCCAAGAGTTTTGTCTTCAATTTTGAGAGCTATCTCGCGCCTTGCCGCGTCCTTTAGCCAGCGCTTTGACAATGCCGCGAAAAGTTCGCACTTCTTGCTGGGTCATTTTTGCGCGCGTAAATGGCGCGCGAATATTTTGAGACATCAGCCCGCGTTTTTCAGGCGGATAGAAAAAGCCAGCTTTCTCAAGCTCATCCTCAAGATGCTCAAGCATCCTGACAAGATCATCTCTCTCGGCAACGTCCCCAATATCTTTCTGGAATAGGTCTGGCGGCGGCGCGCCTTCCGCGCTGGCCCAAATATAGGCAAAGACATTGACGGCTTGAGCCAGATTTAACGACTGGAAAGCCGGATTGACAGGATAGGTCAGAATGGCGTCGGCTAAAACAACGTCTGTATTTTTAAGTCCAGCTTTTTCGGGGCCAAACAATATGCCCGTCGCAGTTCCCTGACGGGTATAGGCGCGCAAAGCCGGCCCGACGTCATCCGTGCCGATGACCGGAATTTCAAGTTCCCGCCGTCTTGCGGTCGCGGCCAGCACATATTTCAAATCAGCGACAGCCTCTTCTGTTGTGTCAAAAACTTTTGCGGCTTCCAGCACAGGTAAAGCGCCTGCCGCCATCGCATCTGCCGCTGGATTAGGCCAGCCGTCGCGCGGCGCGACCAAGCGCAATTCCGTAAGACCAAAATTAAGCATAGCCCGGCTAGCCGCGCCAATATTTTCACCTAATTGCGGGTTCACCAAAATAACGGCTGGAGGGGCTCCGCCCTCAATATCACGGACAATGCGCCCTAATTGGTCTTTCAGCGTTTTTCCCATCTTCGCTCTTTTAATAATGACCGCTGAGTGTTAAACGGCTTCAAATCACAATACTGACCCGCTTACAGAGGTAAACATGGCTAAAATCAAGGTAAATAATCCCGTCGTCGATATGAATGGTGACGAGATGACACGCATCATCTGGGATATGATCAAAGAACGTCTAATTCTCCCCTATCTAGATATCGAGCTTCTAGATTATGATCTCTCAATTCAGAGCCGCGACGCGACGGATGATCAAATCACTATTGACGCTGCTAACGCGATTAAAAAGCATAATGTCGGTATAAAATGCGCGACCATCACACCTGATGAGCAGCGCGTTGAAGAATTTGACCTTAAGAAAATGTGGCGCTCGCCCAACGGAACAATCCGTAACATTCTCGGCGGCGTTGTCTTTCGTGAGCCGATTATCTGCTCAAACGTCCCTCGCCTTGTTCCAGGTTGGACACAGCCTATCGTTATTGGTCGTCATGCCTTTGGTGACCAGTATAAAGCGACAGACTTCCTCGTGCCTGGAAAAGGCAAACTCACCATGAAGTGGGAAGGCGAAAACGGCGAAAAAATCGAAGAAGAAGTTTTTGATTTCCCAGAAGCTGGTGTTGCTATGGGCATGTATAACCTTGACCAGTCTATCCGTGATTTCGCGCGCGCGACATTTAACTATGGCATCACGCGCAAATGGCCTGTCTATCTCTCGACCAAGAACACAATTTTGAAAAAATACGATGGCCGTTTTAAGGACCTCTTCCAAGAAGTTTATGACACGGAGTTCGCAGATAAGTTCGCCGAATTTGGCGGCGAATATCAGCATCGCTTGATCGACGATATGGTCGCGGCGGCGATGAAATGGTCTGGCGGATATATTTGGGCCTGTAAGAACTATGACGGCGACGTACAGTCTGACACGGTTGCGCAAGGCTTTGGCTCTCTTGGTCTCATGACGTCATTCCTCCTCACGCCAGACGGAAAAACAATGGAAGCCGAAGCGGCTCACGGAACAGTCACACGTCATTATCGTAACCACCAAAAAGGTGAGAGTACATCAACCAACTCAACAGCCTCTATCTTCGCTTGGACGCGCGGCCTCGCGCACCGCGCTAAGATTGATGACAATGCAGCCCTTGCAAAATTTGCGACAGGCCTAGAAAAAACAGTCATCGACACAATCGAGGGCGGCCAAATGACGAAAGACTTGGCTCTTCTTGTTGGCGACCAGCAAGGCTGGCTCACCACAACAGGATACCTCGAAGCCATTGCCGAGAACTTCGAACGCACCATGACGTAAATGTCTGGCATTCGCCTTAATCAAGTTACGCTCGCGGCCAAGGATATGTCTGCGAGCGTTTCTTTTTATCAAAAGCTCGGCCTAACCCTTATTGTTGATAGCGTTCCGCGCTATGTTCGCTTTGAATTTCCGGCCCCTCCAGATGGAGGCCAGCCAGCGACAATCTCCTTACATATCGCACCAGAAAATTGGCAAGCGCAAGACCATGCCCCGCTTGTCTATTTTGAGATAGATGATCTGGATGGCTATATCACCGAACATGAATTAGTCCCCGAAACACCCCCCGAAAATAAATCTTACCTCTGGCGAGAAGCTGATATAATCGACCCCGCGGGCAACCGTATTCGTCTTTTTCAAGCGGGCAAGAACCGCCGCTTTCCGCCTTGGCGAATTGATAATGCTTAAGCAATGTAGTCATGTCTAATTTCCTCCTGACCTCCCTCATCGCCTCTGTTCTCTTAACACTTGCGCTAAATTTACTGCCCGCCCTTTTTCCAAATGCGGCAGCAAAAGCAGAGCGCAAAATCGTCGAAGCTATGCAAGATAGCCATCAAAACAGGGTCGATCCCAACACCCCCAAGGTCCGCGTCTTTTTTCCCTGGAAAGCAATGTTGATAATTTCATTGGTGCTTACAGTGGGTGTTAATTTGGTTAGCCTTGTGGCAAGATAGGCCTGTTGTATATTGGCGGGGCTTATAAATTGGGGAAATCATCTTGGATTTAATACAAAAAATCATACCTGAGCTGACCCAAGGCGAATGGCTAGCCCATGGGCTGATCTTTATCTTAAATATCGCGCTCTTTCTTTTTGCGCGCCCCTTATTAAACTTAATCGCGCCAGATCAGGACAATAGCTCAAAAATTAAAATATTCCGGGCGCTCAACGTGCTTGTATTAATCCTGCACTCTCTGGATATCATTATCACTGGCGCGACGAGTAATTATCACCATTACTTTATTAACCTCGGCTACAGCCTGATGATTATCTATGCGAGCATGTTGGCCTATAGTTTTTTTGGAACCCTGTCTAAGAAACGCTTTGGCCAAGAACGCAAAGTTGATGACAAAACGGTCTTTACCGAAACCTATAGTACGCGTCTGGTGAATCTGGTCTTGATGGTCCTGATCGTTATGACCGCTATTTATGCCCTCATTGTGATTTGGGGCGCCAATAGCCTTCTGGAAACCACGGGTATTTTTGGGATACTTATGGCCTTCCTCGCCTTTACCAGTAGCGTCTGGGCCCCAGACATTATTAGCGGATTGATTATTCTCAACAGCCAAAGCATCGAAGATGGAGATGTCATTATCATTGATGGGCACCGCAATGAATATGTCATCAGCCGCGTCACTCTAATTTATGTAATTCTCTATGATATCCGCAATAATCACCGCACCTTGATGCGCAATAGCCAGTTTACCTCCAACCGCGTCGACAATCTAAGCCGGGTAGCCAGTACAAATGGCGTACGGCAAGGTCTGACCTATAAAATTGGCTACCCTCAATTTACGGGTCATTCAGATGATCGCGCAGAGCAGCTCGCTGATTTTAATAAAACTATTGGGGAGATGTTCACACGCGCCTTTGAAGCCTGCAAAGCAGATGAAAACATTAAGATCAATGATACTAAATCCTTTGAATGGGCCATGACAAATGCTGGAGATTACGCCTTAGAATTTACATTATGGATTTACCTTGAACGTATTCCCAGCACCAAAATAACCTCTCGCCTGCGCCAGCACCTCATGGGAACAATTTATAAAATCAACGAAGCGGTTTATACCGCGTCTGTTATAGAGAACATAGATCTCTCAACGCCTGATGTGATTAGCGCTCAAATTTCCAGCCCGCCTGTAGTTGCGTCACCCCTTAATGAGCAAGATCCCAGGACGCGTGGAAACGCACCCGATAATCACCCGCCTAAAAATGTCGTAAGCTAACGCCTCTCATGCTCGTCATCACGCCGCGCATATCTGTCCCGCTCTCTGAAATCGAGATGAGCGCCATTCGCGCACAGGGGCCCGGCGGGCAAAATGTCAACAAGGTGTCCTCGGCCATTCATTTGCGCTTTGATATTCAGGCCTCCTCGCTGTTGGAAGGACATAAAACCAAACTTATGTCCTTTCGTGATAAACGCATTTCCGACAGGGGCATCATCGTTATCAAAGCCCAGAACCACCGCACGCAAGAGCGCAATAAGGCGGAAGCCTTGGAGCGTCTCCAAAGCTTATTGCAAAAAGCCCTACATATCCCAAAACATCGCCGTGCCACACGGCCAAGCTACGGCGCCGTCAAACGCCGCCTCAAGAAAAAAGCAGAGCGCGGAGCCATCAAAGCCAGCAGAGGAAAGGTTCGAGATTTCGATTAGCGGGCGTAACGTGAGTGTCCTAAAACCCAAAGCTTCATAAAATCGCTCTACCAACACAGCGCGGAAGGGATTTATTTGAAGACCAAGATAGCCGCGATTGGGAGAAGCTTTCGGATGTTATGGATAGTTTTAACCGGAAAGAAAAAAAAGCGGTCATTCATTTAGGTCCCCGTCCCAACATCCCCGGCGGATATACAGGCGCTAAAATCGCTTTTGGTCGTATCCCAGACGCAGAAGATTTTTACTAAAATCATGGACTCTGCTTAGATATTGCGCTTGAAGTCTGGCGTCTAATCCGCTATGCGCGCTTGAAATTAGCGGCCCTTTCGCTTTGGGCCGCTTTGTTGTTATTAAATGGAGGCCC
>CAZJRU010000105.1:0-6127 GCA_964548315.1 uncultured Hellea sp.
TCTGGACAGGATATTATTCTGACCAAAGCATCATCATAATCTTGCGTTTCGTGAACATCATTGGGGTCTAAAACAGGCCGCGGAGCGGGCATGATATATGGACGGTCATAATTAGGGGCGTCATCCGCTAGCGGCGCTATTGGAATATCGCAAACCTTTTTGCGTTGATGTTTTAAGACAAGGCGTCCTGTGTCTGTTGTTTTTCCGATTTGGGCCACATCGAGTTCCCATTTTTCAAAGATATCAAAGGCTAATTGTTCTTTGCCCGGCTGTATGACCATTAACATGCGTTCCTGAGACTCGGAGAGCATCATTTCATAGGGCGTCATATTCTCTTCGCGCTGCGGAACTTTATCAAGGTTAAGTTCAATGCCAACTCCGCCTTTATCGGCCATTTCAATGGAGGATGAGGTTAGACCCGCTGCGCCCATATCTTGTATCGCGATAATGGCGTCCGTATTCATAAGCTCAAGGCAGGCTTCGATAAGAAGTTTTTCTGTAAAGGGGTCGCCGACCTGTACGGTAGGGCGTTTTTCTTCACTATCATCGTCAAATTCAGCCGAGGCCATTGTTGCGCCGTGAATGCCGTCTCGGCCTGTCTTTGAACCGACATAGAAAATCGGATTTCCAACACCCTTGGCCGCTGAATAGAAAACATTATCCGCGCGCGCTAGGCCTACGCACATGGCATTGACTAGAATATTGCCATTATAACCTTTGTGAAAATTGGTTTCGCCGCCAACTGTGGGGACTCCGACACAATTTCCGTAGCCGCCAATTCCAGCGACAACGCCTTGGACGAGGGATTTGGTTTTTGGGTGATCAGGTTCGCCAAATCTTAAGGCGTTCATTAAAGCGATTGGGCGAGCGCCCATTGTAAAGACGTCACGCATGATGCCGCCAACGCCTGTCGCTGCGCCTTGATAAGGTTCAATATAGGAAGGGTGATTATGGGATTCCATTTTGAAAATTATAGCGTCACCATCTCCAATATCAATCACGCCTGCATTTTCTCCGGGACCTTGGATGACCTTGTCACCTTTGGTCAGGAATTTGGCTAAGTGCCGCCGTGATGATTTATAAGAGCAATGCTCTGACCACATGACAGAGAAAATACCGAGCTCGTTTAGGTTAGGCTCCCGCCCCAAACGATCGAGAATAATCTCATACTCGTCTTCGGATAAACCATGTTCAGCTACCATGGCTGGCGTAATTTGGCTTTTAGTCTTTTTAGACATTAGATTGACTCAATAATTGAATTGAAAAGATCCAGGCCGTCTGTTCCGCCGTGAAGGGCATCTATGGCTCTTTCTGGATGAGGCATCATGCCGAACACATTTCCGGCTTCGTTACAGATGCCAGCGATGTCTCTGGCCGAGCCATTGGGGTTGCCGTTATAACGAAAGACGACTTGGCCGCTTTTCTCGAGTTTGTTTAAGGTTTCATCGTCAGCAAAGTAATTACCATCGTGATGGGCGACGGGGAAGGTGACCTCGGTCTTATCGCCATATTTGGATGTATAGCGCGTATTCCCATTTGCGATTGTGAGAGGCTGCGGCTTACACACATATTTCAGTCCTTTATTGCGCATTAACGCGCCGGGCAGCAGGCCTGTTTCTGTTAAAATTTGAAATCCATTGCAAAATCCCGCAACGGGTAGTCCGGTATTGGCTTTACTGACAATGTCTTTGACGATGGGGGAGCGGGCCGCCATAGCCCCGGAGCGTAGATAATCCCCATATGAGAATCCGCCGGGTATAACAATAAAATCAATGCCTGGCGGTAAGCTGGTCTCACGGTGCCAGACCATTTGCGTTTTCTGTCCCGTCACCTTTTCAAGGGCAATGGCAGCGTCGCGATCACAATTGGACCCCGGAAAAACAATGACAGCGGCTCTCATTAGTCTTCAATCTCTATGCGGTAGCTTTCAATAACGGTATTGGCCAAAAGCTTTTCGCACATGTTTTTGACGCGTATTTCCGCCATGGCTACATCCTCGCCAGCAAGGTTGAGCTCAATTACTTTTCCCTGACGGGCTTCTATGACTTCGGTAAAGCCTAAGTCGCCTAAGGAGCGGGCAATCGCGCGGCCTTGAGGGTCAAGAACGCCGGGTTTTAATCCCACATGTATAATGGCTTTCATTATAGTATCCTATTCATCATTACTTACGACAGACAGATTGGGCGCAGAGCTGTTCTGGCTCTCCTTCAAGATACCCAAGCGGGTCGCAACTTCGGTATAGGCCTGAGTGACGTCGCCTAGATCTCGCCGGAAGCGGTCTTTGTCGAGTTTTTTATTGGTTTCGCGGTCCCACAAGCGGCAGCTATCAGGACTAATCTCATCGGCCAAAATGATTTGATGGCCATCGCCATTGGGCAAACGTCCAAATTCGATTTTAAAATCAATAAGATTGATCCCAATGCCGCTAAATAATCCTCTGAGGAAATCATTAATCCGCAACGTCATGGCAATCATTTCATCTAACTCGCTTTCAGTCGCCCAGCCAAATGCATATATATGCTCTTCGGCAATCAGGGGGTCGCCAAGGTCATCTCTTTTCAGGCAGAATTCAACAATAGAGCGGGGGAGTTTCTCTCCTTCTTCTATACCCAGTCTTTTGGACATTGTGCCTGCAGCGGTATTTCGGCAAATCACTTCGAGCGGGACAATTTCCACCTTCTTGATGAGCTGTTCACGCATATTGAGGCGTTTAATAAAATGGGTTGGAATACCGATTTCCTCAAGGCGGAGCATGACAAACTCCGAGATGCGGTTGTTTAAAACACCTTTACCGTCAAGAACGGCTTTTTTCTGGGCATTAAACGCGGTCGCGTCATCTTTAAAATATTGCACTAAGGTCCCAGGCTCTGGTCCCTCATATAATATTTTGGCTTTGCCTTCATATATTTGTTTGCGGCGGCTCATACTGGCTCTTTCCGATGTTCGTGCCGAGTGTTTCGCAACAGTGCGACTCACTTGGGCGCATAAAAACATCCCATACCCCACCCCAATAGAAGCGGCAATCTAAACAATGCAACTAATTGAGGATTAAGTCCCTTGTTTTGCATGCTATCACGCCATACATAACGCTTATATTCGGATAGAAAAAAGGTAAATTATGTCAGGATTTGAAGAACGGGCGAGTTCTCAAGAAACAAAATATGTTCTGGATGCCGCCAAAGAGTTTAAAGTTGAAGCCAAGCGTAATAAAGCTTTGGGTCATTGGGCTGCCGCTTTGCTTGATGTTGAAGACGCAGAAAAATATGCACTATCCGTCATCGTGGCCGATATGGAAGAGGCAGGCGATGATGATGTTTTCCGCAAATTGCGTAAGGACTTGACCGACGGTAACGTCGATATTTCGGATCAGGCGATCCGAGACAAAATGGCAGAATGTTTGGCTGCCGCCCGCGACGAGGTCTATGGCGGCAATTAAGCTTAAATCGGGTTATTGGGTTCTGGGCAGGTCAAATCATGTACGATTTGATTTGTTTGGGCTGCCGCTTTTAAGTTTTTAATATGCATCGCCATACTGGCGGCGTCATAACTAATATTCACACATCCCAATGTCCGCTTTGTATCACCGTCAACAATGGCGGCGAAGCCGGTTACGCCGAGCCACGTGTTATATTGCGCGACGAGTCCTCGGTCAAAAACCGTATGGGCGTTTAAATCACCTTGGCCCTTCGAGATGTCGATACTGACATATTCAATAGCTGGGTCACTTAGGCTTAAAAGAGCTTGATCTAGGGCCGGCTCGACAATTCTGCAGGGCGCGCAATAATCAGCGGTGAACATCATCACATAGACATCGGGCGTTAGTTGTGCCTGAGCCGTCAATCCAGCGCCTAGGCTCATGGCCGTGGCCGTAAGGGCAACGCTAATAGATTTAAGAACGCGTTTTGTCATTGATCAGTCTCCATTCGGTCCCGATATGTACATTTTTTGTCTGAACTGCACCTGAAAGAAACAGCTGAAAACATAACTTTTTTGTTATTTTTAAAAATATAGGGGTGTTTATCCCATTTCGCTTGCGTGAGGGGATAAATTAAAAAGCCCGCAAACCTAGGTTTGCGGGCTTAATTTAAAATGTTAGCCGGAACTAACCGCCGAGATCAACATTGTGAGCTGCTGGGCAGTTCGTTGTCTTTGTTGAAACAGAGGCTTTAGACAAATAGGCAGACCCTTGAGCGCGTGAAGCCATTTTGCGGATTTCGCGAGCCATTTCATTTGAGTCAAACTTTGAGTTTACACAACCAATAACGCGCTTTGAATTCGCGTCTACAATAGCGGCGAAACCTGGAAGACCAACCCACTTGTTGAAAATAGGTACGATATCGCGGTCAAAAGCTTCGTGAGCGCCTTTTTCCCATTTAGCAGCTGTTGATGTATCGATAACAACTTCTTCAGCATTTATGCCAGAAATGGCAAGTGCAGAGGCCAATTGTCCGTCAAGTTGTTGGCTGTTTGTGTCCTGAGCATTACGGAAATTGACGACATAAATGTCGGTAGCAAATGTTGTTGAGCCAAATGCCGCTGTTAATGCCAAGCCCGAAATAAGAGCGGTAAGTTTCTTCATGATTTTTATCCTAATCTCTAGAAGTTCAAAAGTTTAACCGCTGAAATACGGCTTATTATTATTCATGAGGGTATAGCCGTCATTGGTAAATTTTCGGAAAATCACGCGTTAGGACTGTGTTTACAATGGTTACTGAAAGCCTTAATATTTGCAATAAGTAGTTGAAAAATATAATAAAAAATATTTCAAAAAAAACTGTATTTTTAAAATATAGCTATCAAAGTCTAAAGCATAGCTATGAATTGGGCTCAAATTAACCGAATACTAACCATGTTTATGGGCTCAGGCTTACAGTCAGTTAATCTAAAGGCTTAAAATCGAGCCTTAAAATAGAGGATGTACGGTTTAGGACGTGCGTCCGAAGACGCGCTCAAAAATCGTATCGACATGTTTGGTATGATAATCATCATCAAACATAGCCCGGACTTGGTCTTCGCTAAGCAAAGACATGACATCTTTATCTGCGAGGATAAGGTTTAGGAAAGCCCCTTCACCGGCGTCGCCTTGGGTGCGAAACAGCTCCCAGACCTTCATCGCGTTGCGCTGAACTAAACGGTAAGCGCTCTCGCGTTGTTCGCCGGCTTGGGTAAGAGCAAGAAGAAAGCGCTGGCTATTATGTAGTCCGCCTAGGCGGTCCATATTGGCCTTCATCTTTTCAGGATAAACAACAAGGTTTTCAATTACGCCAGCTAGACGGTGCAAGGCGAAGTCCAAATGCACAGTTGTATCTGGGCCGATGCCGCGCTCGACAGAGGAGTGAGAAATATCTCGCTCATGCCAGAGAGCCACATTTTCCATAGCGGGCGTGACGGCCATACGCACTAGTCGGGCGAGCCCAGACAGATTTTCTGTTAGAACAGGGTTGCGCTTATGGGGCATGGCGGAGGAGCCTTTTTGTCCCTTAGAGAAAAACTCTTCAGCTTCTAGAACTTCTGTGCGCTGGAGATGGCGGATTTCAACCGCGATGTTTTCAATGGATGAGGCGATAACAGCAAGCGCCGCAAAATAGGCGGCATGGCGATCGCGGGGAATAATTTGTGAAGAGACAGGTTCTATTTCAAGCCCCATTTCCTTGGCGACATGCTCTTCGACCTTTGGGTCAATATTGGCAAAGGTTCCAATGGCGCCAGAGATGGCGCAAACGGCGATCTCTTTGCGGGCCGTCACAAGACGCTCGCGGCCGCGCGCGAATTCAGCGTAAAACCTGGCGAGCTTAACGCCAAATGTAGTCGGCTCGGCGTGGATGCCGTGGCTACGGCCAATGGTGAGGGTCAATTTATGTTCGTCTGCGCGTGTCTTCAGAGCGGCGAGAACACGGTCCATACCGACAAGAAGCAAATCTGTGGCGCGGGCGAGTTGAACTGAAAGCGTTGTGTCCAAAATATCAGAACTTGTGAAGCCTTGGTGGACGAAGCGGGCGTCTTCACCGATAAACTCCGCCAAATGTGTGAGGAATGCAATCACGTCATGTTTAACCACGCGCTCAATCTCGTCGATTTTGGCAACGTCGAATTCAGCAGAGCCGCCGCGCTCCCATATATTTTTGGC
>CAZJRU010000106.1:0-6082 GCA_964548315.1 uncultured Hellea sp.
CGATTCCAAAGGAAATGCTGCCTGTTGTTGACAGGCCAGCCCTACAATATGTTGTTGATGAAGCCCGCGAAGCGGGCATTGAGCACTTTGTGTTTGTTACGGGCCGTAATAAAGGCGCGATAGAAGACTATTTCGACCGCGCTTATGAGCTTGAATATAGCCTACGCGAAAAAGGTAAAACTGAAATTTATGACGCTCTAGATGCAGATACGCCCGAAGCGGGTACAATGAGCTTTGTGCGTCAACAATCTGCTAAGGGCTTAGGCCATGCTATCTGGTGCGCGCGCGACGTTATCGGCGATGACCCTTTCGCTATTTTATTACCAGACGTATTGGTGAAAGCTAAAAAGTCTTGTCTGGCGCAAATGGTTGACGCTTATGAAAAAGTTGGCGGCAATGTCATTGCTGTTGACGCTGTGCCTGAAGAGCGTGTGAGTAGCTACGGCGTTATTGCGCCAAAATCTCGGGATGGACGCTTGATAGAAATGTCGGGCATGGTGGAAAAGCCGCCCGTTAGCGAAGCGCCAAGTAACCTTAAAATTACAGGCCGTTATATCTTACAGCCTGAAATTATGGATATTTTAAAAACCCAAGCCGCCGGCGCAGGGGGCGAAATTCAGCTCACTGACGCAATGGCGACATTGATGGGACAACAGAAATTTCATGCCTATGAGTATGAAGGACAAGATTATGATTGCGGGTCCAAAATTGGTTATTTTGAAGCGGTCTTAGCCTATGCCAAAGACCATCCTGAAATCGGTGCCCAGGCACGCGAGATGATCAATAAAACTAATTAGGCTTCCTTTTTAATCAACTGCGGCGAGCCGTTTACGAGACGCCGTTAAAGTTTTATGATATCTTCAATTCTTGGAGATATCTATGAAACATGTTGCTCTTCCCCTTAGTCTATTCGCCTTAAGTTTTGCGGCCTATGGCGCGGTAGCCTTCGCCCACCCGCATGCTGATGATAAATCAGAACCTGCGTCAAAGGTTGAGCGCGTTTGGCCATATTTCGGAAAAAAATCCGATAAGAAAACTTTAGATGAACTCGGCGCGGATGACACGATTGATGACGGCTTAGAGCTTGATTTAGACACAGACACAATGGACGGCGATGAATTTGCGACTCGTCTTGAAAAACGTTTTAAAACGCATTCAGACCGGATGGAACGCAAAATAGAGCGGGCCAAGCTTAAGAATAAGTTTTTAAAGGACGGCGCGGATATCAAAACGACGGATGATCTGCGAAGTGCCGCCAAGGCGGTAGAAGATATATTATCTGACTCGGGTATCATTTCTGGATTAGCCAATATGGTGGTCGATATGGCCGAGGACTTTGACATTGAAAGCTCGGAAGACGGCGTTTCGCTAAATTTTGAAGGCAAACGCTTGGGCCGCTTGAAGGTCGATAAAGATAAAGACGAGTCTTTTGATATTGAAGGCTTTGGCCGCAATTTAAAAATAGACAAAAAGGTCATCCGCAAAAACGGTAAAACCAAAACACGTATTATTATCGAAATGGACGGGGACGAAGAGTTCGATATTGACCTCACGCCTAAGCGCTAATTGGTTTAAATCAAAAATAACATCGCGCGGTCATCCGCGCGTTCTGTAAGCGCCATTTGCAAGGTGTCGGTTAATTCTTGGGTGAATTTTTCAGATGCCGCCTGGTTCCAAGCTTCGGACACAGCTGTGATAAGTTCCGGGCGCTGCTTTTCTGCGGCGCGGCGTATACGTCCGTCGGTCATAATCTGGCGGGCCAGAACGGGCACATTCGCGCCTTTAAACTTCCCCTGCAGTGATTTGCGGCCATAGAGGAAAATGCCGCCTGCTGTTGCCCCTCCGACAACTAGTCCGATAGGATTGAGAAAGAGCGGGGCGAATAAATTAGCTTTGGCTAACAAAGCAGAAATTATAAGCGCGGTTAAGGTTGTGCCCATAAAGGCGGCGTCCGACTCAAGGCTATCCACGCGCGGAGCCGCAATGGAGAGCTCTTCAAGATGGCGGCTAATATGTTGATTATCATCAAGCGATAAGACCATGGCGGGGAGTCCGTGATCTCGGCAGAGAGGGTCGGTGTCTTTTTCAATGTCGCGCTGCAACTGGGCGAACCAGTCATTAATAACCGGTTTTAGAACAGCTGTAGCGCTATCGCTTTGTAGCCATGTTTTTACGCGTTCAGATAGGACGCCTTCAACCTCGTCCAAACTTTTAATCTGTCCGGACCGCCATTGCTGAAAGACGGGAATGGTGCAGCCATCGGTCATGGCATCAACGAGAGCCGGTGCTAGTTTTTGCCCCAAAGTTTGCGAGGCGTTTTTGGCTTTGGCATAAATAGCTCCGTCTTCAGAAAGAATTTCAGAGACGGCCTCTTGAAAGCTGGCATGAAGGAACTCAAAGCGCCCCAGCCAAGATAGGCCGCGCGCGATAGAAAATTCAGGCTCTGCGCCGCGCAGAACTTTGGCTTTGGGAAACGCCCGTTCTGTTGCGGGTAAGATTAATGGCAGGCGTGAGGCGCCACCTGTTAGCAGGATCGTATCAGGCGCCCGGCCGCCAAGTTTTTCAACGGTTTCTTTTAAAGCAAAATTATAGGCTGCTTCCCAGCTATAGCCGTTCAGGCTTTCAAGAGGCGTGCCCAAAATTTTATCGGCGTCGGTTTTGTCAATCTTGATTTCAAAAAGAACTCCGCCGTTCACAGGTAGTCTCTTGATCATTTCAACAGGTTTATCTTCCCCGGTGAAATAAGCCTCTTTGGCTTGGCGGCACCAATATTCCATTATCGGTTGATAGTGCGGATATTTTTTGAGTAATTTCTCAATTTGCTTTTTTGACTTTTGCCGCGCGAGATTAAGATTGAATATCTGCGTATCCAGTAAGCCTGAGCCTAAGATATTATGCCCGACATCTTCGGCGTCGAGGTCGCGGCTATAGGTAAAGTCTGTGGTTGAGGAGCCAATATCTACGATCAATACCGAGGCCTTAGCATCTTCTATAGATAAGTAACCTTGCTCAAGAGCTGTCATTAAGGCCGCGCGGCTTTCGGGGACAATGCGCACCGTTTTAAGGCCCGCGCCTTCAAAGAGTTTTTGATAGGCCGCTTGATGGTCATCCGTCCATCCAGAGGGGCAACCGATAATAAAGCGGCTCTCCAGAGGTCCGCGAATAATACCGTCCTGCGAGAGGCCCTCGATTAGGGTTTGCGTAAAGAGACGCGTCGGGGTTTCAACGTCGGCGCCGCTCATTTCGCGATCTTTAAATTTCACCCAGACCTTGGGAGCGCCGGCCATGAATGATAAATTTACAGCATCCGCGCCAATCTTAATGCCTTCGCTGGTTTTTGCAATCGCGGTGACGAAGCTGCGTTCGCCGCGATATTCCAGAATTTCAGGCTCGCGCGTTGTTGCGCCAAATGCTCTTCCGAGCGCGCTTTCACCGTGGCCTAAATCAAAGCCAACAAATTCATTTGCAGAGACTTTTTTCATTCGGCTTGCCAAACCGTTCCGCGCCGCAACACATGATCGCCAGCCATTAAAGCCGGAGCGGCCATTTTGGTTTCGCTCTCGCCTATAGCGGGCAATACATCAAAGAGGGATTTAGTTTTAGGGGAATAACTGATGAGCTCGACACCTTCGCCTGAAAGAACGGATATTAATTCTTGTTTGATGAGGGTGAGCGCAAAATCGCCATCCCCGGCGTTTTCTGCTTCTAAGAGACTTTGAACTAAACCCATAAGACGGCTATCCTCGCGCCAGTGGGTTTCGCTTTGCGGCTCCGCCATACGCGTCAAAATGTGATCTGCGGTTTTGAGAGCGTCGACAAGCTGGGTGACAAAGCCTTGTGTATCTGTGCGGACCTGCGCGGCCGCTTCAAGGCGGCGGCCTGTTTGATCTTCAAGGGCGGGCGCGCGCTTCATAAAGGGCAGCTTATGCAGAACATGGCCCCAGTCTTTGGGATCGAAAAACCGCAATCCTGCTAAGACCGCCGCGCCTATAATCGTTAAGCCTGACCCTTGTAGAAAACCCGCCGCCGCAAACATCGCGGCCGCCCCGTAAAACAGACTTCGCCCGGCCCATTTACGCACAGGCTTGGGAGCTGTTTCAGACCAGACCACGTCGGCATGGCTTGCGCGGTCCAATACGCCCGCGCCAGCTTTGACCATTTCAATCAGCCACAAACCTGTTTTCTGTAAATTCGGATCTTGAATGCTACGCGAAAAATTAGCGCCTGTGCGGTCGAGTGCGCGGCGAGCTTCTCCTACGATTTGCGCAGCGGATAAGTCGTCAGACAAGGCGAGCTGAAGCCCTTGACGTTCAGGCTCGAAAGCCTTTGCCAATGACGGCACAATCGCGGGTAAGGTGTCACTCATGAGGTTGATGTTGTAGCCATAGGTTCTAGAGTCAATAGCGGAGCTGAGCTAATCTTTATATATTCCAATAATTGAAAAGCCGCCCCGTTATTACAGGGCGGCTCAAAAACTATCAGTGATTAAACTGCACTCAGTTTAATATAGCTGAGGTTTAATTTATTTTTCCATTAACATACGTGTTGCAGGGTATGGCGTTGTCATACCGGCTTTACCCAGTGCTGTTAATATTTGCTGTGGTACAGAATAACGGACATCAAAATAATGCGCGCCGTCTGTGAAAGGACGTGCCAGAATTTCTGCTGAACGTTCAGTCAGAGTTTCGACTTCTACGAAAGGCGCAGGATCAGATTTGATATGCGGGTGAGCTGCTAAGGTATCAATGATAACTTGGCGCGCTTTCTCGATATCATCATCATAAGCAATGTTGAACTTCATCTCAACACCACGAACAGGGTGATGACTGTGATTGATAATTTTTTCACCCCAAATTTTACCATTTGGAATAATGATTTTCTGATTATCAAAGGTCTGCATGTCCGTTGTAAATAATGTGATGTCTTCAACATTACCGAAATGACCCCCGCCATCGACAAAATCACCGATTTTGTAAGGGCGGAAAATCATAAGCATTACGCCAGCCGCGAGGTTTGACATCGCGCCTTGTAGTGCAAGACCGATTGCAACAGTCGCCGCGCCAAGCATTGCAACGATTGAAGTTGTTTCAATACCAAAGCGTCCAAGAACTGCCATAAAGACAAGCGCCATAATTACCCAACGCGCGATTGAGCCTAGGAAATTAAACAGTGTTTCGTCCATGTGCGGACTTTTCCTAGACATTGCAACGATGACTTTTTTGGCTTTTTTGGCAATCCAAGAGCCAATAATAAAGATTGCAATTGCGACTAAGACATTCATGCCCATAGCAATGAGACCGTCGAGTCTGTCAGGATTGAGAAAAGTTTTAAGTTGTTCCATTATCATAGCCTCCCAGCATTTTTTTAACCCAATTTTAACTATTGGTTCAAAGATGAATAGGAGTTGAATGAAAAGATGGAGCTTCATAGCTATAGAAAAATACATAAAACTTACAATATGATAGCAGATTCCGCGACTCGCGTCCCAAATTTGTGCGGATTCGCATTTTTTATATGAATCTGGCTGTTTCGAGAAAAATATTCATTGCCCATTCATCAAAATTCGACTTAAATATATCTTTCTCTTTAGGGGCGTTTTGAGAGGACAGACGTGCGCTTAAAGACATTCAGTGAACCGAGAACTCATAAGGTTGTTGAGACGTTGATTAGGTCTATCAAAGCGCTACCCGATAGGGACTTTCCGCCCGCTTCCGACATTCAAGATTGTATTGTGAAATCTTTAGCTGAAGAAAATGGATTTTCCGCGCTTAAAGCCCCGGAAGAATTTGCAATTTTCGAAGCTATGAAAAACCTTCGGGTCGGACCTAGAACCGCCCATTATGGCTGGCGTCTTTATAAACGCTATAGAACAACGGGCGACTGGGATGCGGGCGCGGTGAGCTATTAGGGCGCTACAATGAGTAAAATCCTTTACGTCTTTTCTTGCTTGAAAAATCCAATGCGTTCGCAGAACACCTTTGAAGTCGACGCTATTTGCGAATGCTTACCTAATTATGCCAGCCTCCCTATGACGTGCTGGGTTTAATTGGACGGAATAAATGTAATTAAAAACCCTGCCTTC
>CAZJRU010000107.1:0-6044 GCA_964548315.1 uncultured Hellea sp.
AAAATGATGGCTGGTCACGGCCTTTCAAAGCTGATGATTACCGTGGGTCAAAATTGCTACGTGATCTCGTTGACGCAAAAACCGGTGAAGTTGTTGCGCCAGCTGGCCGTAAATTAACAAAGCGCGGCGCGAAGAAACTCGCCGAAAATGGCGTTAAGACTATTCTCGTTTCGAATGAGGAAATGTCAGAACGCTTCGCAGCAGAAGACATCGTCAATATGTCGACAGGACAAATCTATGCAGAGGCTGGCGATGAGCTATCCGAAGAAATCATGGAACAAATCATTGAAGCCGGTATCACAGAGCTCGCTGTTCTGAATATCGATTTTGTCAATGTCGGGCCTTATATCCGTAACACATTAGCCGCTGATAAGAACGAAACACGTGAAGGCGCGCTTGTTGATATTTACCGCGTCATGCGTCCAGGCGAGCCGCCCACAGCAGAAGCTGCTGAAGATCTCTTTAACTCTCTCTTCTTTGATAGTGAGCGTTATGACCTCTCAGCCGTTGGCCGGGTAAAAATGAACCTGCGCATGGATATGCAGGATGTCGGTGACGAAATCCGCGTTCTTCGTAGCGAAGATATGCTGGCTGTTGTTGATACGCTTGTGAAACTCAAAGACGGCATTGGCCAAATTGATGATATTGATAACCTAGGTAATCGCCGCGTACGTTCAGTCGGTGAATTGATGCAGAACCAATACCGTATTGGTCTGCTTCGCATGGAGCGCGCTATTAAAGAGCGTATGCAGTCTGTCGATATCGAAACAGTGATGCCGCATGACCTAATTAACGCTAAGCCAGCTGCCGCCGTTGTGCGTGAGTTCTTTGGCTCATCACAATTGTCACAATTTATGGATCAGACAAATCCGCTTTCAGAGATTACGCATAAACGCCGTCTGTCTGCGCTTGGGCCTGGTGGTCTGACGCGTGAACGCGCGGGCTTTGAAGTTCGAGATGTTCACCCGACCCATTACGGCCGTATTTGCCCCATTGAAACGCCTGAAGGTCCGAACATTGGTTTGATTAACTCGCTGGCGACACATGCGCGGGTCAACAAATACGGCTTTATCGAAAGCCCATACCGCAAAATCAATAAAGGTAAGCTGACCTCAGAAGTTGTTTATATTTCAGCCATGGAAGAGGCGCGTTATTCAATCGCGCAGGCCAATGCTGAAATTACGGATAAAGGTGAGCTAGCGGCTGAATTTATAACCTGCCGCGTGAACGGTGATGTGACATTAGTGGCGAAAGACGATGTCGATTTCATCGATGTCTCGCCTAAGCAGCTTGTTTCTGTTGCGGCGGCGCTTATTCCGTTCCTTGAAAACGATGATGCGAACCGCGCGCTTATGGGATCAAACATGATGCGTCAGGCTGTGCCCCTCCTTAAGGCGGAAGCGCCGCTAGTTGGAACAGGTATGGAATCTGTTGTTGCGCTCGACTCGGGCGCGACCGTTGCGGCGAAACGTGAAGGTATTGTTGAACAAGTTGACGCGAAACGTATTGTTGTACGCGCGACGAAAGAAACAAATCTTGCACGTTCTGGCGTCGATATTTATAACTTGCTGAAGTTCCAGCGGTCTAACCAGTCGACTTGTATTAACCAGCGTCCATTAGTGAAAGTTGGCGATACCGTTCAAGAAGGCGACATCATTGCAGATGGACCGTCAACGGACCTTGGTGAATTGGCCCTAGGTAAAAACGTGCTCGTCGCCTTTATGCCTTGGAATGGATATAACTTCGAAGACTCAATTTTGATTTCAGAACGTATTGTGCGTGATGATGTTTACACGTCACTTCATATTGAAGAATTCTCTGTCATGGCCCGCGATACAAAGCTTGGCCCAGAGGAAATCACCCGTGATATTCCAAATGTTGGTGAAGAATCCTTACGTAACCTCGACGAAGCCGGTATTGTTGCCGTTGGCGCAGAAGTTCATGCCAGCGATATTCTTGTTGGTAAGGTTACGCCAAAAGGCGAGAGCCCAATGACGCCAGAAGAAAAACTTCTTCGCGCAATCTTTGGTGAAAAGGCTTCTGACGTTCGTGACACCTCTCTTAAGCTGCCTCCTGGAGCCTCTGGAACAGTTGTTGAAGTACGTGTGTTTAACCGTCACGGCGTCGATAAGGACGAGCGCGCGATGCAAATCGAACGCGAGGAAATTGAGTTCTTGGGTAAAAACAGAGATGATGAATTATCAATTCTCGAGCGCTCTGTTTACAATTCGGTCAAGAAAACTCTCATGGGTAAGACAGCTGTCTCTGGCCCTCGCGGCTTTAAGAAAGGCCCTGTTACCGAAGAAAATCTTGGCGATATTCCACGTTCAGATTGGTGGCGCATTGGCCTTGATGATGAAAAAGCCATTGGTGAATTGGAAGCTCTTAAAGAGCAATATGACAGTTCTAAGGCCCGCCTTGATGCCCGTTTTGAAGATAAGGTAGATAAACTTCAGCGCGGTGATGAATTGCCGCCTGGCGTTATGAAAATGGTCAAAGTCTTTGTTGCTGTTAAGCGTAAGCTCCAGCCTGGTGATAAAATGGCCGGACGTCATGGTAACAAAGGGGTTATTTCTAAAATCAACCCTGTCGAAGACATGCCTTATTTGGAAACAGGTCAAGCCGTTGATATCGTGCTAAACCCTCTTGGGGTTCCGTCACGAATGAACGTGGGTCAGATTCTAGAAACCCATTTGGGATGGGCCTGTGCCGGTGTGGGCAAGCTTATTGATGACGCGCTGGAGAATTACCGCGCCGAAAATGATATGGCAGCGCTCAGAGAAACAATTCAGCATGTTTACGGTGAGGACGAAACACTTCCGCGTAAGAATGATGAAATTCTAGAGCTCGCAGGAAATGTCACACGCGGAGTCCCAATCGCAACACCTGTCTTTGACGGTGCGCGTGAACCCGATATTGTTGAACTGCTAGAGAAAGCAGGCCTTCACAGTTCAGGTCAAATGACACTCTTTGATGGCCGGACGGGCGAGAAATTTATTCGCCCTGTTACAGTTGGTTATAAGTATCTGCTTAAACTGCATCACTTGGTTGATGATAAAATCCATGCCCGTTCAATCGGACCATACTCACTTGTCACGCAGCAACCACTTGGCGGTAAAGCCCAGTTTGGTGGCCAGCGCTTCGGGGAAATGGAAGTCTGGGCTTTGGAAGCATACGGCGCGGCTTATACGCTCCAGGAAATGCTAACGGTTAAGTCAGATGACGTTGCGGGCCGCACAAAGGTTTACGAATCTATTGTTCGCGGTGATGACGGCTTCGAAGCAGGTATTCCAGAAAGCTTTAATGTCTTGATCAAAGAGATTCGGTCTCTGGGTCTAAATATCGAGCTTACAAACGGTTAAAATGAGGCGGGGCTGCTTCGCAGTCTTGTCCAAATGCAAAATGAATTTTCACGACGAGCGGGGGACGCCCCAACGTCAAAATTGAGGAAAAAGTTATGAACCAAGAGGTCATGAACATTTTCAATCCTGCGGAAGAGGGACCAACCTTTGACCGTATCCGTATTTCACTGGCAAGCCCGGAGAAAATCGCGAGCTGGTCATTTGGTGAAATCCGCAAGCCGGAAACCATTAACTACAGAACATTTAAACCTGAAAAAGACGGCCTATTCTGTGCCCGTATTTTTGGACCTGTAAAAGACTACGAATGTCTTTGCGGTAAATATAAGCGCATGAAGTATAAAGGCGTTGTTTGCGAGAAGTGCGGCGTTGAAGTTACGGTTACCCGTGTACGCCGTGAGCGTATGGGCCATATCGATTTGGCCGCGCCCGTCGCTCATATTTGGTTCTTGAAATCACTGCCCTCGCGTATCTCAACTATGCTCAATATGACGCTTAAAGAAGTTGAGCGCGTGCTTTACTTTGAGAGCTATATTGTGACTGAGCCGGGCCTGACCTCTTTGGCCGAACGTCAAATTTTATCAGAAGAAGATTATCTTGAGGCGCAAGCTGAATTTGGCGAAGATAGCTTTACGGCTGGTATTGGCGCGGAAGCTATTCGCGAAATGTTGCAAAACCTTGACCTTGAAGCCGAAGTCGAACGGACACGTTTTGACATGACAGAAACAGGGTCTGAGCTTAAACTTAAGAAGTTCTCAAAGCGTCTTAAGCTTCTTGAAGCGTTCATTACATCGGGCAATCGTCCTGAGTGGATGGTCCTAACAATCGTTCCTGTTATCCCGCCAGAGCTTCGTCCGCTTGTCCCGCTAGATGGTGGCCGCTTTGCGACATCTGATTTGAACGATCTTTATCGCCGCGTGATTAACCGGAATAACCGCCTTAAGCGTCTTATCGAGCTTCGCGCGCCGGACATTATTATCCGTAACGAGAAGCGTATGCTTCAAGAATCTGTTGATGCCCTCTTTGACAATGGCCGTCGTGGCCGGGTGATTACTGGCGCCAATAAGCGTCCGCTAAAATCCATGTCAGATATGCTCAAAGGTAAGCAAGGCCGCTTCCGTCAAAACCTTCTTGGGAAGCGTGTTGACTATTCTGGACGTTCCGTGATCGTGGTTGGCCCTGAGCTAAAACTTCACGAATGTGGGTTGCCTAAGAAAATGGCTTTGGAGCTTTTCAAACCGTTTATTTACGCGCGTCTCGATGCCAAAGGCCTCTCGGGAACAGTTAAGCAATCTAAGAAATTGGTTGAAAAAGAACGTCCTGAAGTTTGGGATATTCTTGACGAAGTTATTCGCGAACATCCCGTTCTTCTTAACCGCGCGCCGACGCTCCATAGACTTGGTATCCAAGCCTTTGAACCAAAGCTAACAGAAGGTAAGGCGATACGTCTTCACCCGCTTGTTTGCGCCGCCTTTAACGCGGACTTCGATGGGGACCAAATGGCGGTTCACGTCCCGCTCTCAATCGAAGCGCAGCTTGAAGCGCGTGTCTTGATGATGTCGACGAACAACATCCTCTCACCTGCTAATGGTAAGCCGATTATTGTTCCGTCTCAGGATATTGTTCTGGGTCTTTATTACATGTCGCTTATGCGCGAAGGTGAAAAAGGCGAAGGCATGATGTTTGCGTCTATGGCTGAACTCGAAGCCGCGCTTGATAACAAGCTGGTCTCTATTCATGCCAAGGTTAAAGGACGTTTCCCTGTCACCGCCGAAGATGGAACTGTGAGCTATGAAGTGGCTGAAACGACGCCTGGTCGTCTTAAGCTTGCTGAATATTTGCCGCATCATCCCTTGGTGAAATATGAAATCATCAACAAGGTTCTAACGAAAAAAGAAATCGGGAAGCTTATTGACGTCGTTTATCGACACGCGGGCCAAAAGGCGACAGTGATTTTTGCCGATAAGATGATGGGACTTGGGTTCCGCGAAGCGTGTAACGCTGGTATTTCATTCGGTAAAGATGACATGGTTATCCCTGAGGCTAAATATACGCTGGTCAACGAAACGAAAGAACTCGTCTCAGATTTTGAACAGCAATATGCCGACGGCCTTATCACCAAAGGTGAGAAGTATAACAAAGTCGTCGACGCATGGTCGAAATGTACCGACAAAGTGGCGGATGCCATGATGGACGAAGCGGCCCGCCCGCGTAAGATGATCAACTCGATCTTCATGATGGCGGACTCGGGTGCGCGTGGATCGAAGAACCAAATGAAACAGCTTGCGGGTATGCGCGGTCTTATGGCCAAACCATCTGGCGAGATTATCGAAACTCCAATTACGGCGAACTTCAAAGAAGGTCTGACCGTTATGGATTACTTTAACTCGACCCATGGAGCGCGGAAAGGCCTAGCCGATACCGCTCTTAAAACCGCGAACTCAGGTTATCTTACGCGCCGTCTTGTTGACGTTGCGCAGGACTGTATCGTTACTGAGCAGGATTGCGGAACTGAAAACGGCATGGAGCTTAAGCCCGTTGTTGATAGCGGCGAAGTTGTTGTCTCATTGGGCGAACGTACTTTGGGCCGTAACCTAGCTGAAGATATACAAGACCCGCGTACGGGTGAGTTGCTGTATCCTGCCAACACTTATGTTGACGAAGATATCGCCGCTGAAATCGATG
>CAZJRU010000108.1:0-5934 GCA_964548315.1 uncultured Hellea sp.
TGGTAATCACCATGTTATCATAGGCTAATTTTGTTTTCCCAAAAAGCTCTGATGATAAAATATCGTAGTCCATATCTATGTGTAAATTTGTAAGCACGCCATGCTTGGCTTTGACTTTAGCTAGCCAAGACAAGGACTTATCGCAATTTGCGTGTGTGGGGTGATCATTATATCTTAGCCCGTCGACAATCCAGCAATCGATACCCTCGAGCGCCGTCAGGCTTTCTTGCGGCACGTCCCATACGTCTGGCGTGTAAGCAATTTTATCATCAAAAATAAACCCTAGCGACGGTGTTGGGCCATGACTGAGCCCTATTACCTTTATGTCAAGCTTTCCGCCTGGACCGTCAATGGAAACTGTATCGCCACCTTTAATGATGTCTTGGAGCTCTAATATGGGCGGATGAACGCGCCCTTCTGGCATTTCAAAGCAATATTGAAACCTGTCATAGACATAGTCTTTTGTGTGCGCATCCATATAGGTGGGAATACGTTTGCGCATTCGGTAAGCTATAGCTCGTAAATCATCAATGCCATGTGCTTGGTCAGCGTGATCATGTGTATAAAGAAGCGCGTCTATGCGGTTGATTTTATTGTGTAAAAATTGCTCTCTAATATCTGGAGATGTGTCGATTAAAACGGCGGTTCTATCTTTAACATCTACTTCCCCCTCGTCTTCCCAATATTCAACATAGAGAGAGCACCTTGTGCGTCTGTTTTTGGGGTTATGGGGATCGCATAGACCCCAATCTCCATTTATACGCGGGACACCACCTGATGATCCGCATCCCAAAATAACGGCTCTAACTGTCATGGGCGCGCTGCCTTCTTAAACAATGCAAAAAACGCATCAGTCGTTTTACGTTCGGTTTCAGCGATAGACCATTGTTTTATTTCAGAAAGTTTTTCACACACATGAGAGACATAGGCTGGCTCATTTCGCCGTCCGCGATACGGCACTGGCGCAAGATATGGGCAATCCGTTTCTATCATGATGCGGTCATCTGGTAGCCCCGCAGCAATTTCACGGACGTCTTTTGCATTCTTAAACGTGATAATTCCTGACATTGAAAAATACACTCCAAGCGCCACGGCACGTCTCGCCAGTTCCGGGCCAGATGTGTAGCAATGCAGGAGGGCTGGGAATTCACCAATAGCCATCTCTCGCTCTAAAATGTCGGCCATTAAATCATCGGCTTCGCGGCTGTGAATTATGAGCGGCAGTTGCGTCTCTCTAGCAGCTTCGATATGGGCCTGAAAATTTGAGAGCTGAGCGTCTTTATCACTGTAATTATAATGAAAGTCTAAACCTGTTTCCCCTATTCCAATGACTTTTGGATGGCGCGATAAATCAATGAGTTCTTGCGCTGTGATATCTGGATTATCCTTGGCGTCATGTGGATGTGTTCCCACAGAGGCCCACATATGCTCATATCGCTGCGCAACGGCAATCACGTCATCATAGTCAGAAACCTTGCAACAGATATTGAGCATCGTGCCGACATTATTATCCCTCGCATTTGCAACGACGGCGTCCAAATCCTCGGAAAACTTTTCCCCGTGCAGGTTTACGTGACTATCGACTAACATCACGCAGCTCTTATGTTTGACAAAGTCTCTAACATGACTGTCTTTTTGTCCATATTAATCGCTGCTTCAACGCGCTGCATCTCGTTTACTTTATCCCATAACTGTGCCCAGATACTGGCGCTCTTGGCTACTGGCAAAGGCTTGAAGGCGCCTGACCATTCCCCTGTTAAGCTAAAGGCAGATTGTGCGCGTAATATATCCTGAAGAGCTTCCCAAAATAAAGCTCTAGATACGCTCGCATTTTGCGCCGCTAGGTTATTGGCGATAAGGTGGTCAACCTTGGCCTGAGACTGATCTAGCGATTTCAAATATTGGGAGAGAGGGCGCAGGACATCATTGGAGTTTTGGGCCAAAGCAATCGCCTTACCAGGACCACCCCTTGATAGTTTCACGGCCGCCTGAAGGATATCTTCCGACACCTCAACGCGTGCCTTTAGCCAAGGCAAAATTTCTGCCTCTGGCACCTCTCTAAGCGGCAAATGAATGCACCTTGAGCGAATGGTGGGAAGCAGACGTCCGGGCGCAGAAGAAAGCAATATAATCATTGTTTTTGCCGGCGGCTCTTCGAGTAGCTTTAAAATCGCATTTTCAGAATTTTTGTTTAATTCATCAGCGCTATCAATCAGGCATACCCGCCAGGTTTCATCCACCGCCGCCGTCCCTTGAAAAAAGGCCCCTAACGCACGCACATTATCAACGGGGATTTCACTGCGTAATTTCTTACGCTTAAAATCATAGGGCCGCCTTAACAGCATGAAGTTACCATGCCCCAAACTTGCTAATTGCTGCGCAACGGGGTCAGTTTGAGGAATATCTAAACTTCCGGGTAATAACGGCGTGCCGCCAAGCATATACCTTATAATTCTATAGGCGAGCGTGGCCTTACCTACTCCTGGAGCGCCCGTAATAAGCCAAGCGTGATGTAATCGGCCCGATGCCTTAGCTTTTAGGAATAGAGCCTCTGAGGCTGCATGTCCGATAAGGTCATAAGTGTCCCTTGGATGGTCACAGCCAGGCGCGCGGTCTGCCTCAGGGTATTCTTCTATTTCTAGCTTACGCATGAGCGCCTAATTTGCCCGCCAAAAATGGGTATTTTTGTGTAACGGCAAACAGTATTCGCGTATGTACCGCGTCACGGGACTCAGAGGCGTCGACTGTAAATATGCGTTCTGATTCTTGATTAGCGATCTCCAAAAATGCGTCTCTTAAAGTGTTGTGAAAAGCAATAGACTCAGAGTCAAAACGCGAAAGGTCCTCGCCGCGCGTTTCCACGCGTTTCTGAGCCAATATAGGGTCGATATCAAACAAGATGGTCAAGTCAGTACCAAAGCCGTCCATAACGGCGTTATGGACAGACCTCACCTTTTCAGGGCCCAATCCCCGCGCATAGCCCTGATAAGCCAGGCTGGAGTCAGAAAAGCGGTCGCTAACAACCCAGACGCCGCGCTCTAATGCAGGCTTTATGAGTTTTTCGACGTGATCTAGGCGCGCCGCATACATTAGCAATAATTCGGTCATACCAGACCAACGATCGGCCGTTCCTTCAAGGACAAGGTCGCGAATGGCTTCAGCGCCGAACGTTCCGCCTGGCTCTCGGGTTAAAAGCGTTTCAACCCCTGCGCCCTGCAACGCTTCGCATAACATTTTTGCTTGGGTCGTCTTGCCTGCGCCTTCACCCCCTTCAAATGATATAAATCGTCCAGCCGTGATACTGTGCTCTGCCATATTACCCTCTAACTTTGCCTATTAATACAGCCCAAGCTTTACCAAAAGCAGATTTTGCTTTCACATTTTCGGCCGCGTAGAGCGGATAAGTCTGATCCGAGCGCCCTGGAACTTCTACGACCATATCCGCAATATGGTCTCCTTGAGCGATAGGCGCAACCGCGGCCTTAGCCAAAATACGGGAGGTCATTTTTGTCCTGTATCCTTTATAAAGACCCGCCTGAATATTTTTATCGACCTTAACGCTGACCTTATCTTGTGTTCCCATAAAGACGTCTATGTCCCCAACAACCTCATTTTCATCATAAAGCTTATAGACTTTAAACTGAGCAAAGGCCGCATTCATTAACCTCAGGCTTACGCGGGCTCTTTCTGACTTATTCTCAAGCCCATTGATAACAACAATTCGGCGCTTCCCCGCGCGCTCAGCTGACCCAACCAAGCCATACCCCGATATTTTGGTACTCCCGGTTTTCATGCCGTCAGCGCCTGTAAATTTTCCCAAGAGCGGGTTTCGATTGGGCTGAGGAATCTCATTCCATGTAAAGGAACGCTCACCATACATCGGGTAAAAGTCGGGGTAGGTTTTTATAGAATGATGAGCCAGCCGTGCTAAATCCAATGCGCTGATTTTGTGATCAGGGTGTGGCCAACCGGTAGAGTTTTCAAAATTTGCGGTCTTAAGCCCTAATTCCTGTGCCCTGAGAGTCATTTGTTCTGCAAAAGCAGTTTCGGACCCCGAAAGACCTTCGGCAATTGTGATGCAGGCATCATTACCCGATTGAATAATTATACCTCTAAGTAGATCTTCTACGCGCACTGAAGATTTGACATCTAAGAACATTGTCGATGAACCAGATTTCACGCCGCCCCGACGCCAAGCTTCTTCGCTTACTTGAAATTCTGTATCCAGAGTGATGATGTTATTCTTAAGCGCTTCAAAGACAATATCTGCCGTCATGATTTTCGTCATAGATGCGGGTGCCATAGGAAGTTGCGCATTCTTTTCATAAAGCACGTCGCCTGTGTCAAAATCCAATATAACGGCGTGAGGGGCGTCAGTCTTAAATTCGTCGATTTGCCCGAATGCGGGGCTCGCAAATGCAACAAACATTAGGGGCAGAAAAAAACGATACACATAAACCTCGGCATAGAATCAGAACAGGCACCCGAAGGTGCCTGTCTTCAATGCCTTAGCTTTATGGCCGGAACAAGTCCAAGCGCAAAAGAATTCGCTTATTTACCGCGAATGAGGCGGGGCTGTTCTTGGTACTCCGAATACCCCGCAACGTGGATAGGACCTTTAATCGTCAACGTAACTTGTCCATCATTAGCTTCGCCGCCATCTACGGATTGTGGAGCCTGAGGCGCTATTGGAGCCGGCACTGGCGCCGCAACCCGCGGCGTAGGCACTTGCGGAACAGAATTTGAATAGGGCAGAGGCGCCTGCGCTTCATAAGACGGCGTTTCACTAACTGGCGCCTCTCTCAAAGGTTGGTATTCAGGCTGAGCTGGCGCAACCCGCTGCGGCGCTTCGACAATCATTGGAACTTCTTGGCGTTGCGGCCGCGGCGCAGCGACGCCGTCTTTAGCAGCCATAGGGTCAGCTGGTCCTGCATATTGGACTCTTACTTTACCTAAACCATTTGCCTGCGTTCCTAATGCAATCGCAGCCGCTTCGGATAGGTCAATAATTCTGTCTCCGATGAAAGGACCGCGATCATTTAACCGCACCATAAGCGAGCGGCCATTTTCGAGATTGGTGACATATAACATACTATTTAACGGCAAAGTCTTATGAGCTGCGGTCAGATCGTTTTTATCATAGATTTCGCCCGTAGCAGTTGGTTTGCCGTGAAACTTGTCGCCATACCATGACGCAACGCCCACAACATTATAATTGGGCTGATGTTTTGGTGTGTAGGATTTTCCCATAATCTTATAAGTTTTGCCAACTTTTTGGTGTTTATAGAGCTCGTGATCGACACGGCTTGCGTCAAATGAGGGTTGACTTAAAGGCTGCGAGGGTTGCGGCGCCTGAACATAAGGCCTAGAAACCTCAGGTACAGATACATATGGCGCGCGCTGCTGTGTTGACTGGTAAGGAGAAGGTGAACTCCGACGCGGCATCGTAACAGAGGCATATTGTGTCGCGCCCTGGCCTACTTTATATGTAATAGGAGCATTTTGAGCAACTTTCACAGTACTCGTCGTCGAACATGCAGATGTTCCTAACGCTAAAACGCCTGCGCTTAAAAAAAGTACAGCTTTTGAGTAACCTCGTCTAAATAGTACACACATATATAATTCACCTTTTTCGCCCCATAAATACGGGACTTTCCCACTCTTTTAACCTTAAGGATAACCTATCTAATGCAGGTCTTGTCCTTATTAGAGACTGTTTTATCTCAACACCTTTAAATCCTCGTTAGATAACAAGCTTAACGACGAGTTTTTTTACAAGGTTGATAATTTCTTAACATCCACCCCAATCGTAACTTTGAGTATAAAACAGGCTTGAACACAGCGCAAAAACCAATTACAGCGTGCTTCGCAAACCAAGCAACTTGCATTCGGGCGGGTGGCAGAGTGGTTGAATGCACCAGTCTTGAAAACTGG
>CAZJRU010000109.1:0-5932 GCA_964548315.1 uncultured Hellea sp.
CTGACGCATTGAAAATTCAGGTAAAGCCATGGATATCTCCTTGTTCCGGTTGGCCAGACACAGGGTGTGGAGAGCAACTTGATTGTCGATCCCACCGGAATGGATGAAAGGCTATATGCCAGACACCCGCACCTGTGCGCGAATTGAGTGCGCCGTATAACGCGCAGCGCGAAGAATGCAAGCATATTTTGTTACGTAAGCGGCAATCAAAATGACAGACGTTAAATAAGGTTTAGGCCGCTATTTCCGTGATCAATTCTACCGAACGGTGCGCCTTAATGGCTTTCTGAATAGCAGGGTCTATACCGAAACGCCCCGGAAGCCTCCAATGCCCTTCGCGGCCGGCCTCTAAAGGCAAGAAAACCTCGATATAACCCAGCGTTTTTGTGGGGGCCTTCTTAAGTTCAGCCAAAGTTTGCTCGAGTTCATCTAAGGTTTCTATATTCGCACTTCTAAGACGAATTTGCAGTCCTTTTACGATTGATGCCTCACCCGTTAGCTCTAGTGAGGTGACAGAGTTTGCAAAAAGGCGAATTTCATCATTCCTGTCTTCAACCTTCGCCGTCAGCTCAATGAGAGCCCCCGATTCTAAAATAGCCCGATTTGCACCCAAAAGCTCTTCACCAAACAAGACCTCAAAGTCTCCCGTTGGGTCGGAGACATTTACAAAGGCAAATCGTTTGCCTCGTTTACTCATTCGTTCTTGTCTTTTTCTGACAACTCCCGCTAACCGGATTGTTCTCGCGCCCATTCTATAACGACCCTCTATATCACTGGACATGACCGCCTTCTTGCGTTCTAGCATTGGCATATAGGTTTCCAGAGGATGCCCTCCTAGGTAAAACCCTATAGCCCCGAGTTCATGATCAAGCTGTTCAACATTGCTCCATGGGGACGGATTAGGCAGTTCTGGTTCAGCCATTGTTTCTAACACTTCACCGAAAAGACTATTTTGCGCTGACGCTTTTTCCTGAGCGGCGCGCGCGCCAATAGACTGCAATGTCGCTGCAGATGCCAAAGCTTTAGCCCGATTTGGCTCAAGACAATCAAAAGCGCCGCCGCGGGCTAGGTTTTCAAAGGCTCGCTTATTGACAATTCTAGTATCAACACGCCGCGCAAAATCGAAAAGATCTATAAACGGTCCTTCTTTCGCTCTAACTTCGACGACATTGCGCATGGCTTCTAGCCCAACATTTTTAAGGGCGCCCAATGCATAGAGCACTTTTCCGTCGGCAACATCAAAATCAGCCATCGAGCGATTGACGCAGGGCGGCATAATTTCAAGTTCCATACGTTTCGCTTCTTGGAAAAACTGTGCCAATTTATCAACATTGGTGATATCTAAGGACATTATAGACGCAATGAACTCGGTAGGATGCAGAGCTTTTAAATAGGCCGTTTGGAAAGAGATCATCGCATAGGCGGCCGCATGAGATTTATTAAACCCATAACCGGCAAACTCATTTACCAGATCAAAAATTTCATTAGCGAGCTTATTATCGACATCGTTTTTCGCGGCCCCCTCCACAAAGCGGGAGCGCTGCCTATCCATTTCAGCTTGGTCTTTTTTACCCATGGCGCGGCGCAACAAGTCCGCCTCACCCAAAGAATAGCCTGAGAGCACTTGCGCAATCTGCATGACTTGTTCCTGATAAATAATCACGCCGTAAGTCTCTCTGAGAATTTCCGTTAAGCTTTCATGCGGATAAGCAATCTCGGCGCGTCCATATTTGCGGTCAATATACATTGGTATATTTTTCATTGGACCAGGACGATAAAGAGAAATCAAAGCCGTGAGTTCTTCGATACTGTCAGGGGCCATTTTGCGTAAAACATCACGCATACCCGAACTCTCTAGTTGAAACACACCCGCCGATAGCCCATCCGCCAAGGGTTTATAGGCTTCGGCGGTATCGGTACTGACCTCATCCAAATCAAGGTGGACCCCTTGTTTTTTGAGGTATTTCAAGCAGCGATCAATTACGGTGAGTGTTTTCAAACCCAAAAAGTCAAATTTTACCAGTCCAGCTTTTTCAGCCCACTTCATCGTGAACTGCGTTGCCGGAATATCTGATCTGGGGTCTCGGTATAGAGGGATAAGCTGCGTCAGCGGCCTATCTCCTATCACAACGCCTGCGGCGTGGGTGCCTGCATTTCTATACAAGCCTTCTAGCTGTAAGCCGGTGGAGAGAAGTTGGGCAACTGCGGGATCAGAATCACGGGCTTCACGTAACCCCTTCTCCATTTTAATGGCTTCCCCTAATGTGCAAGGATTAGCTGGGTTTGACGGAACGAGCTTAGCTAAACGATCAACCTGTCCCAAGGGCATTTGCATGACGCGTCCAACGTCGCGCACGACAGCGCGCGGCTGCAAGGTTCCAAAGGTAATGATGTGGGCAACTTGGTCTTTGCCGTATTTTTGCTGAACATATTTTATGACCTCGCCGCGCCGCTCCTGACAAAAATCGATATCAAAGTCAGGCATGGATACCCGTTCAGGATTTAGAAAGCGTTCAAAAAGTAAGCCATATTTTAGTGGATCCAAATCTGTAATCGTCAGGGCCCAAGCCACAACAGACCCCGCTCCAGATCCCCGACCTGGCCCCACAGGAATTCCCTGCAACTTTGCCCATTTAATAAAATCGGAGACAATCAAGAAATACCCAGGAAACCCCATTTGCCGAATAATGCCGAGTTCAAAATCTAGACGCTCGTAGTAAACCTCCTCGGGCTCAGCGAGTTCAATCTTTTCTAGGCGTTCTTTCAATCCGTCTCGGGCTTGCTGGGCAAGGATATCACCTTCACTGAGGGACCCGTCGCCAAAATTGGGGAGTATCGGGTCCCGTTTTTGAGACTTAAAGGAACATCTCTGGGCAATTTCTATTGTATTTTCAATAGCTTCAGGAAGGTCGCTAAATAACGTAGCCATCTCTTCAGACGATTTAAGATAATGCTCTCGCGTAACTTGCCTGCGGTCTTTTTCTAAAATGTAAGACCCTTCATTGATAGCAAGCAAAGCATCGTGCGCCGCGTGAATGTCAGGATCAATGAAATACGGCTCATTCGTCGCGACGATGGGTAATTCTTTTGCGTAAGCCCAATCAATCAAAACCCTTTCCGCTTCCAACTCATGGGGTAGATTATGGCGCTGAAGCTCGATATAAAGACGGTTTGGAAACAAAGAGACTATTTTATCTAGCCAGGCTTCTGCTTCCCCTAATCGCCCCTGACAGATAAGTCGGTTTAATGCGCCGTCAGGACCGCCCGTAAGCGCAATGACGCCTTCGGTTAATCCTTCTAGGCGCTCGCTTTTCACATGTGGCAAATCCGTAGCATCAACCTCCAAATAGGCCGCGCTGGAAAGTTCCATCAAGTTTGTATAACCGGCTTCATTTTGGGCTAATAAAGCAATGGTTCCATCAGGGTCTTTCCTGAGCTGCCCAGGTTGGTCATCGATTTCGAGATCGAGGCTAAGCGTAACGCCGATAATCGGCTGTATCCCTAGCCCAACTAATGTATCGGAAAACTCTAACGCCCCACACATATTATTTGTGTCAGTGATTGCCAAAGCAGGCATTCGCATCTCACGGCAGCGCGCTGCAGTGGGCTTTATTTGAAGAGCTCCTTCGAGGATTGAATAGGGCGAACGAGAACGTAAATGAACAAAAACTGGCGCTTTGGCCACATCTATCTCCTCAGTTCCTGTTCAATGTTGGGACTAACCCCCAATAACCATCAACCACATTGTGACGATAACAACGAATCCAGTCATAACCATAGCTGTACTGATATCCATAACAAGTTGCTTCATAAGGTTTATCCTCAAGTAAATCCATAATGTTCACTTTTTGTTCTATAGCAATATAACTTTAAGTCAAGGCAATATCTTGATAGACAATTTTGATTATATGGCTGGGATTGCTACTAGGCTTCGACCAACTCGAACTCTCCATCATCATTGGAAAGCATCAGACGCGCTTGAATAATAGAAAAATAGGCGCCCTGCAGCTTAAGGTGCCCCGCCTCAACGGCTTCGCGGACGAAAGGAAACGTCATGAGGTTTGCTTGAGACTGCCTGACCCCTTCAAGTTCCATTTGCAGGGGTACCTCACCTTCCGGCAAGCCTCGGGCCAAAACGCGGTCTCTTACGCTATTGATAATAGATACCCACTTGCCGACATAGCCCGCATCTGGATCATGCCCCATGCCGTCAAGGCAGCCCTGAATACCGCCGCAGCTTTCATGCCCCATCACAACAATCATTTCGACTTTCAGAACTTTGACAGCATATTCGATCGTAGCGGAGGTTCCATGATATCCTTCGCTATCATCGAGAGGTGGCACGATATTGGCGACGTTACGCGTAACAAACATTTCTCCAGGATAAGCGTCAAAGATATCGGTAGGGTCAACACGGCTATCAGAGCAGGCAATGAGCATAACCTTAGGGCTTTGACCATGCGTACCCAGTTCTTCGTAGAGTTTTTTTTGCGCCTTATAATCGCCTGCACGAAAGGCTCTATAGCCTGCAATCAGCTTATCTTTACGGTCGGTCATAACGGTGACAATCTCACAATTTTATCTGGTAAGGCGACATAAATAGCCCCATCCGACCCTGTCGTAACATCTCTTACGCGGCCCTGGTCTTTAATTAAAATAGCTTCGCCAGCATAGCTCTCTTCATTAACATCAATGAGCCGCACAGTTTGATTTTTTAGCGAACCTGCCATCAAGCGTCCTTTCCATTCGGGAAATAGGTCCCCCGTATAAACATCCAATCCGCAAACCGCGATAGAGGGCGTCCACTGACTGGCTGGCTGCGCCATACCGGGAAGCGCTGTGTAAGGCGTTAAAACCGTGCCGCTATAATTGCGGCCATAAGAAATTTCAGGCCAACCATAATTGACGCCAGACCGGATAACATTCAGCTCATCCCCGCCTTTAGGCCCATGTTCTGTTTCCCAAATGACTTGGCTCTCGGGATGCACAATCGTGCCCTGAGGATTACGGTTTCCATATGCGAAGATCGATGCATAAGCCTCTGCTTTACCAACAAAAGGGTTATCTTTTGGGATGGAACCATCACGCATTATGCGGTGAATTTTTCCATTTGGCTTAGAGAGGTCTTGCGCCATTTCCTTTTTACCCCGGTCTCCAATTCCAAAATAAAGATGACCTTGATTATCAAAAGTAATTCGTGATCCGAAATGAAAACCAGTATCGAGATAATGCTCTGGTTTAGCCTGAAAGAGTGTCTCGGCTGAGCCCCAGTTATTGCCAATGATTTTCCCTCTAACAATTTTAGTCATGCGGTTTTCAGGCTTGCGTTCATCGGCATGGGTAAAACTTAAATAAACCCATCCATTCTCCGCATAGTCGGGGTCTGTCGCCACATCCATCAGCCCGCCTTGCCGTTGATCGTCAGAGGATGGAATATCCTTTATCTCAACTTTGGACTTTGAGGAAACCAGCCATAGTTTTCCGCTCTTCTCTGTAACCAAGGCCCTATCAGCGCCAATAAAATGAATCCCCCAAGGCTCATTCAGTCCGACGACCCAATCGTTTATTTGAACGCGGTCTTGGACAGATGGAACATCATCAATCGGCACAATGGTCTTATTTTCGCCTCCGCCGCTCCGAATATAGCTTATGATATTTTGGACTTCTTCAACATTTAGTTGATCTCCGAAAGCAGGCATTCCAACCTCATCGTTTCCACGATTAATTATCTTTATAAGATCCTTGTCCTCTCCTCCAAATTCCCAATTTTGATCGGCAAGACTGGGAGCTAATCCCCCTGACAGGTTAACCCCGTGACACGACTCGCAATATTGCCCGTAAAGCTCCTGACCTTGCTCTAAGACTTGGGTTGACGGATCCGCGATGGCGCCCTGACATGCGGCCAATGTCAATATTCCTAGAATGTAAGGAA
>CAZJRU010000110.1:0-5879 GCA_964548315.1 uncultured Hellea sp.
GATCATATTAATCTCTGGGCGCTTAAAGACGGAGATGGCTGGGTTGTTGTAGATACAGGTATTGGCAACCGCGCAAGCCGTGAAATTTGGGAAAAACACTTCACAGAGCTTATGGGTGGACGCCCCGTCAACCGCGTGATTTGCACCCATTTACATCCCGACCATACAGGCCTTGCAGGCTGGATTTGCCGCCGCTTTGGCGCGCCGCTTTTGATGACCCGCGGCGAGTATTTTCTCTGCCGTCTCATGTCCGCCGATACGGGTAAGGAAGCCCCGTCTGCGGGCATTAATTTCTACCGCAAAGCTGGGTTTACGGACGATCAAATCGAGCTTTATAAAATGCGCTTTGGCGGATTTGGGAAAGCGATCACAGCTATGCCGCAAGGCTATGACCGTTTGGTCGATGGCGAGATGGGTATGATTGGCGGGCGTGAATGGCGCGTTATTATCGGCAGTGGTCATTCCCCGGAACACGCTTGTCTTTATTGCCCAGAATTAAACCTCTGTCTTACGGGAGACCAGCTCCTGCCTAATATTAGTTCCAACGTGTCCGTTTGGCCAACTGAGCCCGAAGGCAATCCGCTTGAGGAGTGGATAAACTCTTGTCATAAATTAATCACTGAGCTTCCCGAAGACGTCTTGATTGGGCCCGCCCATGGCATTCCATTTTACGGCGCGCATAGGCGGCTAAAGAAATTAATCGAGCATCATGAAAAAGCCTTGGAGCGCTTGCTCGAACATTGCAAAACGCCGCGCCGTTCAACCGAAGTCTATTCGGTCTTATTTCGTCGCGCGATTAATGACGGCAACCGCATTATGGCGGTGGGCGAGTCTATCGCGCATTTAAACTGTTTGAAGGGACGCGGGTTAATCTCTCGGCGCTTAAATGATGCGGGGCAGTTTACTTATAAGGCCCGTAGATCCGCTACCGGCTAGAGCGATAAGTCTTTTTGCTCTTTTTCTTTTCTAGCGCTTCCTTTTCAGCCCTCGCGGCCTCGGCTTCGGCCTTTTCATATTCATCTAAAAGCGTAGACCCGATCTCAAGCTGAGAGGCGCTCTCTATCTGGCTCAGGTTTTCAATCTGGCTACCTTTAATACCGCTGCCGATTAATAAGGGGGATTTGGTCGGCGTGGCTGCGTGGATTTCGGGGCGGGTTTCGAGGATGTCTTCGACAACCTTGGTTGTTTCGAGTGTCTCTGGCGCTGGCTTTTCTTTGGGGGACAGCCGCCATATCGTCCCATTATATTTATCCGCGAAAAACAGCCCGCGCGGGTCCATAACCATGGCACCCGGCGTTCCCCAGGCGCTGCGCCCCACGGAATTCATAAAGCCTTCAAGCAAAACACGAGGCGCGCCAGATGGCACGCCAAACTCAGTGGGAATAGCAATTAACTGATGCGCCCGAGGTCCTAATTGCGAGGCAATGATATGACCCTTAAGGGTCTGCGGCCAATCCTTAGGACTTTCATATTGGCCCGGCAGCATAAGGGAGACCAGCGATTGACCCGAGAACCGCACAGGGGTGTCTGGGTGGGTATGGGAGACTAATGTCTCTCCGCTTCCCATCCAAACGGCGGAGCCGCCCAATTTGGCCAAACTATAAATGGGCGTTTGACTTGTGGAGATGCTTTCTGCCCGCCCGGTTTCGACATCAATACGAACAAGCTGCGCGCCCGTGGTTTGGCTTAGGGCCAAAATTAGTGCGTCTTTATCGGCAATGAGAGGATGCTCGCCTTGGCTCTGCGCATTGGCGAGGGAGGCGAGCTGGCGAGGCGGGGTGTTTTGCTTAAGGTCCAAAGCCCAAACCGCGCGATTGTCGGCGATATATAATGTCTGATCAATAAAGCTTAAGCCTGTCGGCGCGTCAAAAGTGTGAGACAGAGGCCGTTTAATATCCATGGCTCCGTCCGCGCCGCGGTCACTCAACACCCAAATCCGTCCCGTTTTTTGGTCGGCCGCGTATAGCGTCCCGTCTTGGGACATCGCTAAAGCTGAAACCGATCCAAGATTTTGCGCAAAGGGTGTCAGGCCCAGCGTATCAATTGTTTTAAGCGCGCCGGGCCTAACGCCGCGCTGCATAGAGATTGAATCTTGGCGGGTATGAGCGGCGCTATCATCTTGGGCAATCGGGACTTCGTCCCAGGGGGCGGCCCAAGCGGTAACGCTTATTCCTAAGCTTAATAAGATACCAAAACCGAATCGCATGAGGGCTTTATGGCGGGATGATGGGAGTTTGACGAGGGCTTAATGTCAGCTTTCATCCAGCAAGCTTATGATAGATTTGATGAATTCAGCCCTTGTCATGCCTCTGACATTTTGGTTAGCTATAGAAGAAAGTTAAATGGAGCGGCATTTTCAAATTTAGAACTCTTTTAAATATGACAGGTTTTCATAGCTTCAAGGGATTAGCGACTTGAGTTATTTGGACCAGAAACTCCAGAGTTCTCTTGCAGGCGCGGCAGTAGACCTACCGCCCGTTGCGCAAGGCAATTATCCTTGTCTGATTTTAAATGCTGATTACCAGCCCTTATCTTATTTCCCCTTATCTCTATGGTCTTGGCAAGACGCGGTTAAAGCCGTCTTTCTAGACCGCGTGCAGGTCGTTGATCATTACGATCAGATTGTCCGCTCTGAGAGTTTTGAAATGGAAATCCCAAGCGTTGTTGCGCTTAAGGATTATGTGGCACAAAATAGGGTTCCTGCCTTTACACGGTTTAACTTATTTCTGCGCGATAGTTTTGAATGCGTCTATTGTCATAGCCCTGATGAATTGACCTTTGACCATCTTATTCCCAGACGCCTTGGCGGAAAAACAACATGGGAAAATATTGTTGCGGCTTGCTCGAAATGTAATTTGCGCAAAGGCGGGCGCTTGCCCAAAGACGCGGCTATGCATCCGCACACCGCGCCCTATAAACCCAATATGCATCAATTGCAGGCGCAAGGGCGCAAGTTTCCGCCCAATCATTTACATGAAAGCTGGCTCGATTATCTTTATTGGGATGTTGAACTTGAGGCTTAAATAAGTCCATTCTGACTTGATAAATTTTCCGATTAAGGTCACTCTAAGATATGAAATTACATCCTTATGCTCTTATTCTCGGCGTCGGCATTGGCGTTATGGTCCTCTTTGCCTTGCGTCATCCACTCTTTAGCCTTTTAGCGACCGTCATTTCCGTTCTCGGCTTTGACGTGGCGTTTAAAAAGAAAATCAAGAATATAGACGATGATAACGATAGTGATAGCGAATGAGGCCTATTCATAAACAGCTTTCATGGCTGCTGCTCACGGGTTTAACCGCCTGCGGAAGTAAAGTTGATAAATCCCCAAATGTGATTTTAGAGACAAGCTTGGGCGCGATTGAAATCGAAGTCTATCCGGAGAAAGCGCCGCTCAGCGCGGGTGATTTCTTAAACTATGTCGATAGAAAATATTATCATGGCCAAGGGTTTTACCGCGTTGTTCGCGCCGATAATGATCCGCGCCAGATGGGCATGTCTTTGATTCAAGGCGGGCGTCTTAACATTGAATCCGTCGGCGCGCCTATTGCGCATGAAACAACTAAAATGACAGGCTTGCGCAATAAGGCGGGCTCTGTCGCAATCGCCCGGGAAGAACCCGGTACAGGTAGCGCGGCTTTTTTCTTTATCAATATTGATGACAACAACTTTCTCAATGAAGGCGGGGAGCGCAATCCCGATGGCCAGGGTTACGCTGTGTTTGGGCAGGTTGTATCTGGTATGGACGTCATCAAAAAAATACAGGCCAGGGACGTGGCGCGGGAGTCAGATGATGAGCGCACACAAGGCCAATTTCTAAAAGAGCCCGTCATCATTTCTAAAGCCTTTCGTAAGTGATGAGGGTCATGCGGGTTTCTGTTCTTAGCGTAATCGGTTTCCTGTTTGCCTTGCTAGTTTCAGGATGCTCACCCCAAACCTCATCTGACACTTTAAAAGACGCTGACGCTATTTATTACCTTGTGCGCCACGCTGAAAAAACAACTGAAAAAAACGATCCAGGGCTTACAGGCGTCGGGGTTGGGCGCGCCAATGATCTTGCCGCGCGATTGGCGGGAATTAAACTCGATAAGATCTATTCGTCTAATTATATACGTACGCGCGATACGGCGGCGCCGACGGCAAAAGCGCAAGGTGTGGCGGTTGAAATATATGACCCCAAGGATTTGGAAGGTTTTGCTGCTTCATTACTTTCCCAAACAGGGCATATATTGGTCGTCGGACATTCAAATACGACGCCCCCTCTGGCTGACTTACTAGGCGGTAAGGGCGGAGAGCCCATTGTTGAGGCCAGCGAATATAACCGCTTTTATGTTCTCACACGCAGCGGGAATGATATCGTTACCGACATTCAAACTTTCGGGAAATAGACCGCCTAAGCGAGCGCGGCGGCGGCTTCCGCTTTTATGCGCCCAATCATCGCCTTAAGTCCGTTTGAGCGCTGCGGGGATAAATGCTCATCAAGCTCTAATTGTTTCAATATCTGAGCCGCGTCTAATTCACCAATTATGGAGGCCTTGCGCCCCGAAAAAATTTTCAGCGTGACGGCCACTAAGCCTTTGACGATATGGGCGTCACTATCTCCGCGAAAGGTCAAGACGGGGTCAGCGGTTTCGCCGCTATGCTCAGACACAAGCCAGACTTGGCTCACACAGCCTTTGACTTTACTCGCGATATTCTTTTCAGCAGGCGCTAAGGGGGCAAGACTTTTTCCCATATCAATCACATGGGTATAACGCTCTTCCCAATCCGAAAGGAAAGCAAAATCGTCAATCATATCTTGTATGTCAGTAGGAAGTGTCATGTTTTTCAGATAGGCAGGAAGCGTCTGGGGCGCAAGGTGAGATATTCATTTCATTTAAAACCGTTTTCACTTTAAGTGAGTCTTTGCCAAGGCCACAGGTTTAAGGGGAATTGGCTCGATTTTTGCAAGAATAGGACGTTGAATATCAACACGTGGTCTGTGGAGCCTAAATGCAGGTAAAATCGTCATATAATGGTTTAGTCATGCCGAGTTTGATTTGGCTTGCTGCCATTGCGGCTGCCTTATTGGGCGCCGTGCTTCGCGGACTCGATTTAAGCGCGCTTTTGTCTTTGGCAGCTATTGGAGCGATGCCGGCAGTATTGACATTGATGCTCACGCCTATCCTGCGCAAAGAATGGGCGCAGATATTGGTTCTATTTGCCTGGCTTTCGCTCGGGATTGTCGCATGCCTTGGCGTTGGCTTTATGCCCATGGCTCTTTTGTTTTTATGTGCCCCAGTCGCAGCCGCTTTGTTCGAAAAAGAAAAAGTCGTTGAAGCTCTCATTATGGGCGCCATCATAGCTGCTGTAATTTTCTATGCACAGCGCACGGGGAGCCTTCCAAAAACAACTTTAAACGAAAGCCAGTCATTATGGAGTAGTCAAGCCGCCTTGATGGCCACATTGGGATTGATAATCTCCACGCTTTTGGGGACCTCTTATAATCCGTTATCTAATCGCTCGCGCCCAAATGAGGACTTGCCGTCTCACATGCATAAAGCAGACGCGACTAAAGTTTTAAACGCTATCGAGGGCGGCGTTGTTAGATTTGATAACAAGAATAACATTGTGGACGTCAGTGATAAGGCGCGCAGTTTATTAGGGCTGTCTGGAAAAACCGTACCCCCGCTAGCCGCTCTTATGTCCGGTGACAGCCAATCGCAGATAACCCTTTCACAATTGGTGAAAGCCGCTCAGAAATCAAAATCGTCTGAAACGGCCCGTATTGAGACGCTCGGCAAAGGCGACGGGGCGGGTTATCTCGACATGCGCGCCACCCATATTGATGACGGCGTGGTTTTATATCTGCGAGATGCCTCTGTAGAAGAAGAAACAAT
>CAZJRU010000111.1:0-5869 GCA_964548315.1 uncultured Hellea sp.
ATTAACCTGCCGCGTAAAATCGGTCAGCATCCCGAAGACGGCAACCAGATTATCGCAGCCCTAGGCCGCTTTGGTCCCTATCTAAAACACAATACGACCTATGTGAGCATCAAAGACCCAGAGGAAATGTTCACACTGGGTATGAATGAAGCCGTGTCTCGCATTGCAGATAAGGTCGCTAATCCAGGCCGTTCACGCGGCGGCAAGGTCGTCAAAGATCTAGGCAAGCATCCTAAAACTGAAAAACCTGTTCAGGTCATGGAAGGCCGTTATGGCCCTTATGTCAAATATGAGAAGGTCAACGCGACCATTCCCAAAGGCACTGAGCCCAAAGACGTGACAATGGAAATGGCGCTAGAATATATCGCCGCCAAAGAAGCAAAAAAGCCTACAAAGAAAAAGAAGGCTGCCAAGAAAAAACCTGCCGCTAAAAAGAAAACAGCGGCAAAGAAAAAACCTGCTGCAAAAAAGAAGACGGCGGCCAAGTAATAGGTCTATAAGTCCAAAATGGAATTAAGCCGCGACAGCATCTTAAAAGCCGTCAGTGGCCAACCTGACCGCTTTGATAATAAAAGATTGGCCCGTCACTTGGGCGTCAAAGGCGACGACCGCCGTGTCTTGCGCCAGCTCCTGCGTGACCTTGTCGATGAAGGCCGATTACTAAAATCCAAAAAGAAAACCTTTCGCGAAGCTGATGACCTACCTGGCGTCATGGTTATCCGCGTCACTGGTCTTGATACACATGGCGATATGATTGGCGAGCCCGAGGTTTGGAAACAAGACGGCCCTGCCCCGCAAGTTATTGTCCGCGAAGGCACCACATCTAAAAAGGCGCGAGGACACGCGGCGGCAACATTAGGCGTTGGCGGCCGTGCGCTATGCCGCATTAAGAAAAAAGACGATCTGATCATTGCGCAAGTTTTAAAAAAACTTGGCTCAGGCCCGTCCAAGTATTTGGGCATCCTCTATGAAGGCGGCCGCGGGTGGCGCATTCAGCCCGTGGATAAAAAATCACGCCATGATTACAAGCCTGCCAAGGTTCCTGATGACGCAAAACATAATGACCTTGTCATGTTTAGGTCCGCACGGCGCAATAAGGGCGACCTGCGCGTTGCGGACATCGTTGAAATCATTGGCTCTGCAAATGACGGTAAAGCCGCTTCATTGATTTCCTTACACCAACACGAAATTCCAATGGGGTTTGACGATGATGTCATGTCTCAGGCCAAAGCTTTAAAACTACCAAGGCTGTCTAAAACACGTGAGGACTTACGCGCGCTCCCTCTTGTTACCATTGATCCTGTTGACGCCAAAGATTTTGACGATGCGGTCTATGCCAAATCACTTAAAGGCGGGGGATGGGAAATCTGGGTTGCCATTGCTGATGTCGCCGCCTTCGTTACGCCTGATAGCGCGCTGGACAGATCAGCCGAGACCAAGGGAAACTCAGTATATCTGCCAGACCGCGTTGAGCCCATGCTCCCTCATGAGCTCTCCTCTGATCTTTGTTCTTTACGTCCCGATGAAGACCGCGCCTGTATGGCCGTAAGAATGAGCTTTGATAAATCGGGGCATAAAACGGGGCATAAATTCCACCGCGGGATTATGCGCTCCCACGCAAGACTGACCTACTCCCAAGCTCAAGAAGCGTTTGACGGCAATCCAGGAGACGCAGCTCAACCTGTTGAAGACATCCTCAAAGAAATATATCTGGCCTATAAAACGCTACGAAAAGCGCGCCAAGACCGCGCTCCGCTCAATATTGAACTGCCCGAACGCCGCGTGCATGTAAACGATAAGGGCGAAGTCACAAAAGTCACGGTGCGCGAACGTTTTGACGCTCATAAGCTCGTCGAAGAATTTATGGTTCAGGCTAATGTCGCCGCCGCTGAAGCTTTGTCGGCCAAAAACGTGCAGACAATCGTGCGCGTTCACGAACCGCCCTCTCGCGAGAAGCTACAGGGTTTATCGGACTTCCTCCCAGCTATGGGCTTAAAGTGGTCGATGGGAGAACGCCCAAGCACAATGCGGCTCAATACACTGCTCAAGCACGCCGCCGAAAAGGACATGTCGGAGACTGTCGGCATGGCTGTGCTGCGTAGCCAATCTCAAGCCGTATATGATCCAGACCCCAAAGGCCATTTCGGGCTTAACCTGACCCATTACGCGCATTTCACCTCGCCCATTCGGCGTTATGCAGACCTTGTTGTCCACCGTGCCTTAATCGCCACTTTCGGCCTTGGCGAGGACGGAACCAGTGAACGCGAACAATCGCGCCTTAAAGAAATATCCGAACATATCTCGGGTACAGAACGCCGCGCCATGGCGGCAGAACGCGATGCCAAAGACCGCTATATTGCCGCCTATCTCGAAGACCGTGTTGGCGCTGACTTTGACGCTCGTATTACAGGTGTGACCAAATTCGGGCTTTTCATTACGCTAGATGAAACGGGCGCTGACGGACTTATCCCGTCTCGCAGTTTGGGCCATGAATATTTCGTCTTGGACGAAAAACGCAAAGCCCTCATCGGGGCTGAAAGCGGAGGCACATACCGCTTTGGCCGCAAGGTCAAAGTTCGGCTCACGGAAGCGACGCCGATTACGGGCGGATTGATTTTTGAAATCCTAAGCAAGCCTGAACCCGGTAAAAAACCTAAACGCGGTAGCTTCAACAAACCGCAATCGCGCGGCTCCAAGCATCGGCGAAGAAGACGGTGATCCGACAATGAGTATGAAAGAGTTAAGCCCTGCCACAATGGGCGACATTCGCATGAACGACAAAGAACGGGCCCAAAGACAGGCGCTCAAACGCGCGGTGCGCCCGCGCATCGCTTCAACAATCGTGCTCACACATGGCCCCAAAGATAATCCAAAAATTTTGATGGGACATCGCTCCTCGCGTCATGACTTTATGCCCAGCGTTTATGTCTTTCCAGGCGGGCGCGTAGACCGCGCCGATAGCTATGCTGATTATACGGGTGATCTAAGCCCGCGAAGTGAGCGTATTTTAGAAGCCGCCTTTACGCCGCGTAAAGCGCGCGCTGTCGTGCTCGCGTCCGTGCGCGAGACCTATGAAGAAACCTCGCTCTTTCTGGGCACGCCGTCAAAGACCTCGCGAAATATCAATAACACGTCCTATGATGCTTTTCGGCAAGCGGGGCTCAAACCTGACCTAACAGGCATCGAAGTCTTTGGCCGCGCGGTCACACCCCCTCATCGTCACAAGCGATTTGACGCGTGGTTCTTTATTAAAAACATAGACACGCCCCAGCTGCCTGAAATCAAGGATAGCGCAGAGCTTGAAAATGTGGGGTGGTTTACCTTCGCTGAAATTGAGACATTAAAACTTCAACGCGCGACGGAAATGATGTTGATTGTACTAAAGAAGTATCTCGCGGCAGATAAGCCGCCAAATGATATATTTTATTCCTATGCCGCCCGCGGGAAATACGTCACCGCGACCTTCCCAAACGGCTAAATAGGCAATTACCGCGCGCCGTTTTTCGTGCGTCTTCGTGGTTGACACCCCCGCGTTTATGCGTATGTTCCGCGCTTCAAATTCTAGTAGAGAGGCACAGCGCCATGGCGAAGCCAACAACCATTAAAATCCGCCTCAACAGCACAGCTGACACAGGCTATTTTTACGTGACGAAAAAGAACGCGCGGACTATGACTGAAAAAATGGTCAAAAAGAAATACGACCCCGTTGTTCGCAAACATGTGGACTTCAAAGAAGGCAAAATTAAGTAATTTAATTTTCCGAATGCATTGCTACGGTAATAGCGTTCAAAATAAGCTTCAAGCAACCGCTCGGGCATTTTCACAAGTGAAAATTCTAAAGCGGTTTTTTTGTGACTTATCACAAGCCAAAGCCATCCACAGCTCCCCCACCATCTCTATTGCGAATCCCTGCCATGCTTCCTATGTATGGGCAGCACAAATCTTAAGGTAGCCCTATGTCAAACACAGTTCACCACAAAGTTATGATCATCGGGTCAGGCCCCGCAGGTTATACCGCCGCCGTTTACGCGGCGCGGGCAATGCTAGAACCAGGCATTGTGGCAGGGCTACAACCGGGCGGACAGCTTACGATTACCTCCGAAGTGGAAAATTATCCGGGCTTTCCTGAAATACAGGGGCCAGAGCTCATGGAGAAGTTCAAAGAACACGCCCTTAAATTTGGAACTAACTTTTACGAAGACACCATCATCGATGTTGATTTCACCGCCCGGCCCTTCGTTATGAACGGAGATAGCGGAACAACATATACCTCCGACGCCGTTATTATCGCCACAGGCGCGCAAGCGAAATGGATAGGCTTACCGTCAGAAGATAAGTTTCAAGGCTTTGGCGTTTCTGCCTGCGCAACTTGTGATGGGTTCTTTTACCGTAATAAAGAAGTTGTGGTTGTCGGCGGCGGAAACACCGCCGTCGAAGAAGCTTTATTTTTAACGAAATTTGCTTCCCGCGTGACCCTCGTCCATCGCCGCGACAGCTTACGCGCGGAGAAGATTTTGCAAAATCGTCTGTTTAAAAACGAAAAGGTCGAAATTCTCTGGGATACAACGCTGGAAGAAATTTTGGGAGATGAAAATCCGCTCGGGGTTACGAGCGTACGTCTTACCAACAAAATAACGGGCGAGGTTTATGACCGCCCAACACACGGCGTTTTCATCGCCATTGGACACAAGCCGGCAACTGAAGTCTTTAAAGGACATATAGAAATGAATGAGGGCGGATATATCACAACAGCCCCTGATAGCACGGCGACTAATATTCCAGGCATTTTTGCGACGGGTGATGTTTCTGATGAAACGTTCCGCCAAGCTGTAACTGCCGCTGGCCTTGGCTGCATGGGCGCACTTGAAGCCGAGCGTTATTTGGCCGAGCAAAACGAGCTGGCCGAAGCCGCAGAATGATTTAGATGGACACACTTGATTGGGATAAGCTCAAAACCTTCCACGCCGCAGCGGCAACCGGCTCTTTGACAGCCGCTGCTGAGACACTTCGCATATCTCAATCTGCCGTCTCGCGGCAAATTACGGCTCTAGAAGACAGCCTCGATACACCGCTATTTCATCGCCATGCCCGCGGCCTCACACTAACCGAACAAGGCCGGATACTTTACCACACCGCTCAGGATATGGCTCATAAAGTGGCTTTGGCTCAAGCCTCTGTAATCGACAGCCGGAAGAAACCCCAAGGCGCCTTGCGTGTCTCCACCCCTATTTCATTAGGGTCTAATTGGCTCACCTCTGTTCTGCCGGAATTTATCGCGGCCTATCCCGAAATTGACGTTCAGCTTATTCTTGAGGATGAAGAACACGACCTCTCAGCCTTTGACGTGGATTGCGCGTTAAGGCCCTGGCCATCAACACATGGGGATGTCATTGAGCGTAAGCTGGGCTCAATTTCACAAAGCCTCTACGCCTCACATGCTTATTTGGCCAAATACGGCGCGCCGACGTCAGCTGCAGATTTAGATAATCATCATATCGTTGCCTTTGGTGATCTCATCCCTACGAAACTTCACAGCGCCAATTGGGTTCTAAAGGCTGGACAAAACGGGCCGCCGCGTAAACCTGTTATGTGCGTTAATAACCTTCATGGCATTATGCGCGCCGCTGAAGCTGGTATAGGCCTTGCCGGCATCCCAGACTATATGACAGCCATGTCACGGCGCTTAGTCAGGGTATTACCGCAATTAAAAGGTGACCCTTTTGATGTTTTTTTTGTTTATCCAACAGAGCTAAGGGGGTCTGTGAAGGCAAAAGTCTTTCGAGAATTCCTTGTGCGCGTAACAAAGAACTGGAACTAAGTTAACAAGCTATGCATTAATGCATAGCAAATCTGCATAACTTAGGCTTCA
>CAZJRU010000112.1:0-5811 GCA_964548315.1 uncultured Hellea sp.
AAACGCACGATGGAATGCGGCGCGCTTATCGGGGTGCATAGCTGGTCCATTGGCGGGGCGCGCGAGACAATCCGTATTTCCCCCAAAGATATCGGCATAGATCGCCGCCAGAAGCATCATGAAAAATTTCTCACGGATATGGGCATTGATCCCGCCTTTTACGCCTTTACCCGCGCCGCGGCAGAGCCCGAAGATATTCATTATATGAGTATGGATGAAATTAGGCGTTTCGATTTGCTCACGGAATATCCCGAATGCGGGTAACGTCGTTTAAAGCTACGTCGTCTTAAGCACCAAATTCTTTCAAAACACGTTTTCTTCGGGCGCGGTCTGTTTCTTCGCGTGTGAAAAAATTGAGCTTGAGCCACGTAAGAATTCGCGCGCCCAAAAAGGCCGCTGGAAAAAGTATAAGGGCTAACTTACCCTCTTTTGATAAACGGCTGAATAGGTCTTGGAACACATCCCCAATGGCCTTTACGTTCCGCACACCGGAAAATTCGACAACTAAATATCTATCCCCTCCGAACTGCAGATAAATTAGTCCAAGAAGAATACTCATCAGGAGAAACATCGTGAAGGCTTTTGGACGCAAGCTACTAAACGCGCCCAATGCCGCCCCTAGGACGCAAAATATAATGACATAGTTCATAAAAACTGCACCGCATGAAGTTCGCGACTATTATAGAAATAATGCATTTAAGAAGTGTTATGTTTAGCTAAACAACCTGTTAAGCTTATATCGTCATGAACAGCTATGCATTTTTGTGGCTGGCTTTTTGTACGTCAGATAGGCTAAAGAGACCGTCATGAGTATTGAGACCCCAAAAAAACCCGTTCTAAAAGCTGTGAACGACACGCCCCGTCCCTCCAAAGAGGCCGCGATGGAAGCTGTGCGTACGCTTATCGCTTGGGCAGGAGACAATCCTGACCGTGAAGGCCTGAAAGATACGCCCAAGCGCGTGGTCAATGCCTATAGCGAATGGTTTCGCGGCTATGACCTCGACCCTGAGCAGGAACTCTCGCGCGTTTTTGAGGATGTCTCAGGCTATGATGACATGGTTATCTTGCGCGAAATCGACGTTGAGAGTCATTGCGAACACCACATGGCACCTTTCCTCGGCACAGCCTATGTGGCTTACCTGCCTACCGATAAGGTTGTCGGAATTTCCAAGCTAGTCAAAGTCGTCGAAATTTTTGCCAAGCGTCTTCAGACCCAAGAAACGATGACAGCTCAAATTGCTGACGCCATTGATAGCGCGCTAAAGCCGCGCGGCTCTGCCGTGATGATTGACGCAGTCCACCAATGCATGTCCACCCGCGGCGTCCATCACCCCAATGTCTCGACAATTACGACGCAGTTCACGGGCGAGTTTAAAACAAACCCAGCGCTGCAAGAGCGTTTCCTACGGTTGATTAAACCCACTTAGGGCGCGTGCCGAGTATCTTTGAAAAGTGGTACGGGTGAAAGGACTTGAACCTTCACGCCTCGCGGCACTAGAACCTAAATCTAGCGTGTCTACCAATTCCACCACACCCGCACAGATATGAACTTATTTACATAAGGATTGGTGCGCGGCGTTTGCCAATAATCAGAGGCCGCGTCAACTCTTTTTGGCGCTCATCGGTGCCTTTGTTAGCGACCAGCCCCCTGCAATCAGGCCTGATATAATATTTGCCGCCGCAATCCCGAAAAATGCACCGCGTAATCCGTCGATTTGGACGCCGATATAAATAAATCCAACATAGAATAAGAGTGAACGGATTATTGTATAGACAAGACCGTAGATTGGGCGTCCCAGAGCGTTAAAGCCAGCGGCGCTGACAAATACAAAGCCATAGCCAAATATGGTAAGAGGCACGATATAGAAATAAGGAATGGTCTTAGCCACAACCTCGGCGTTATTCGTAAAGATGCCAGCAATTTGCGGGGCGAACAGTGCAAGGATAGCTGCCATAAATGTGCTCCAAACCACGCAGATTAGGAAACAAAACTTAAAGGCCTCTCGCACACGGCCTGTCAGTCCCGCCCCGCCGTTTTGCCCCGTTATCGCGCCAATACAGGCCGAAAGAGCATAAAGCAGACCCACTGAAATCATTTCAGCGCGGCTTGCGACGGTAAAGGCCGCAACGTCTATGGTTGTCAGGGTTCTGGCGATAATCGTTACAGCAAGGGCCGCAGCTAAAGGCACAATGATATTTGTCCCTGCAGCGGGTATACCGACGCTACCGACAACTTTCCAAGCTCTCTTAATCGAGCCTAACGTCATATCGGTAAAAGAAATGGCTTTGCGGTGAAACATGACCACTGAGAAGCCAAAGATAGCCGCGCAAATATTGCCGGTCAACGTTGCCAGCGCCGCGCCCTGAATTTCCAGTCTCGGAAACGGACCGATTCCAAATATGAGAAAGGGGTCTAAAATGATATTAATCACGGCGCCTAAAATCATAATGGAACTGGGTAAGGCCGCTTCGCCGCCCGCGCGCAGTATATTATTACTCATCGTCGCAATGGAGACGATAATCAGTCCCGGGAAAGAAATCATCGCATATTGCGTGGCCATTTTTTTAATTTCGCCTTCCGCGCCCATGAGGCCCAAAACATGGGGCAATCCTAGGACCATTAAGCCTATCAGAAAGCTCATAACGGTTAAGCCTAACAAAATTGCCGCCGCGCCGTGACGTCGCGACCGTTCAACATCGCCTTGGCCTAAGGCCCTCGAAATCGCAGACATGGTTCCCGCGCCAAGGCCTATATTTGCGCTATTGCCTAAGAAGGTGAGCGGGAAAGCAAATCCAACGGCAGCAAGCGCCATAACTCCCAAATTAGGCCGAAACTCATCCGTTAATCGGCCTAAATATATTGTATCGACAATACCCGTTGAAATCAGCGCGATAACGGCAATCGAAAACGGACCCAACATGCGAAGAACATGAGATGAGACTTTGCCTTGGGTAAGATCAACCTTAGCGCCCAAAACAGTCCTGACTTCGATTCATATTAGGCATCATCACGGTGAGAGGGCGCGAAGGCCGCCAGCGTTGCCATTTGGACGATTTCAGACGCCGTCGCGCCAAGCGAACAAATTTGAACAGGTTTTTCTAGGCCTGTCAGGAAGGGTCCGAGAACCGTGGCGCCGCCAACCGTATCAAGCAATTTCGTCGAAATAGACGCAGAATGAATGGCCGGCATAATCAAAACATTCGCATCGCTAGATAGGCGCGAGAACGGATACGTTAAAGTATGAAGCGGGTCCAGCGCGACATCAGCCGCAAGATCGCCTTCATATTCAAAATCAATTTCGCGCTTGTCTAATATTTCGACGGCGCGGCGGACCTTTTCCATACGTTCGCCAACAGGGTTCCCAAATGTCGAGTAAGACAAAAAGGCCACGCGCGGGTCAAAGCCAAATTGTCTGGCAAAGCCCGCCGTCGTTTCTGCAATATCGGCTAAATCCTCAGCAGTTGGGAGCTCGGTAATATTCGTATCCGCGATAAATAATGTCCGGTTTTTATTGACAACAACCGAGACGCCCATTGTGCGCTCATCCTCACGGTGGTTAAGCACCAAGCGCACATCGCGTAGCGCAATATCATAGCTCCGCGTCACGCCTGTTACCATGCCGTCGGCTAAGCCATGATGCAGCATCAGGGCGGAAAAGACATTCCGGTCATTATTAACCAGACGCTGCGCGTCACGCCGCAAAAAGCCGCGGCGTTGAAGCCGTGAATAAAGATATTCAGTAAATTCTGCATTACGGTCAAAAAGACGGGCATTTAGGACCGTATAATTTTCTGGGTTTTCAACACCCAGCAGTTTCATATTATCGTAAATAGGTTTCTCACGGCCCACGAGAATTGCTTTACCAAGACCACGTTGCTGATAGGCCTGGGCCGCGCGAATAACAGCCGGTTCTTCGCCCTCAGCAAAAACAATTGTCTTTGGATTTTCAACAACAGCGGATGAAATACCTTGCAAAATAGCCGCTGTTGGATCCTGTCTTTGAGCCAATGATTTCTTATAGGCTTCCATATCCTCAATCGGTTTACGCGCGACACCCGTATCCATCGCGGCCTGGGCGACATAAGGCGGGATTTCCGAAATCAGGCGCGGGTCAAATGGCGCGGGAATAATATACTCAGGGCCATATTTTGGCCGCTTCCCGTGATAGGCCGCCGCCACTTCTTCGGGAACATCTTGGCGGGCCAAATCAGCCAAAGCCCGCGCGCAAGCCAGCTTCATCTCTTCATTAACGTTACGCGCTCTGACATCCAGCGCGCCTCTGAAGATATAAGGGAACCCTAAAACATTATTGACCTGATTGGCATAATCGGATCGCCCGGTTGCGATAATTGCGTCGCTACGCGCCTCTTTGATTTCTTCGGGCGTAATCTCTGGATCGGGATTGGCCATAGCAAAAATAATTGGATTTTTCGCCATGGATTTTACCATCTCTTTTGTGACAATTCCTGCCACGGAGAGTCCCAAAAATACATCCGCGCCTTTCATGGCTTCAGAGAGCGTACGCTTTTCGGTTTTAACCGCGTGAGGCGCTTTCCATTGATCCATATATTCTTGGCGCCCTTGATAAACTACGCCGCGGCTATCTAAAACAATCGCGTTTTCTTTCTTCACCCCGAGACTTTTAATTAGGCCCAAAACAGAAAGACCCGCTGCGCCCGCGCCAGATAAAACCACTTTCATATCTTCAAATTTACGGCCAGTCAGATGCGCCGCATTAATTAAGCCTGCCGTCGCGATAATCGCCGTGCCGTGCTGATCATCATGAAAAACCGGAATATCAAGGACGTCACGTAGTTCTTGTTCAATGATAAAACATTCAGGCGAGCCTATATCTTCCAGATTAATCCCGCCAAATGTATTTCCGAAGCGCTTGACGCATTCGATAAAAGCCTGAGCGTCTTCTTCTTCAACTTCGATATCGAAACTATCAATATCGGCAAAACGTTTGAAGAGAACTGACTTTCCTTCCATAACCGGTTTTGACGCCATTGCGCCCAGGTTTCCTAAGCCCAAAATCGCTGTTCCGTTGGAAATTACGGCGACCATATTTCCTTTTGAGGTATAGTCATAAACGAGATCAGGGTCTTTCGCGATAGCCTCAACTGGGACCGCCACACCTGGCGAATAAGCTAGAGATAAATCTCTTTGTGTCGCCATAGGTTTAGTTGGCAAAAGCGCGAGCTTGCCGGGCGTTGGGTCTGAATGAAAATTCAGAGCCTGTTGATCTGTGATATAAGGTTTTTTTGGCGGTCTAACTTCCAGCTTAGGCATAGTTTACTCAATCTTGTCTTGAAAGGCGCAAAGCGCTTTAAATTGCCGCGTGTTTAACGGGTAATACGGGGCGGGTATAGCTAAAAACAAGACTTAGGGAAAAAAGGACCGCAAAATAACGCCCAAAAAAAGGGCGCCGCGCTTTAAGCGAGTCTAAAATTGGTGCATTTTTTTGACATTATTTTCAAAAATTCTCGAGTTTTCATAGTCCACTCGACTCTTGGCGTGGTTTAAAACATTTAAGTTGTAACACACCAGCGCAGGAGACCTACGATGAAAAAAATCGAAGCTATAATTAAACCCTTCAAATTAGATGAAGTTAAAGAAGCGCTACAAGGCGTTGGCCTTCAGGGCATGACCGTTATCGAAGCCAAGGGTTTTGGACGTCAAAAAGGACATACGGAACTTTACCGCGGGGCGGAATATGTCGTCGACTTTCTACCCAAGCTTAAGCTTGAGCTTGTCGTCGCCGATGATCAAGTTGAAGGTGCTCTCGAAGCGATACAAGCAGCTGCCAA
>CAZJRU010000113.1:0-5791 GCA_964548315.1 uncultured Hellea sp.
TGACGCTTATTATCTGACGTAAAGACGGGAATGTTAGCCATAGCCGTCCCCTTCAAAGATATTGGGGCGTCAGATAGGTCGTGGGATACCTGTTTGATGCCCCTTTATTTTGATACTGTATCTATCGCTCAATAGCGCGTTTTGACTTTGCGATATCCGCATGGATTCTTTGTAGCTTTCTGCGTAGAGGCCCATTGCTCTTGGGCGTCGCTTTTAGAATAATTTCGACATCTGCAATGGCGCGATCAAGCCGCTTGGCGGCTTTGGCCATTTCGGGGTCTAGGGCGCTGTGATCATGCTCGGCTTGGGCAGTGAGGGTGCCCTCGCAATAAGGGACCGAAAAGCCAAAGGGTAGTTGCGTATTGGCGTTGCCGCAGGCCGCATCTAGCTGGTCTTGCTTTATGCCTTGAACTTGAGTCATATTAGCATCTGAGAGATTAGCGCCCTTCAAATCGGCATCAAGCAAAATGGCATTTCCAAAGGTCGCATTTTTAAACTGAGCGCCTTTGAGATTGGCTCCGCGTAAATTAATGTGGTCGAGCTTGGAGTCGGAAAAATTGGTGTTCTCGAGATTAGCCTCAGAGGCCATGGCGCGCTCTAGGGAGGTTTGACGAAAATCCCCGCCTTTAAAAACGCCGCGCGTTAGATCGGCGCGTTTAAAATCAGTGCCAATAAAAACAGAATCGCCAATATTGGCTTCGGTCAAAGTCGCATCTGCAAGGTTAGCGCCGTTAAAATTCACATTATTTCCTTTAATGCGGTAAAGCAGGGCTTTGCGAAAATGGGTGCCCGTTAAATTAGAGCCGTCAAAATTGCCTCCAGATAGGTTTGAATTGTTAAAACTGGACCCAGAAAAATTGGCGTCTTTGAGTTTTACGCCGTTCATACGTTTATTTGACAGATCACATTGGGAGCAAGACCCTGACGAGGAATGGATACGCGCATCTACGCGAATCTGTGCTTCGGCAGAGACCGTGAGCATCATCGCCGCGAAAAATGCCGCTGACAGCTTTATGGCTAATCCAGACTTCATATATCTATTATAGAGGCTGAATGGGCGTAGCGTGATTAAAACCTTGTAATGAGTCGAGAAAAATCAGTTATAATATCACGTCAGTATTTGATTGAGATGACCCATTTTGCGGCCCGGTTTGACCTCTTTTTTATCATATAGATGTAAAAAGCTCTTCGGCTGTGCCGATAGGCTTTTCCAATTATTGACGTCATCGCCAATTAGGTTGGTCATTCTCATCGGGTGTTTGGGCCGTGTATCGCCCAAGGGCCATCCAGTTATGGCCCGAATATGAAGTTCAAATTGGTCAATGCATCCTGCGTCTTGCGTCCAATGACCAGAATTATGTACGCGCGGGGCGATTTCATTGACAATCAAACTCCCGTCAGCCAGCTCGAAAAATTCCGTGGCCATGACGCCCACATAATCTAGGGCCTGCATGATTTTTAGAGCGATGGCTTGCGCTTGGCCATTATCGCCAGAGGCCGGCGCGGTGCTAGTATGAAGAATATGGTTCTTATGGACATTCTCTATTAAAGGGTAAGTGGTGGTCTCTCCAGCCGCGCTGCGCGCCGCGATGACGGAGACTTCACGTTTAAAATTGATGAATTGTTCTAAAATCGCGGGAGCGTCTTTCATCGCCGCCCAGGCCTCGTCAATGTCGGCATTAGACTTGATGATATATTGGCCCTTGCCGTCATATCCCAAGCGCCGCGTCTTGAGAACAGCGGGTAGGCCTAATTTTTTGAGCGCGCGGCGCAGTTCATGCACTGTGTTGACGGGTTCAAACTGAGCGACAGGGACTTTGGCCTCTTTTTGTATAAATGTTTTCTCAGTAAGCCGGTCTTGGGCCACGTTAAGGGCTTGCGAGCCAGGAAACAGCGGGGATAGAGTCGCCACGGTTTTGGCGGTCATGAAAGGGACATTTTCAAATTCATACGTCACCACATCGCAATGCTTCGCAAAACCGATCAGCGCGTCATTGCTTGTATAGTCGCCATTAGTTTCAAAGCGCGAAACTTTAGCCGCAGGCCCAGCCCATTTAGGGTCAAATATATGGCACTGAAAGCCGAGCCGAGAGGCGGCTAGGCTGAGCATACGTCCTAATTGGCCACCGCCTAAAATCCCGATCATGGAGCCAGGGGCAAGGGGCTGAGATGTTTGGGGCGTCATTTAGCTATCGGGTTAAGCGCGACAGACTTTGTTTGCGCCGCCCGCCATGCCTCTAAAGCCTTATCAATTTTGGGATCTGATAGGGCTAAAATAGAAGCCGCTAATAGCGCCGCATTTTTTGCGCCCGATGTGCCAATGGCGAGAGTCCCGACAGGCACGCCGCCTGGCATTTGCGCTATCGATAAAAGACTATCCATGCCTGACAAAGCCTTGCTTTCGACCGGTACGCCTAAAACCGGAAGGCGCGTCATGGAGGCAGTCATGCCTGGCAAGTGCGCCGCGCCGCCTGCGCCAGCGATAATAATTTTAAAACCTTTGTCTTTGGCTGAGGTGGCAAAGTCATAAAGCCGCTCCGGGGTACGGTGGGCTGAAATAACCAAGCTTTCATGATCAATGCTCAAATCATCCAATATGTCGGCCGCATGCTTCATGGTCGGCCAATCAGATGTTGATCCCATTATTATGGCTATGGATGCTGTCATGAATGCTTTCCGTTTAACGGTGAGAAAGCAAAGCATATTATCGCCTACAGCTAAGCCGTCAAATTATAATTTACCTTAAAATAGGGGTTTTTTAACGATTTTCACCTTTCTTTAACTGTGATGATTTTCGCTTTTTTAATGCCGTTCGGGGTAAAGAGTGAAATCAGGTTTTAGGGTGAATTATATCTATGTCCCATGTTTCGACAATTCTACAGGCGGGCGCTGAACGCGCAATTGACCGCGATCATACATTGGACACAGATTTAGTTGCCGAAAACCAATCGCTCATATCTGAAATTACGCGGCTGAGATTACGGGTTTTAGAGCTTGAACGCGCCGCAGATACGGACCCGCTGATCCCAGTTTACAACCGCCGAGCGTTTATGCGTGAACTCACGCGGGCTCAAACCGTTATGGCACGCTATGACATGTTATCGTCGATTATCTTTTTTGATCTCAATGAATTTAAAACGGTCAACGACAGGTTTGGCCATGCTATTGGCGATGACTTCCTTCGCAAAACAGGCGAGGCTTTGGTCCAAGGCGTGAGGGATTGCGACATGGTGGCCCGTCTTGGAGGGGACGAATTTGGCGTTTTATTGTTCAAAACGGATCCGCGCACGGCGAAAGCAAAAGCGGCAACGCTGGCTTGCCGTATTTCAGAGCAAAAGATTGAGATGCCGACAGGAAATATCAATATCACTGCAGCTTGGGGCGTTGCCCCTTGCGAACCTGGCGGAGAGGCGGAACAGATTTTATCGCGCGCCGATAGAGCGATGTATATGTCTAAAAAACTGTCCCAAAGCGCCACTCTTTTAACGTAACCTTGTTAAGGGCTTAGGCAATAATATCTGGCGTGACTTGATTTTCGATAAAGGCAATTTTGTCTTTGAGAGATAATTTAATCTTTTTCATCCGCCGGATTTTTAAAACATCGATAACGCCAGTTTCTTGGTTCGCGGCTATTTCAGTATCAATACGTCGGTGCTGTAATTTCAAATCTTTGAGGATGTCTAAAAGCTCTTCTTGGCTTATATCTTCGGTTTGATCTTCGTCGCTCATTAACCCATCTTTAATCTAGCTATCATGAGCTCGCAAGATAGTAATGACTTTGATGAGAAAATATGCTATAGACAAACTCTAAATTGAAATGGAGAAGCGCATGGCAACCTCGGCTCGTTTGAACACATTAACAGTCAAGCACACAGATTTAGACTTTCGAATAGCCGAAGAAATGCGAAGTCCGCTTCCCGATCATTTACGAATATCAGACCTCAAAAAACAAAAACTTTTAATTAAAGACGAACTCGAGCAGCTTTCCGCAACCGCTTAATGACATTGCGGCTCAGATTTACTATGACAGCAATGACGTCGTAAATCGGAGATGAAATGTCTGAACAAGTTTTTATTGTTACAGGAGCCGCGCGCGGAATAGGCTTTGCCTGTGCGCGCCGTTTTATTGAAGATGGCTATAAAGTTGTCTTGGCTGATATGGACGGGGCGGCCTGTGATTTGGCCTTAAAAGACCTCGGCGTTGATAGTGATAAAGCTATTAGCGTGGAATGTGATGTGTCGGATAAGCTGCAAGTTCATAATTTGATTGCGAATAGTTTGTCGGCTTTTGGGCGTATTGACGGACTCCTCAATAATGCAGGCATTGCTTTAAAAGGCGGGTCTGTCGATTTAAGCGTGTCTGACTTTGACCGGGTTCTAGCAGTTAACCTACGGGGCGCTTTTTTGGTCTCCAAAGCTGTTGCAACACATATGGTTCAGGAAATCGAAAATAGGGAAGATAGGTCCCATTTAACAGACCGTCCCTATGCCATAATAAATATGTCCTCGATAAATGACACCGTCGCAATCCCCGACTATCTGGCCTATACCGTCTCTAAAGGCGGCCTGCTCCAAATGACCAAAGCGATGGCCCTTGAGCTGGCCCCTTTTGGTATTCGCGTCAACGCGATCGGGCCAGGCTCAGTTAAAACGGATATGCTGGCCGGTGTTTCGGGGGATAAATTGGATGAGATTCATGCCAGGACGCCCTTAGGCCGCGTTGCGCTTCCCGATGAAATCGCAGGGGTGGCATCATTTTTGGCGTCAAAAGATTCCAGCTATGTCACTGGACAGTGCATTTATGTCGACGGCGGACGGCTGGCCTTAAATTATACCATGCCGCCCAAAGAGATATTAACGTAATTTTTCTCTAATGACGAGGCCTGCCTAGCCGCTTGGTTCAGAGGGTTTAAACAGACTTTCCAGCGTATGCTCAGTTTTAGGCGCTTCAATTGCGGCTGGCACGGGAGCGTCTTCAACGGGTTTGAGAGGCTCACCTGTTTCCTTGGCGCGTTTCGCGTCTTCTTTTGCTTTCTTTGCCGCCGCTTTTTTGACAATGGCGTCGAGGTCAAGTTGTGAACATAGCCCTAAGGATACGGGGTCAGTGGGATTAATCGTGCCAATTTTCCAATGCGTACGTTCGCGTATGGCATTAATAGTCGGTTTGGTTGTGCCGATAAGTTTGGAAATTTGTCCGTCCGTGATTTCAGGATGGTTGCGAACAATCCAAGCAATCGCGTCAGGCCTGTCTTGGCGTCTGGATAGCGGCGTGTAGCGCCCGCCTTTTTTCTTGCTCTTTTTAGGTGTCAATTTATCGCTATCAAAGGTATTGGGCTTCATCGCGTAATTGGCATCTTTTTCCGCGCGCTCAATTTCCTCACGGCTGACTTGACCGTTAGCGATAGGGTCCGCGCCGCGGATTCCGGCAGCAACATCGCCATCAGCAATGCCTTCGACTTCTAAGATATGCAAGGAACAGAACTGACTAATTTGTTTGAACGTCATGCCTGTATTATCAATCAGCCAAACTGCTGTCGCCTTCGGCATTAATATTTGTGTCATATCGGCCTCTCTCTTAGCCTTTGTTATCATGGCGTTTTACCATTAAAAAAACCCCGCTCGGCGGGGCTGATTTCGGGGGAAAGAGATTATTTCCAACCCGATGAAGAATGGTATAGGGGAGTGAAACCATATTTGCAAGGGTTTCACACGAGTCAGGAGGCGGCATGGTAGATGAATTGGGTCAAAGCGAGACAAAATTTGACATCGGGGAGGACTTATATGGCGTCTC
>CAZJRU010000114.1:0-5767 GCA_964548315.1 uncultured Hellea sp.
CAAAGCTTTCCAGATCTGAAAAAAGAATCGCTAAAAAAGAGAAACGCGCCAATGAGAGCCGCGGCCGCAAATGGACGCGTCGCGGCTTTATGGGGGCAGGGGCCGTTGCAGGGTTGGCTGCTGGCGGTGCACTTGTTGTCGGTGTTGCGATACGCCCTGGCGACCGCACAAATAAACTGGCTGGCATGGTCACCGAAGGCGGTGAGCAACTTTTAACCACATGGGTGAAAATTGCCCCTGATAATACTGTGACGGCCATTATTCCTCACGGGGAAATGGGGCAGGGCGTTCATACCGCGTTGTCTGCAATGCTTGCTGAAGAAATGGAAGCGGATTGGGACGCCTTAGAGATTATGGAAGCGCCAGCCGAAAAAGATTTTTCCAATCTTGATTTAGTTCGGGAGTTTCTTTTGGGTCATAAGGACATACCCAATATCTTACTCGATACGGTCAATGGGGTGAGCTTGACTATAGCCAATGCCATGAAGCTATACCAAATTACAGGCGGCTCTTTATCCGTACGCTCAACGGGCGTTGGAGGTATGTTGGTTGCTGGCGCGGCGGCAAAAGAATTACTCATAGAGGCTGCGGCCAAGACGTGGGATGTGCCTGCCGCTGAGCTTCGCGCTGAGAAAAGCCATATTTATCACGATGGTTCAAACCGCTCCGCGCCCTTCGCTGAATTTGCTGAAGTGGCATCAACGATAAAACCCAATCTACACCCGACGCTAAAGCCTCGCGGTGATTATAAGTTAATCGGCCAAAGTCTGCCGCGTGTGGATATTCCGTCCAAAGTCGACGGCACGGCAAAATTTGCGATGGATGCTCAAGTCGATGGCATGAAATATGCGACAGTAAAGGCGGCCCCTGTTCATGGACAAAGCGTTGCCAATATGGATGCCTCCGAGGCAAAGGGCATGCCGGGCGTAATTGCGGTCTATAATATGAAAGATTATATCGCTGTTGTCGCTGATGGTTATTGGCAAGCCAAACAAGCCCTTGATTATGTGGATGTCGAGTGGACGCAAGCGGAAACCAGTAAAGCTGATGAGGGCTCTATATTTGCGCAATATGCAAAAGCGATAGAGAGCGGGAAGAAAAAGACACTGGCTCAATCCGGCAGCGTTAGTAAAGCTGAAGCCGAAGCGGCCTCTATTTATGAAGCTGAATATAAAGTGCCGTATTTGGCCCATGCCTGTATGGAGCCGATGAACGCTACCGCCTGGGTGCGGGATGGCAAATGTGATCTTTGGGCTGGTACACAAAACCCAATGGGGACGCGCGCGACCACGGCTGAAACCCTTGGGCTTGAAATCGAAAATGTTACGCTTCACACCCACTTTATGGGCGGCGGATTTGGCCGCCGGGCGACACCAGATTACACAAATCAAGCTGTGCTTATCTCCCAAAAAGCAGGTATGCCCGTAAAACTAATTTGGTCGCGAGAAGAAACCACCCAGCAAGATCATTATCGACCCTCAGTTTTGGGGCGATTTAAAGCCGCCCTCGATGATGACGGCATGCCGCTAAGTTGGGAAAGCAGTTTCGTGCATAAGCTCGACCCGCCAGAAGCCAGCCATATTTTTTATGATATTCCTAACCAATCCATACAATTTGTCGAAAGCCCGACCCATATTCGTTTGGGGCCATGGCGCTCTGTTGATCACACGCAGCATGGGTTTTTCACCGAGAGCTTCATTGATGAACTTGCGGCAAATGCCAATATGGACGGCTATGAATTTAGGCGAAAGCTTTTGAAAGACAAACCGCGCCACCTTAAAGTTTTGGACACAGCTGCAAAAATGGCAAATTGGGGGCAAGACTTGCCAGCAGGCCAAGCACAAGGTATTTCGATTGCGGATAGCTTTTGGACAATTGTTGCTGAAGTCGTCACCGTGGATATGAGTAGCGGCGAGCCCAAGATTGTCCATGTCGCCTGCGCGGCCGATGCGGGCCTCGCTGTTAATCCTGACGGGTTTAAGGCCCAAATGGAGAGCGGTATTATTTATGGCCTCACGGCGGCTATGTACGGCGAAATTACGATTGCTGACGGAGCTGTGGAGCAGAGCAATTTCCATGACTACCAAATGGTACGAATGGACACGGCGCCAGCTATTGATGTTGAAATAATCAACTCCGACGCCCGTATTGGCGGGGCGGGCGAGCCGGGAACGCCGCCCATTTCTCCGGCGGTGACCAACGCGATTTTTAAAGCAACAGGGAAAAGGATTCGTAATCTGCCCATTATGAATACGGATTTTGAAGCTGCGAGTTAGGTCTTGCATATGGGAAGGCATATAAATATCGGCTAATTTATGATCATCCCATCTCAGAAACATTTATTCGATATTCCGGATGATGTTGCCTATTTGAATAACGCTTATATGAGCCCTTTGATGTTCAAGGTCGTCGAGGCGATGGAAACAGGAATTTCCAGAAAAGCGCGGCCTTGGGATTACCGCTCGGATGAGTTTTTTACCTATGCCGAAGAGGCCCGCGCATTAGCAGGTAGGATATTTCGCGGCGCTGCTGACAATATCGCTATTGTTCCTTCCGCCAGTTATGGTCTGCAAATCGCGGCCAATGCGCTTCCCTTATCCAAGGGGCAAAATATTTTGGTGCTTGAGGACCAATTCCCGTCCAATATTTATCCCTGGCAAGACCGCGCCGCGAAAGAGGGCGCGCAGCTTACGATTCTGGCGACACCTAATGACGATGATTGGACACGTGTTCTTCTGGAAGCGATTGATTCCCAAACGGCGATTGTCGCTATTCCTCAGACCCATTGGGCGAGCGGCGCGACAATTGATCTAGAATCTATTCGGCGCGCCCTTGATGATGTGGGCGGGGCTTTAGCGTTGGATCTAACTCAGTCATTAGGGGCTCAGCCATTTGACGTGATGAAAGTGCGTCCAGATTTTGCCGTTGTCGCAACGTATAAATGGATGATGGGCCCGTATTCCATGGGGTTTTTATATGTTGACCCTAAGTGGCATGGGGCAGACCCGCTAGAAAACAACTGGATGAACAGATCGGGAAGTGAAGACTTTACCGCTTTGACCCAATATCGCGATGATTTCCAACCTGCTGCCCGCCGGTTTGATATGGGCGAAAAATCAAACCCAGCTCAACTCTTAGGTGCCTCAGCGGCAATGCAGCAAATTTTAGACTGGGGCATTGATAATGTTGCAAAGACGCTTCGCGCAAAAACGGACTATATAGCCGAAAACCTCAATCCAAATGTGATAATGCCGCTGGGTAGGGAACGACGCGCTCCGCATTATCTCGGTTTAAGGTTTTCAGGTGGTGTTCCCAATGGGCTAGCGAGTGAACTTGCGCAGGATAAAATCTATATTTCAGTCAGGGGTCCCGCAATGCGCGTAACCCCGCATCTCTATTCAACCCAGACGGATATTGACCGCCTAATTTCGGCCTTAAATAACATTTAATCTGCAATTCATAGGTGCAGGGGCGTGATTCTTGCTCTATAAAAACTGCTTTAATTTAATGGAGGGTGTTATGTGGACACGACTAATAACCATACTAGGTTTGGCCGCTGGAATATTGGCAACGGCGCCTGCTGCTCAGGCACAATTTGGCGATTTATCGCCTGTTCTGCTTTTAGAGTCTGGACCATCTGATAATCCAGAATATCGCCGCATGGTTTTTGTAAAATTCTTATCTGGTGATTACGTTACTGTGAATTACAAAGCTTATAATCGTACAGAATTTAAACAGGTCCCAAATACGACCCCGCGTGAGGTTATTTCCGCTTGCGCGAATGGCGCGGCGTCGAGCTTGCGGGACATTAAGGCGTTTGAACGCGCTGAAGCTCGCGCGCAGCGCTCAGGTAAAGCTCCTGAAGTTGTCCGTTTCTGTATCAAAAATGTACAAAACTGGGAAGGTGGTAACCGCAGCAAATATTTGGATCCAATTTTTGAAGGACTACCTCACGCGGCGTCTTTGAAATATTAGACACAAGCCCCGCCTTATGGCGGGTTTTTTGTGTCAGATGAATTTTCGCTCATTTTCTGTCTCTACGGCTTGGTATTCTGCTCCTCAGTCCCTAAATAGAATGGCATGAAAAAGCAGATATTATCTCTTCTTGGCGGCTTGGTTTTACTGGGCGGCGCCCAACATATGTTACACCCAGAGGCGCTGGCCAAGGACCCGTTATTGACAATCCCCGGGAGCGACCGGGTTGTTCCCACATCTAATACCCAAGTTCAGCTCTCTTATTCCCCTGTGGTGAAACAGACCGCGCCAGCCGTTGTAAACGTTTTTACCTCGCGCACGGTACGAGCAAGGTCACGAAGTTCCTTTTTTGATGAAATGTTTGGCTTTGGCCGGGCGCCTCAAGAGCGCACACAAAGCTCATTAGGCTCTGGCGTCATTGTCCGCGAGAGCGGTATCATCGTGACTAATGCTCATGTCGTGAAAGGCGCGGATGAGCTGAAAATCGTATTGAACGATCGGCGCGAATTTGAGGCTGAAGTTATAGCCCAAGATGAAGAAATTGATGTTGCCGTTTTAAAAATTGATACCAAAGGTGAGCGCCTCCCAAGTCTTTCTATTCAAAGCGATGGCGATCTTGAAATCGGAGATATTGTGTTAGCGATTGGCAATCCATTTGGAGTTGGACAAACGGTGACAAGCGGGATCGTCTCGGCTCTGGGGCGTACAAATGTGACAGATGTCTCAAGCTTTATTCAAACCGATGCGGCGGTTAACCCGGGTAATTCTGGCGGCGCGCTCGTGAATTTATCTGGCGAACTTATAGGCGTGAATACGGCTATTTTTTCAAGGTCAGGCGGCTCCAACGGGATTGGCTTTGCCATTCCCGCTGAGCTCGTTGCGCGAGCGATTGATAGCGCGATTTCAGAAGGCCGCATTGTTAGACCTTGGATTGGTGCGCGCACAGACGCGGTAGATTCGACTATGGCGTCCGCGCTTGGTCTAGACCGCTCTAAAGGCGCGGTTATCAATGATATTTACCCTGACGGCCCTGCTGATAATGCGGGTTTAGAAAAGGGAGATGTGGTTCTCTCGATCGACGGCACAGCTGTAAACGATGATAGTGGTCTTCGCTTCAAGCTCGCAACTTTGCGTCGCGGCCAGACGGCCAAAGTCGCGATTTGGCGTAATGGCCGCGAACGTATTCATAATGTGCGGGTTGATACGCCTAAGGAAGTTCCATTGCGTGATGAGCGCTCACTTGAAGGATATCATCCAATCGATGGGGCAGTGGCGGTGAATATGAGCCCCGCGCTGGGCGAAGAACTCGGGTTCGATCCCTATGTGCGCGGCGTTATGGTTCTGAAAGTCGAACGCGGAAGCGCGGCGAATTATAATCGATTGCGCCCAGGGGACTTTATCGTCGAAATCAATGGCGATGACGTCACATCCACACGTCAATTAGAAGCGTTATTATTGTCCGCGGACGAAGAGACCGAGTGGAATATTTCCGTAGATAGAAATGGCAGAATAGGGATTTTACCCGTTCGGTATATGCCGCGCACGAATTAACCGACTTTAGGGGCTTTGTTCCTAATCAGGATTAGCGCAATTCCACATAAGGTCAATAAACCGCCTGCCAAGAGCTGTGGCGTAACGGCTTCATCCAATATTGTCACACCAGCTATAACGGCGATCACGGTGGTCAAAAGACCCGTTGTCGAGACAACGTAAATTGGCAAGCGCTGGAGAAGCCAATAATAGCTCGAATGCGCGACAACTGAAACCAAGACAGCCGAGTAAAAAAGAGCCA
>CAZJRU010000115.1:0-5711 GCA_964548315.1 uncultured Hellea sp.
ATTATGCAAGAAATTGCATATCAATAGTAATAGGTTCCAGTATAGGTTTCTTACATATGAGCGATTCAATTTTCTTGGTGCCGCTTTTCATGATCGAGAAGCCATTGTTTTTTATCGAGCCCTCCCGCGTAGCCGCCTAGACTGCCGCCTTTGGCGATAACGCGGTGACAAGGGATAATAAGCGCCAATCCATTATTGGCATTTGAACTCGCCACGGCCCGCACGGCTTTTTCATTCCCGACAGCTTGGGCAAGATCAGAATAGCTGCAGCTGGTCCCGTAAGGAATATCACATAAAGCCGCCCAAACCTGATTTTGAAACACGGTCCCTGTTGGCGCCAATGGTGTCTCAAACTTTTTTAACCTGCCTTGAAAATAGAACTTCAGTTCTTCCTCTATCTGATCCGTAATACTCGTGCGGCCCGGTAAAACGGCACGGCCATAGGTCTTGCGAAGCTTAACAAAACCTCTGTCCATGTTTTTTCGAACCGTAAACTCCAGCATGTATAAATGGGTCTCATCACAGATCGCTAGCATGGAGCCCAAAGGCGTTGACAACCAGTCGATTAAAAGCGGGGCGGCGGACGACTTTGCAGGCGCGGTGCCAAAGGTTTTCGCAAAGGCTTTGCGAAAGGCCGAAGCGCTTTCATATCCAGCTGTTAATTGTGCATTGATCACCTTGTCTCCTTTCATCAACTCTTTGGCGGCGCGGCCCAGCCTACGCTGCCTCGCATATTGTGTGAAGGTTAATCCAAAACGTTTTTGAAATTGACGGCGCGCTGTGGACGGGTCCAGCCCCAGGGCCTTAATGTCAGCCTCGCTCCACCGTTTTTCCGGCTCATCTTCTATTGCGGCAATGAGCTGTTTTATAAGGGTGGATGCCTCGCCTGAGTGGCTGACTGGATGGCAGCGTTTACACGCCCGATACCCCAAAGATAAAGCTTCTTGCGCGGTGTCGCAAAATCGACAGTTTTCAAATTTAGGCAGACGCGCCGGACATCCTGGGCGGCAAAAAATCCCGGTGCTTTTAACCCCAACAAAGAATGCATCCGCATATGTTTTATCCCGGCGGCTCAAAATTGCGTATCGCTGACGATTATTTAGTGTTTTCATAACAGCCTTTTATCATCAATTATCCTACCTTACCGCCGAAAATCAGGCATTGTTATTTTTATCCCAGCGTCTTAAGTCTGACACAAAATAAAGGACCATAAAATGGCAGTCACATTACACAAAGGCGACCTCCCCGCAGATATAGATTTTGGCTCGGCAGTTGCTGTCGATACCGAGACACAAGGCCTATCTTTAGTACGTGATAAGTTATGTTTGGTTCAACTCTCAGCCGGTGACGGGGATGCCCATATTGTGCAAGTCAATCGTCAAACCTTTGACTGCCCGAACTTAAAAGCCCTACTCTCTAATCCCGAAGTTGAGAAAATTTTTCATTTTGCCCGCTTTGATGTTGCCATGATTGCCAGAGACCTTGGCATCGATATGACGCCCGTTTTTTGCACGAAAATCGCCTCTGGCCTTGTCCGCACATATACAGATAGACATGGCTTAAAAGACCTGTGCCGAGAGCTTTTAGGCGTAGATTTATCCAAACAACAGCAAAGCTCGGATTGGGCAGCCGACGAACTGACAAAGGCGCAGCTCGATTACGCTGCGTCTGATGTTCTTTATCTACATCAGCTCAGAAATATTCTGAGCGCGCGGCTCTACCGCGAAAACCGCTTTGACATAGCACGGGCTTGTTTTGACTTCCTGCCAACACGCGCCGCCCTAGATTTAGCAGGGTGGAATGACGTAGATATCTTCAGTCACCGTATGCGCCGCTCTGATTAAACACACCAATTTAACTACCTTACTATCTCTTCATCTCTATAATTCACTATCGTATTTTAAACTTTCATAGCCTATAGAAGCGCTATGGAAACAACAGCGATATCGTCTGATGGCCACAATGTTAGTGAGGCTCTGGGTTTATGGGAACCCAAACGCACACTCACGCTGGCCGCTGCGCGAAAACACAGCCGCAGAATTAAGGTGCTCCGGGTCTTGCTATTGAGCGTTGCGGCGGGCCTTGGCGGCTATTTGCTATATGAGTTTACGACAGGCGGATCTACGGGATTTAACTTTCAAGATAATATTACCGAATCCGTGAAAATGGTCGGGCCCCGCTATAGCGGGCGCACAAATAAGGGTGAGCCCTATTATCTGACCGCAGAAAGTGCCACGCGGCACAGGACAAACCAGAATGAAGTTGAACTTAAAAACCCGGTCTTGGAGTTTATTCGTGACGGCGCAGCCTCTTCATTCGTTGTCGCAAAAACAGGCGTTTATAACGACGTCGACAAAATCTTAAATCTTGAATTTGCCGTGGATATGACCACAGATGACGGAAATGTTTGCAAAACCGAACAAGCTCGCATCTACGCCAGTGAAAACCGTATAGAAGGCGATAGACGTATCGAGTGCACAGGTAATTTCGGAATTGCGAATGGGAACGCCTTTGAAATTACGGATGACTATAAGACCTTTATTTTCTTCAATGGCATGGACTCTATTATCGAGAGAGGTCAGGCTGCTGACATTTCAGGGACCCAGCGCTCTGGGCAAGCCTTTGGAAATGATACCCCGATTAATATCACCGCAGATACCGCCAGCTATAAAGGCGGCATCACCGTGCTCACAGGCAATGTTGACGTCACGCAAGGCAAGAACCGAACCCAGTCTAATGAAATGGATATTTTTCGCGAAGAAGCCAAAGAGGATGCCTCTGGAAGCATAAAACTTGGCCCTATCAGACGTATTGATGCCAAAGGAAATTTTCGCTACACCACGCCAGAAAACCGCGTCACTGGCGATAGAGGCGTTTATGAACGCGGTAAAGAAATTATGACCGTCACGGGTAAAGTCAAAGTCCGGCAATCTAATGGTAGCACAGCTGAAACGGATAAGTTAATTTACAACGTGAAATCAGAGACTATTAGGTTTACAGGTAATTGTCAGGGGCAGGGCTGTTCAAACGGGCGCCAAAGACTCACAATTCAACGTTAATACAAAGGCAGGACACGATATGAAATCTCGCTTTAAAGCACTACTGGCCCTCGCGGCGCTTAGTCTTGTCATGCCGACCTCTGCGCAGGCACAATTTGCCCGCGGAGGAAATGCCCCCATTGAGGCCGGCGCAGATGATATCCTCAATAAAAATGGCGTAACGATTCTTAGTGGACAAGTTGATGTGCGCCAAGGCGGCACACGGATATTGTCTGACACAATGAAAATTTATGGCGGCGCAACAGGACTGGGAAGTAGCTCTGGGGGCGACGTAAGCCGCATTGAGGCCACGGGTAATTTTTACTATCTGACACCTGAGCAAGAAGTTCGCGGTAATAACGGCGTTTATACTCGCGAGTCAGACACATTCACCGTCACAGGGGATGTTATACTGCTGCAAGGCGAAAATGTGGTGACGGGGGATACATTGATTTACAATTTACAAACCGAAGAAGCCCGCGTGGTCAGCTCTTGCAAAGGACGCAAATGCGGCTCTAAGGGCCGGGTTAAAATATTAATTAAAAACACAGGCCCACAATCTTCTACATAATAAGACGAAGAATAACGGTATAGAGATTAACATGGCTGAAGCTGATTTCGAATCACGACCCACGGATGAAAAATCAAAATTTGTCCCCCCTCCCAAAGGGTTGGCGGCAAATAATATTGGCAAGGCCTACCGGGGACGCGTGGTCGTTAAAAATATTACCCTCACCGTACAACGCGGAGAAGTCGTGGCGTTGATGGGCCCCAACGGGGCCGGAAAAACGACAAGCTTTTATATGATTATGGGCTTGATCGAAGCGGACCGAGGCATGATATCCTTGGACGGTCAGGACATTACTGATTTACCGATGTACCAACGCGCGCGCCTAGGTGTCGGGTACCTCCCGCAAGAGCAATCCATATTTCGCGGATTGACGGTTGAAGAAAATATTAAAGCCGTCGTGCAGCTCACTGAAAAAAATAGATCCAAATGGAATGACAATGTCGACGCCTTGCTGGATGAGCTTAACATTGGCCACATCAAGAAAAGCCCGGCTTTGGCCTTATCTGGCGGAGAACGCCGCCGCGTGGAAATTGCGCGGGCCTTGGCCTCTCGCCCTAACTTTATTCTGCTGGACGAGCCGTTCACGGGTATCGACCCCATCGCGATTGCGGATATTTCGGAACTTGTCTTATATCTGAAAAAACGCGGAATTGGGATTTTGATTACAGATCACCGCGTGCGCGAAACACTTGATATTGTCGATAGAGCCTCCATCCTCTTTCAAGGTGAAGCTCTATTTGAAGGCACGCCCGATGAAATCCGCGCAAACAAAGATGTGCGCCGCGTTTATCTTGGCGAAAAATACGCATAGGTCACAACGTAAAGACCTGCTGTGATGGTCCGAATAACGAACCGTCAAGCGCGTCGTCTTTTGATTCAAGCCCATGGCCTATCCCTAACCCCAACAGGGCCTTTAAATCTCGCGGCGTTAATAAAGACATTAGGGTATGTCCAGCTTGATACGATCAGAACAGTATCGCGGGCCCATCATCATATTCTTTGGAGCCGCAATCAAAACTACCGCGAACATATGTTATGGGACGCCCTAAAAAACCGTGAGTTATTTGAGCACTTTACTCATGACGCCTCGCTTCTCCCTATCGAGTTTTATCCCATTTGGAATTGGCAATTCAAACGTATGCAAAAGAAGTTTGAACGCCGTAAATGGAGACCAGACCCCGAGCTTCTTAAGAATATTACAAGCCGGATAATAGCCGAAGGTCCTTTATCCACCCACGCTTTTGACACAAAAGTTTTCGATAAGAGTGAAATGTGGGCAAGGCCACCACACAAGCGCGCCTTGGATTACTTATGGTATACAGGCAAACTCACCACCAGCCATCGTGAGAATTTTACAAAATTTTATGACCTTCCCGAACGCATTATACCGCTAAACTACTTATCTCAAACCAACATAGATGCCCCCTTAGCCTGGCTTTGCGAACAGGCTCTCGAAAGACTAACCCTTGCCACGCCTGCAGAAATTCAAGATTTTTGGGGAGCAGCCTCAGCCCTTGATGTCAAAAACTGGCTGGGTCAGGCCAGCTGCAGCGCAAAACCTGTTGAGGTTGAACGCGCTGACGGCAGGTGGGTTTCGGGTTTTGCCGCTCAAAATATTGAAACGAAGTTAGCCGATCTTAAAGCGCCAACCTCAAGGCTTAGAATTTTAAATCCCTTTGACCCTTTAGTGCGAGACCGCAAACGGTTAAAGCGCATCTTCGAATTCGATTATAAAATTGAAATCTTTGTGCCGGCTGCGAAACGGCAATGGGGGTATTACGTTTATCCCATTTTAGAGGGCGATCGTTTCATCGGGCGCATCGAAGTCAAAGCAGACCGCATAGCAGGTAGGCTAAATATTCTAAACCTCTGGAAAGAGCCTCATATTAACTGGTCGACACGGCAAGACGAAAAATTGAAACGTGAACTCGGGCGCCTCGCAAAGCTTGCAACCGTCAAGTCAGTTGATGCGCCATAAAAAAACCCGCCCCTCGCAATTCGCGTGAGGCGGGTTAATTTTGCGAATATCGCGGATTTACTTTTTCAGTAGATCGCGAATCTCAGCCAATAGAACTTCATTTGCTGGCGGAGCTTCAGGAGCT
>CAZJRU010000116.1:0-5678 GCA_964548315.1 uncultured Hellea sp.
CACGCACGATTTTAGCATCATCAACAAAAGAAGTCGCGATTGGATTTGACGAACCTTTCGTCATGATCGGCGAACGCATTAATCCGACAGGCCGCAAATTATTTTCCAAGGAACTCAAGGAAGGGAATTATTGGCGTATCAAAAAGGAAACCTTGGCGCAGGTCGAAGCAGGCGCACAAGTGTTAGATGTCAATGTTGGCGTCCCGTTGGCTGATGAGGCCGCTATTATGACCGACGTAATTCCCCTTATACAGAGCCTGACGGATGTCCCGCTCTGCATTGATAGCTCTATCATTGAAGCTTTAGAAGCTGGTCTTGCGGCTTACAAAGGCCGCCCGCTTTTAAACTCAACAACGGCAGAAGAAGAGGTGATGGAGCGGGTTTTGCCCTTGGTTGCTAAATATGATTGCGCGGTCGTTGCGATCTCTAATGATGATACGGGAATTTCCGAGGACCCAGATGTACGGTTCGAAGTTGCTAAGCGTATCGTCAACCGCGCGGCGGACTATGGTATTAAGGCTGAAGATGTTGTCGTTGATCCGCTGGTTATGCCAGTAGGGGCCGTAAACTCCGCAGGCAAAGATGTCTTTAAATTACTTCATAGGCTACGTAATGAATTAGGGGTTAATACGACATGCGGAGCTTCGAATGTTGCCTTTGGTCTTCCCAATCGCCACACAGTCAATAATGCTTTTCTACCGATGTTGGCGTGCGCGGGAATGACATCAGCCATTGTGAATGTTTTGGATGATGGCCTTGTGCCGGCTGTACGTGCCGCAGACGTTTTAAACGGTGTTGACCCGAGCTGTGCCAATTGGATTAAACACTACCGTCCTGCGCCTGCTGCTGGTGAAGGACGACGGTCTAGAGGCCGTAGAGGAGGCCGCGGTCGCAAGGCATAGGATACGTAAATTCTATTAGAAACATATTTTTCAAAATGGAAATTTTGCACACATAATTATATGGCTGCCTCAGATGCAAAGAGCATCCAAAAATTGACGCTATGTTATCCTCAATGTGGAATCTATTGATCGCAATATAACAAGCTGCGAACGCAATCGTTTATCTATATTCCTTCATGATGCCTTCAAGGGCTTTTGAACCAGGATTGAGTTCTGCATAAGGAAAGGTATTCAAGGGACGACTTGGCAAGTTATTCCGTGTCGCCATATCTGGCGTTTTTTCGTCGATATAAAGAAGGCCTGTTAGGATCTCATCCGTCTCTTGGCTTTCAAGTACCTTAGAAAAGGCGCTGCCGCGATCTGTCGGGTCATACCCGTTATCGAGTTTTCGTAGGTTTATCACGCCGCCGTCATGAAGCTCAATTGGCATGGTTTCGCCGTCTTCATAACTTGCACGAATTTCTTCGCTAGGCGGAACATAATCGGCATGAACAGCCTTGTGATAATATTTAAATGTATGGGCGTAAGACTTGGTTGACCCCTTGTGATCATTAAAGCTCACACATGGCGATATTACGTCAATTAGGGCGAAACCTTTATGTTTGAGTCCCGCCTTGATAAGAGACACGAGCTGTTTTTTGTCGCCAGAGAAACTTCGGGCCACAAATGTTGCGCCTACTGAGAGGGCAAGGGCACAAGGGTCAATGGGTTTCATCACATTGACATCGCCTTTTTTAGACACGGACCCTGCATCTGCTGCGGCTGAAAACTGGCCTTTAGTGAGACCGTAAACGCCGTTGTTTTCGAGCATATAGAGCATGTTAACATTTCGGCGCATGGCGTGAACTAATTGTCCAGCACCGATGGACAGAGAATCCCCGTCGCCCGAAACTCCGATATAAGTCATATGCGGATTTCCAGCCATAGCGCCTGTTGCAACGCTTGGCATGCGTCCATGGACGGTATTATTACCGTGGGCTTCATTCATGAAATATGTTGTGGTTTTAGACGAACATCCAATCCCTGAAACTTTAACGGCTTTATGTGGTTCAATGGCAAGATCGAAAAAGGCGGTTGCCATGGCGGCGGTGACACTATCGTGACCACACCCAGCACAGAGCGTTGACATAACTCCATCATAATCAGAGCGAATGAGTCCAATGTCATTTGTTTTTTGATGTTTAAGGCGAATTTTTGGTTTTGTGAAACTGGTCATTATGCAGTCTTTCTTGTGGCCAATTGTTGGCGAATAGCATTCATAACAAATTTATAGGACAGGGGCTCTCCAGCATAATAGCGCACAGAAATAAGTTTGTCTTTTGTTACAGGCGTCTCATTTATGAGCAAGCTCATGAACTGGGCGTCGCGGTTCTGCTCGACAACATACACAGTATCATGCTTGGCCATAAACTCCTCGACCGCGTCGGCAAAGGGGAAAGCCCGTATGCGCATGTAGTCTAGATGTACACCTTCTTTGGCAAGTCGGTCTTGGGCTTCAATGACGGCAGGGTCAGAACTTCCTATCGCAAGAATAGCTGCTGATGCTTTTTTAGTGGCCTTGCGTAAAATAGGTTGCGGGCAGGCATGACGAGAATTTCGCCATTTGACGATGAGCCGGTCTACCACTTCCTTATATTCAGCAGAGTCTTCCGTATATTTGCCCCATTTGTTATGGCCCGATCCGCGGGTGAAAAACGCGCCTTTGGTCGGGTGTGTTCCGGGTAGCGTACGATAAGGAATTCCGTCTCCGTCGACATCCAAGTAACGATGGAAGTCAAATCCGTCCTCAAGCTGCTCGCGTGTAACTATCTTGCCGCGATCAGGCTCGTAGCTGTCGTCCCATTCAAATTCGTCAACCATCCAATCATTCATACCAATATCTAAATCCGAGAGGAAGAAGACGGGGGTTTGAAACCGCTCGGCTAGGTCCAGCGCGTTTACGGCCATTGTGAAACATTCACCGGGGTCAGATGGGTAGAGCACAATATGCTTTGTATCCCCATGAGAGCAATAAGCCGTTGTCATGATATCGCATTGCTGGGTACGGGTAGGCATTCCCGTAGATGGGCCAACTCTTTGAATATCGAAAAATGTTGCGGGCGTCTCGGTGTAATATGAAAAGCCAATAAATTCATTCATCAAGCTGATGCCGGCCCCTGATGTCGGGGTGAATGCGCGCGCGCCCATCCATCCAGCGCCAATTGTAAGTCCAGCCGCTGCTAGCTCGTCTTCGGCCTGTATGATTGCAAACTTGTTCTCGCCAGTATCTTTATCAATCCGTAACTTATGGCAATATTTAGTAAAACTATCCATAAGGCTCGTTGATGGCGTAATGGGATACCAGGCTCCGACAGTGGCTCCGCCGTAAACACAGCCCAGACCCGCCGCCGTATTACCGTCAATCATGATTTTACCTTTAGTTTTGTCTAAAGGTTCGAGCATGAAGGGCAGGGGGTGGTCGATATGATCTTTGACGTAGTTCAATCCAAGTTCAAGGGCTTGCATATTCGCGGGTATGAGTTTTTGTTTCGTCGCGAACATGTCTTCAACCATGGCTTTGACAACGTCCATGTCCAAATTAATTAGGGCTGCTACAGCTCCAACATAAGCCATGTTTTTCATTAAAATACGCGAGCGCGCGACTTGAAAAGTTTCGTTGACCATTTGTGAAAAAGGCACGCCAATTACGGTTATATCGTCACGTTGGAGCATATGCGGGCGTGGCCAAGTGCTATCATAAATCAAATAACCGCCGGGCGATACACAAGCCAAGTCTTTGGCATATGTCTCAGCATTCATGGCTATCATAAGATGAATATCACCCGAGCGTCCCATATAACCGTCCCCATTAACCCGGATTTCGTACCATGTAGGCAGGCCTTGAATGTTGCTGGGAAAAACGTTCTTTCCGATCACAGGAATTCCCATGCGGAATATTGCTTTCATTAACAGACCATTGGCTGAAGCCGAGCCTGTCCCGTTGACGTTAGCCAGACGGATAACGAAATCATTTAAATTGGGTCCGCTCATTATCCTGCCTCGGTTAGCTCTTGCATATCTGCGTGATGGATGGTCACGATGCCTTCTTGCATATCCCAGGCTGCGGTTGGGCAGCGCTCTGCGCATAAGCCGCAATGTAGGCAGACATTTTCATCTTTTATCATAATCCGCCCCGTAAGCGGTAATTCGGCTGAGGCGTAAAGCGACTGATCAGCCTCTGCAGCCCTAATCGATGTGCGTAGAGTGTCCTCCGGCGCAATAGGTTCTATCGACAAGCACTCTACCGGGCAGACATCAATGCAAGCATCACACTCTGTACATTTTGGTGCATCAAATACGGTATGGACATCACAGTTTAGGCAACGCTGTACCTCCGTTGCGATTTTTTCAGGAGTGTAGCCGAGCTCGACTTCGGTTGTGATTTTACTGAAACGTTCGACGAGGGCGACATGGTCCATTTTACGTCTATCACTATCATCAAAGGCGTTGGAATAGCTCCATTCGAACATACCCATTTTAGTGGGATTAAAAGTCAGTTTATCTGGGCGCCGTTCCGTTAAACTCTTTTCTTGGCAATATTTATCAATGGAAATAGCGGCTTGATGCCCGTGCTCGACTGCCCAAATAATATTTAAGGGGCCGAAGGCGGCGTCTCCGCCAAAGAATACGCCTTTTTTCGTACTTTCGAATGTCACTTTATCAACGAGGGGTACGCCCCATTTATCAAACTTAATACCGCAGTTATCTTCGATCCAAGGAAAGCTATTATTTTGCCCAATTGCTAAAATGACATCATCGCAAGGGATAGTCTTTTCGCCAATGACGCGGCTGTCAGTGATTTTTCCATTTTCATCAAGGTCATATTCCATGAGATCAAAAAGCATGCCGGTCAATTGGCCGTTTGAATGTACGAAAGCTTTCGGGGAATGGTTGACTAAAATATCGATATTTTCTTCTTCAGCATCTTCGAGTTCCCATGGTGAAGCTTTGAAAAAAGCACGAGGTTTACGGGCCATGACTTTAACATCCTTAGCGCCTAGGCGTAGCGAAGTGCGGCAGCAATCCATAGCCGTGTTACCAACGCCAATTATAAGTACATTTTTTCCGATTTTATCAGTGTGTTCAAAAGCGACGCTTTCCAGCCACTCAATTCCGATATGGATATTGTCATTGGCTTCATCCCTTCCTGGAAGGGTGAGGTTTTTACCTTTAGGCGCGCCAGTACCAACAAATATCGCGTCATAATCCTCTTCTAAAAGGTCTTTCATTGAATTTACGGGTGTGCCGAGTTTGAGGTCGACTCCCATATCCAAAATATAGCCAAGTTCTTCCATCAAAACTTTCTCTGGTAGACGGAAGGCAGGAATGTTGGTGCGCATCAACCCGCCCGGTTTGTCGAACTTTTCAAAAATTGTGCATTCGTACCCAAGTGGAGCCAGGTCATTCGCAACGGTAAAACTTGCTGGGCCAGCCCCAACCAATGCAATCTTTTTCCCATTCGTTTGAGCGGGTTTTTTAGGTAGACGGTCTCTGATATCACCTCGGTGGTCGGCTGCAACGCGTTTAAGACGGCAAATGGCGACAGGTTCTTCCTCGACGCGGCCTCTACGGCAAGCCGGCTCACATGGACGATCACATACGCGGCCTAAAACTCCTGGAAATACATTGCTCTCTCGGTTCAACATATAAGCGTCGGAGTAACGCCCCTGCGCAATAAGCCGAATATAGGCAGGTACCGGAGTGTGTGCAGGACAAGCCCATTGGCAGTCCACAACT
>CAZJRU010000117.1:0-5664 GCA_964548315.1 uncultured Hellea sp.
CTGGGTGCAATATGAAGGCGTACCTGGCGGGGGCATGGACCGGACTGATTTTCGCTATTCCTCAGCCGACTCTTCTCGGCACATGATTGATGATGAATTTATTGGAGATTTACCAGGCCCCGAATGGATGGCTTTTGGCGACCCGAACTCGCCGCGCATGATTTATATGTTGCAACATAATGATGACGCGCATCCAAATGATTATGTCAGCCGTCCCGACATGACGGTCCTTGGCTTTGGCCGCCGTAACAAAGATAAGTTCCTGACAACACCGCAGAAATTTTCTATCGGTTTTGTTGAGACGACTGACTATAAAAACGTAAAAAACGCAATGGAAGCCATTACCAATGTTAGGTAACCCGCTTCAAAGATTGGAACGATAAAATGCAAGAATCTTGGAGATGGTTTGGACCAAATGACCCTGTCACAATTGACGAAATCCGCCAGACTGGCGTGACAGATATTGTCAGCGCCTTACATGATATGCCTGCGGGTGCAATTTGGCCGATAGAAGCCATACGCGCGCACAAGGCACTGATTGAGGAATGCGAAGACGACTTAGCACCCCTGAAATGGACAGTGGTCGAAAGCATCCCTGTTCACGAGGACATAAAACTCGCTCGTGCAGGCCATAAAAAATATATTGAGGCTTGGGCAACTTCGATGGAGAACCTTGCTAAATGCGGTATAAAGACAATCTGCTATAATTTCATGCCTGTCATCGATTGGACGCGTACGGATTTGAAATATAAACTTCCAAGCGGGGCTTACGCCTTACGCTTTGATCAAAAGAAATTTGCGGCTTTTGATTTATTTATTTTAAAACGCAAGGGATCAGAGACTGACTATAGCGCGACAGAAATTGCTGAGGCGAAAGAGGTTTTCGAGGCTATGAACGGCACCGAACGCACGCAGCTGACAGACAACATCATCGCAGGTCTTCCCGGCAAAATGACCGAAAGTTACGGACTTGAAGACTTCCGCGCCATGCTTGCCAATTACAAAGATATCGATGCGGTAACTCTACGCGCGAATCTCTTTGCATTTTTGGAGCAAGTACTACCGCGCGCTGAAAAAGCAGGCGTTAATCTGGCCATTCATCCAGATGACCCGCCGCGTGATATGTTAGGCTTGCCTCGCATCATCTGTACGGCGGATGATTTGGATATTTTATTTGAGGCCCAACCTAGCCCGTCAAATGGTATCACCCTCTGCGTAGGCACTTATAGTAGCCGCCCCGATAATGACTTACCTGCTATGGCTCGGCAATTTGGACCGCGTATCCACTTTTCTCATTTGCGCGGGGTTAGCCGCGACGCAGATGAGCAGCGCTCATTTTATGAGGCCAGCCATCTGGACAGCGATATTGATATGATCGCCGTTATCCAAGAGCTTTTAAATGAAGAAAATCGGCGCAAACGCGAGGCGCCGCACACCGAAGGTATTTTCATTAGACCTGATCATGGCCTGCAAATGATGGATGATATCGATAAATCGGGCAATCCCGGCTATTCAGGCATTGGTCGCCTAAAAGGCGTGGCAGAAATACGCGGCGTCATCAGAGCGCTATCTGCACAAAATTAACCTACAAAAAAGTAGGCCATTAGGGGACCATAATGAGTACCACATTCAGACAAAAATTCGCCCGAGGCTTAGCCTTATTTTTGCCCGGTATATTTCTGCTCGGGTTTAATATTGGCACGGGCAGCATTACGACCATGGCGAAGGCGGGCGCAGATTATGGCATGACCTTACTCTGGACGATCGCGGCCTCCTGCCTCTGCACATTTTTTATGATAAATATTTACAGCCGCTATACATTGGTTACTGGGGAGACGGCGCTACAAGCTTTCAAAAAACACATCCACCAAGGGGTTGGAGTCTATTTTATCATTGCCTTGACCCTCGGTGTTGCGGGCAGTGTCATGGGCGTAATGGGAATTGTTGCCGACATCAGTTCTGAATGGTCAAAAACGATGATTACAGGCGGGATCGCACCAATATGGTTTGCCGCTTTATTCTCAGCGCTTGTCTTTTTTATTTTTTGGAATGGCAAAACACAATTTTTTGAGCGAAGCTTGGCTGTCATTGTGGCTGTTATGGCGGCGTGTTTTCTAATTAATTTCTTCCTCATGATGCCGCCGCCCGGCGACATTATAAAAGGCCTCATCCCTAATGTGCCTGAGGTTGCTCCTGAGGCAACTAAAGGCCCATGGCTAGTTATAGCTAGCATGGTTGGAACGACTGTTTTTTCGGGATTATTTATTATCCGCACCACACTTGTCAAAGAAGCAGGATGGACGCTGAAAGATGCCCGCACGCAGCGGAATGACGCTACACTCGCCGTTGTGATGATGTTTGTGATTAGCGCAGCCGTCATGGCAGCAGCGGCCGGCACGCTTCATGTTGAAGGTTTAGGTCTCTCGAAAGCCTCACAAATGATAACGCTTTTAGAGCCATTGGCTGGCTCATTCGCGACGACCATCTTTGCCATTGGCATTGTCGCGGCGGGTGTCTCTTCTCAATTCCCAAATATCCTGATGCTACCATGGTTGATCTGTGATTACACGGAAACGGAACGCGAGATGACGCTGCCCAAATACCGTATCATGGTGTTTTTAATCTCTCTACTCGGCTTGGTCGTCCCCCTGTTTAACGCGCGGCCCGTCGCTATCATGATAATGTCACAAGCCTTCGGCGCGATCATCTTACCTCTAACGGTCGGCTGTATTTTCTATCTGACCAACCGCAAAGATCTGATGGGCGAACATAAAAATAAACCCTTATCAAACATCATATTGGCTGTAATTTTATTATTTGCGTTGTTCATGTCTTTCCTCGCCATCAAAGGCCTCGTGTTAGAGTTCACAGGCTAGTACAATATGGAAACTAAATATCCTAATTTTGAAAGCGCGGCCTTTCTCAACGCGCACATCCATGATACGCTCGCCTTTTATGAACCGCGTATTTATGCGCCCGAGGGCGGGTTTTATGGCTGCTTTTTAGACGACGGCACCTGCTATGACCCAAAAAGCCGCCACCTTGTGGCCTCCGCTAGATATGTTCTCAATTATGCGACAGCCTATGAATTTTACGGAACACCTAAGTATAAGGCTTGGGCGGAATGGGGGTTAGATTATCTCCAAAACGCTCATCGGCAAGAGAACGGGCATTATGCTTGGCTCCTCGAAGAGGATGAAATCACCGATAAACGCGTCATGGCCTATGGCCATGCCTTTGTCCTGCTGGCAGCCGCGAGCTGCGCTAAAGCGGGCATCGGAAAAGCGTCTGAAATCATGGGAACGCTGTATGATTTCGTCGACACATATTTTTGGGACGAAACGGCCCATGCCTATTTTGATGAACGAGACGACACGCTTCAAACGCTCTCCCCTTATCGTGGGCAAAACGCGAATATGCATATGTGCGAAGCGCTGCTGGCAGCCTATCAGGCCAGTGGCGATATGAAATATTTATTCCGCGCGAAAGTGCTTGCTAATAAATTTGCTTTTGACCTTGCCGCGCAATCTGGTGGACAAATTTGGGAGCATTATGACGCGCATTGGAATGTCGATATGAATTTCAATATCGACAAACCTAATGATCGTTACAAACCTTGGGGGTTTCAACCGGGTCATCAAACAGAATGGACGAAACTTCTCCTTATACTCAACGACGTCAGCCCTGATAAAAAATGGATTCAAAGGGCGAAATCGCTTTATGATAAAGCCTTAGCCACAGGCTGGGATAAGGCCTTTGGCGGAATAGCTTATGGCGTTGCGCCGGATGGTAGTTTTTGCGCTAGTGAGAAATACTTCTGGGTGCAGTCTGAAAGTTTTGCCGCCGCATGGCGGCTGTATCTGGCAACGGGGGATAATAAATACCGCGACGATTACAACCGTATCTGGCAGTGGAGTTGGGATCACATGATTGACCATCAATATGGCGCATGGTTTCGTGTAAGAGGTCGTAACGGCGGCCCAATTGATAATAAAAAGTCCCCCTTCGGGAAAACGGATTATCACACCATGGGGGCGTGTTGGGATGTACTAGCAGTGCAGGAAATTGAAAAAGAAATATGAGCCGATTAAACGCTTCAAATTTACCCGAAAATATAACGAAATATCGCTACGACCGAAGCGCTATCACAACTGGGATATTACACTTTGGTGTTGGGAATTTCCACCGCGCGCACCAAGCCGTTTATGTGGATGAGCTGTTAAATCTAGGCTCAACGCAATGGGGCATTACCGGCGTATCCCTGCGGTCTGCGTCAATGAAAGAGGCACTTGAGCCGCAAGACTATCTGTATAATTTAGCGACTTTGGGCAAGACAAATGAATATCGCGTAATTGGGTCACTACAAAATATACTCGTTGCGCCTACCGAAACTCAGGCTGTCATTGATCTTATCGCCAAACCTACAACACAGCTTGTCAGCTCGACAATTACCGAAAAGGGATATTATATTGGGCCAAATGGTTTAAATTACAATCACCTTGATTTACAAACTGAATTGGCATCCTTGAATAGACCTAAAACAATATACGGATTTTTGGCTCGGGGAATTATGCAGCGCGCGAAAAAGACAGGCGTTCCTGCCAAGCTAACCATTATGTGTTGCGATAATATTTCGGGCGGCGGGTCCTATCTCAAAAACGGCGTAGACACTCTGTTAAAACAGCATGACAAAACGGCCCTTGCTTGGGCGAAGCAGAACGTATCCTTTATCTCCTCTATGGTTGACCGCGTATGTCCGGCAACAGATGAGGCCTTAATGTCAAAAGTTCTAAAGGCGACAAAACGTCAAGATGCTTGGCCGGTCTCGGCAGAGCCGTTTAGCCAGTGGATTATTGAAAAAAACTTTGCAGGCATACGTCCTGGACTTGATAAGGTCGGGGCGGTTTTCGTGGACGACATAGTGCCCTTTGAGAGAATGAAACTCCGCTATCTCAATTGTGCGCATACCATAATTTCCACCTTAGGCTACCTCAGCGGTTACACCTATGTGCATGAAGCTTTAGAGCAGTCCGAAATATTAAAATTCACGCGCCAAGCTCTTTACGAAAATGTGCTTCCAAATGCACAGGTGCCAGATGGGTATGACGGAACGGAATATATTGAGAGCGTTATTGAGCGCTTCCAGAACGGCAATCTACCCTACGGTACCTTACAGGTCGGCACAGATAGTTCACAAAAAATACAACAAAGGTGGTTTCCTACAATTGATCAATGTCTAGCCAATAACTCAGATACATCTTACTTCGAATTTTGTCTCGGCGCCTGGGCTATTTTTATCAAAACAGCACTAGATAACGCTGTTTTAAATGACCCTAAGACACGAGATTTTCATAGTATAAATACCGAAAGCACAAAGCTAATGATTGCATCTTATTTAAAAATTGCAAATGCGGATAAATTTGAATTTTACCAATCAAAAAAATTTATGAAATCAGTTAAAAGCTATGCCGAGAAAATCCAAGAGTATGGACTACAAAATCATTTGCTTAAATTTTTGAATGAATAACGGAATATCCTCAATCGTACTCTCGACGATTGTCCTAAAAAAAAGTCGGTATAAAAATACCAAATCTAACTCCCTTACGAACTGGTAATCACCATGTTATCATAGGCTAATTTTGTTTTCCCAAAAAGCTCTGATGA
>CAZJRU010000118.1:0-5648 GCA_964548315.1 uncultured Hellea sp.
CATCGCGATTACCGAAGGTATTCCTGTCAGAGATATGATCCCTGTTAAGCGCGCCTTGCAGGGCTCTAAGTCCCGTCTTATCGGGCCAAATTGCCCGGGTGTTTTAACCCCAGAAGAATGCAAAATTGGTATCATGCCGGGTAAGATTTTCAAAAAAGGAACATGCGGCGTGGTCTCACGTTCTGGAACACTCACTTACGAGGCCGTCTTCCAAACAACCCAGGTTGGCCTTGGTCAAACAACGGCGATCGGTATTGGTGGTGACCCGATAAACGGCACGAACTTTATTGACTGCCTTGAACTATTCTTAAATGATGATGACACAAAACAAATCATCATGATTGGTGAGATTGGCGGCTCTGCCGAAGAAGAAGCGGCAGAATTTGTCGCGCATATGGCGAAAAAAGGCATCAAAAAGCCGATGGTTGGCTTTATTGCTGGCCGTACAGCGCCCCCTGGAAGAACAATGGGCCATGCTGGCGCGATTGTCTCTGGGGGCAAAGGCGGGGCTGAAGATAAGATAGCAGCGATGGAAAAAGCGGGTATCCGTGTTTCCGATAGCCCGGCGAAATTGGGCGTGACAATGATGGAAGTCCTCAAGGGATAATTGAGGCAAAGCTGAAAGGCGCGTAATATGGCTAATCCAAAGGCCACCTCAGGCGGTAAGCCGCGATCGGACTATAATCAATCGATGATTGATACCCTGTTTTTGGATGGCGCGAATGCTGCCTATATTGAGCAAATGCAGGCTCAATATATCGCGAGCCCCAGCAGCGTTGATGCCAGCTGGCAGAGCTATTTTGCAGGCATTGGTGAAGATTCTGAAACGGCGAAGAAAAATGCCGAGGGGCCGTCATGGAACCGCCCAGCATGGCCGCCTGAACCTCAAGGAGAATTGACCTCCGCTTTAACAGGAGATTGGGGGCCAGCTGAAGAAGAGGCTGTTGAGCAAAAAGTTTCTGCTCATATGTCGAGTAAGGCGGAAGAACCCAGTGCTGAGGATGTTCAACAAGCCACAAAGGATAGTCTTCGGGCTTTAATGTTGATCCGGGCCTACCGCATGAGGGGGCATTTAATCGCTAATCTTGACCCTCTTGGACTACAGAAAAACGAACCACATCCAGAATTAGAGCCGGCCTCATATGGTTTTAAAGCTGAGGATATGGACCGTGAGATTTTTATCGACGGCGTTCTTGGATTGCAAACCGCATCTCTAAACCGTATTTTAGAAATTCTGCGCCGTACTTATTGTTCGACCTTTGGCATTCAATTCATGCATGTCTCAGACCCCGAAGAAAAAAGCTGGCTCCAGCAGCGTATTGAGGGCCCTGATAAAGAGATTAGTTTTACGAAAGAAGGCCGCCTTTCTATTTTGCATAAATTGGTTGAAGGTGAAGCCTTTGAGCAGCTAATTCACAAACGCTATCCAGGCACGAAACGTTTCGGGATTGACGGGGCTGAAAGTCTGTTGCCGGCTTTAGAGCAAATTATTAAACGCGGCGGGCAGCTCGGCCTTAAAGATATTAATTTTGGGATGCCGCATCGCGGCCGTCTTAATGTCATGGCGGCTGTCATGCAAAAACCCTATTCAGCTATTTTCTATGAATTTCTAGGCGGCGTTGCGGCTGGCGCGGATGATTTTGGGTCGGGCGACGTAAAATATCACTTAGGTGTTTCCGATGACCGCGAATTTGATGGCAATAGTGTGCATCTTTCGCTAGCCCCGAACCCCTCACATCTCGAAGTCGTTGCGCCTGTGGTTATGGGGAAGGCGCGCGCGAAGCAACAAATGGCGTCAGGCACTTATCAATCACATAATCCTGAACAAGTTATGGCGGTTATTTTGCACGGCGATAGCGCCTTTGCGGGCCAAGGCATTGTCATGGAATGTTTCCAGATGAGCCAATTAGTGGGTTACCGGACAGGCGGAACCTTGCATGTGGTGGTGAATAACCAGATTGGATTTACGACAACACCGAAAGAATATCGATCAGGCCAATATTGCTCGGATGTTGCCTTTATGGTCGAAGCGCCGGTCTTCCATGTTAATGGCGACGATCCTGAAGCTGTTGTCTTCGCAGCGCGCGTCGCAACGGAATATCGTCAGAAATTTGGGAAAGACGTTGTCCTAGATATCATATGCTATAGGCGCTACGGCCATAATGAGGGAGATGATCCGTCCTTCACACAGCCCCTCATGTATCAGGCCATTGGAGAGAAGCAAACAACGCGAGAAATCTACGCAGAGCGGCTAATTGCACAAGGCGATCTGACACAGGAAGAGCATGATAAAGACGTCGAAACTTTTTATGATTTTCTTGATAAGGAGTTTGATAAAGCCAAGTCCTATGAAACCAAGGAACCCGATTGGCTACAAGGCGTTTGGCAAGGCCTTTCACTCCCTGATGAATCAGACGGCAAGCGCCAAGGGGATACAGATGTTGATATTAATGTCTTAAAAACAATCGGCGAGAAAATCACGACCATCCCTAATTCTGTCAATATACACCGAACGCTTAAACGAATCATCAAAGCACGGTCTGAAAAAATAGCCTCAGGTGAAAACATTGATTGGGGGCTAGCCGAGCATCTCGCCTTTGGAACCTTAATTACTGAGGGGCACCCTGTGCGCTTATCTGGACAAGATTCTGAACGTGGAACCTTTTCGCAACGACAATCCAATTTTGTCGATCAAGTTGACGAGCATAAATATACACCGTTGAATAATCTGTCATCCGATCAAGAATATTATCAGGTGCTCAACTCGCATCTTTCAGAAGAAGCTGTTCTCGGATTTGAATATGGCTTCTCTGGCGCGGCCCCTCAGGCATTGACGATTTGGGAAGCGCAATTTGGGGACTTTGCCAATGGAGCGCAGGTGATGGTCGATCAATTTATATCCTCCGCCGAGCAAAAATGGCTACGCATGTCTGGCCTCGTGATGCTGCTACCGCACGGTTATGAAGGGCAGGGGCCAGAGCATAGTTCGGCGCGTCTCGAGCGTTACCTGCAAATGTGCGCTGAAGATAATATGCAGGTCACTAATATTACAACGCCGGCCAATTATTTCCATGCGCTGCGCCGTCAGGTAAAACGCGATTTCCGAAAGCCGCTCATTAACATGAGCCCGAAGAGTCTCTTGCGTCATAAATTATGTGTTTCAACATTTGCCGAAATGGCAAAAGGGTCTGAATTTCATAGGCTATTGTGGGATGACGCGGAATATCGTCCCGAGATCACTCAGATTAAACTTTTAGCAGATAAAGAGATTAAACGTGTCTTGATTTGCTCAGGTAAGGTTTATTACGACCTTTTCGAAGCGCGTGAAAAATTGGGCCGCAACGATATTTATTTACTGCGTGTTGAGCAGCTTTATCCCTATCCGGATAGTTCTGTTCAAATTGAACTCGCGCGTTTTAAAAATGCTGAAATGGTCTGGTGCCAAGAAGAACCCAAGAATATGGGAGCTTGGGCCTTTATTAATCCTTATCTGGAAGAAAGCCTGATTAGTATTAAAGCAAAGCATAAACGTCCGCGTTATGCAGGTCGTCCAGCCGCGGCCTCGACGGCGACAGGTATTTCGGCTAAGCATAAAAAAGAACAGCAAGCCATCATTGATGATGCTTTTGCAAAGTAACTTATAAGTAGATTTATGACCGATATTACGATTCCAAATGTAGGCGAGAGTGTTTCTGAAGTAACAATCGCGCAGTGGTTTAAACAAGTTGGCGACGCCGTTAAAAAAGACGAGCCTCTTGTAGAGCTCGAAACTGATAAAGCCGCGCAAGAATTGGTTGCCCCTGAAGATGGAACATTAGAAGAAATCCTTGTTGCTGAGGGTGATGTTGCAACAATCGGTCAACTCATTGCAAAGCTTGGAAGCGGCACTGGAAAAGCAGTTAAACCAGCCAAAGAAAAGCCAGCTAAAGCGGCAAAAAAACCAGCCCCTGCTTCTGGTGGAACGTCCGTTAATATAGACGTGCCAAATGTTGGTGAGTCCGTCTCAGAAGTCACAATCGCCTCTTGGATGAAACAGCCCGGCGACGCCGTGGCAAAGGACGAAGCAATTGTTGAACTTGAAACCGATAAAGCGGCCCAAGAATTAGTTGCGCCCGAAGCTGGAGTGATGGGTGACATTCTTGTTGCCGAAGGCGAAGTCGCGGCGGTTGGGCAAACAATTGCTACGCTTTTGGCAGGTGCGTCAGGCGGTTCGTCAGCCGCTCCGGCAAATACGCCAGCGCCAGCGCCTGCGGCGTCAAAACCATCATCAGGCAAAGCGCCTATGCCAAGTGCGGACCGCGTAATTAAAGAAAATCACCTCGATGCCTCCGCGATTGCGGGCACAGGTAAAGATGGACGTATAACCAAAGGTGACGCCTTAGCGGCAAAAGCTAACCCGGCACCAGCTGTCAAAGCGCCAGTCTCTGTTCCAAGTGCGCCGCGTGATTTAGGCCCGCGCGAAGAACGCGTAAGAATGTCCCGCATTCGCCAAACAATCGCGCGCCGATTAAAGGACGCTCAAAACACGGCGGCGATGCTGACCACTTATAATGAAGCTGACATGAGTCACATCATGGAGATGCGAAAGCAATATAAAGAGCTTTTCATCAAAAAGCATGGCGTCAAGCTTGGCTTTATGAGCTTCTTCGTCAAAGCCTGTGTGCAGGCGCTTAAAGATGTCCCGGCAGTTAATGCAGAAATTGACGGTACAGATATAATTTACAAAAATTACTACGATATCAGCATTGCCGTTGGTACGCCTAAAGGGCTTGTTGTACCTGTCCTTCGCGGCTGTGATGAGCTTTCGCTGGGCGGCATAGAGAAAAATATCGGGGCCTTGGGCGCTAAGGCGCGCGAAGGTCAGCTTTCGATGGATGATATGATGGGCGGAACATTCACCATATCAAATGGCGGCGTTTATGGCTCGCTCATGTCGTCACCAATTTTGAATCCGCCGCAAGTTGGCATATTAGGTATGCATAAAATTGAAAAACGCGCAGTGGTCATTGACGATCAAATAGTTATTCGTCCGATGATGTATCTTGCGCTCTCTTATGACCACCGGATTGTTGACGGTAAAGAAGCCGTGACCTTCCTCGTGCGGGTCAAGGAATGTCTAGAAGACCCTGAGCGCTTATTGCTCGATCTCTAGATTAGGCTCGGCTCGAACAGCCATCAGTTTAATAATACCGGGGATTAAGACATGGCGGATGAACTTTTAGAAACTAAGGCTAAATGGTGGTTTTGGATTGTCGCCATAATTGCGCTTTTCTGGAATCTTGTGGGCGTTGGGGCTTATCTCGGCTCCGCTTTTGGCGGTGAGGCGCTCTTGATTGATACTTACGGCGCAGAGGGCGCAGACGTTATGTCGTCTCGACCAGCTTGGGCCACGGCGGCTTTCGCCATTGCTGTTTTTGGCGGAACCTTAGGCGCGATTGCTTTGCTTATGCGTAAGTCATGGGCGGGTTGGCTTTTTGTGTTTTCATTCATAGGCGTGTTGGTTCAAAATTTGTGGGGCTTTCTTCTTTCTGATGCCGCGAAATATATGGTGCCCGCTGACAAAGTCATGACGCCGATGATTGTTATCTTTGCAATATTTCTAATCTGGTTCGCCTATAAAATGGCGCATAAAGGTATTCTGAGATAGG
>CAZJRU010000119.1:0-5603 GCA_964548315.1 uncultured Hellea sp.
TTGGTAGTCCCTAGGGGAATCGAACCCCTCTTTCCTGGTTGAAAACCAGGCGTCCTAACCGATAGACGAAGGGACCACATCAACTTGTTCGGCGATATATCTAGGCCTAGCCTCGCTTGCAAGAGGGAATTTCGATATTTTTCAGGTTATTGGCTGAGAAATTGCTAAATCAACTAATTGCAGGTCAATAGACTTTCGTCCTTGCCAACTATTGGCTTTTAACCGACCCGCCACATGCACTCTAGGGGCGTTTGGGTCTAATAAAATGTCCGCCAAGCCGCTCTCGCTGGCCTGAAAACAAATACCTGACAAACGTCCGCCGATACCATCCTCAAACGCGAATCGGACATGACCGATCCCAACACGCTCTGCATAGGCAATCCGTAGGTCCGAAAAGGCAAATATCGGCTGCGGATTACCCGCTCCATATGGCCCAACTTTGTCAATAACCTCCATGATAGAGGGCCCTATAGCGCTTGGCGCAAGTAAGGCATCAATCTTGATAGACAGATGCTTGCGGGCCTCTTCTACCTCTGGCGCGAGCTTAGCATTCAGAAACTCTGTTAGCTCAGCTATTCGGTCAGCTGTGACTGTTAGTCCGCCTGCCATGGTATGGCCGCCCCCACTTATAAGAATACCCGCATCTCGCGCTTTAGAAATAGCCGCGCCCAAATTAACACCAGACATGGATCGTCCTGACCCTTTGCCTATACCTTCGTCATTTACGCCAATGACTATGGCGGGCTTGTCAAAACGGTCTTTAAGTCGTCCCGCCACGATGCCTATAACGCCTGGGTGCCAGCCCGTCATATCGACGACAATAATCGCCGCTTCTTTCGGGAGCTTATAAGCCTCTTCGAGAGCTTCATTAATCATCTGCTCTTGCAGCGTTTTTCTCTCATGATTGACACGGTCAAGTTCCGCGGCGTGAGAATAAGCAAGCTGGCTATTTTCGGTAGATAAAAGCTGCGCGCCCATCGTTGCCTTACCGATACGTCCGCCAGCATTAATGCGGGGGCCTAAAATGAACCCACAATCATATGTCGTGAAGGGCGGGTTGGTGCCCGCGATATCGGCCAAAGCATTTATACCGACATTGCCGCCTTGGGATAAGACTTTCAAGCCTTGCGAAACCAGGGCGCGGTTTAGCCCCGTAAGAGACACAACATCACACAGCGTCCCTAAAGCCGTTAATCCTATAAAATCCAACAGGTTAGGCGCATTTTCTAATCCTCTCCTGCGGGCTTCACGGTTAAGCGCAACCAAAACCATGAAGGTTACACCTGCGGCCGCGAGGTGTCCTAAACCTGATGTGTCGTCTGAACGGTTTGGATTGACTAAAGCCGCGCAGGGCGGCAACTCTCCGTCCATAAGGTGATGATCAATGACCACGATAGGCAGGCCCAAATCACGAGCCTCTTCTAGCGGCGCGCGGGCCGCAGCGCCGCAATCCACTGTAATGACAAGATCATTGCCCTCGGCCTTAAGTTTACGAAAGGCCTCAATGGAAGGACCATACCCTTCTTTCAATCGGTCAGGAACATATAGGCCAATTTCTACGCCAAAGGCCCTGCCCCATTTGATAAGCTGCGCCGCTGATGTGCCCCCGTCGGCGTCATAATCCGCAAAAACGGTTATGTTCTGCTGGCTCTGAACGGCGTCCAAAATCAGGCTCGCTGCAATATCCATATCCTGAAGCGTTGAAGGGTCAGGTAAAAGGCCGCGCAGGGTTGGTTTTAAGAAGGAATCTATATTTTCCGCATCTATGTTCCGCCCTGCCAAGAGGCGGGCCGTAAGCGCATCCAAGGAACCTGATTGTTCAAGCGCCGTTATCTGAGCCTCATCTTCGCAGCGCGCATGCCATTTTAGTCCACGGCATGATGATTTAACGCCGAGAAAACTCGAATCATTTTCGATGTGGTTAGACGGGGCGATCGGACCGCATACGCTGAACCGCGCCGTCAACAGAATTCATGATGAGCGTATGGGTATGAACGCGGTCACCGCGGATTTTTACGCCGTCCAACAAGCTACCTTGTGTAACCCCAGTAGCTGAAAAAATCGTAGGGCCTGCCGCTAAGCCACCAAGGTCATATTTAGCATCAAGGACATCTATCCCCACGCGTCTGGCGCGCGCGACTTCATCATCATTGCGAAAATGTAGCCGGCCTTGCATTTGACCACCGACACACCGTAGAGCCGCTGCAGCCAACACGCCTTCTGGGGCGCCCCCGCGTCCAATATAAATATCGATGCCCGTTTCCGGGTCTGTGGTCGCGATGACCCCCTGAACGTCCCCGTCGGTAATGAGCGAAATACTTGCATTAATATTACGTAGCTCCGCAATGATGTCGGCATGGCGCGCGCGGTCCATGACGCAGACTGTAATGTCCGAAGGCTTCACGCCTTTGGCTTTTGCAAGCGCTTTCACATTATCGGCTGGAGACTTATCGAGATCGACAAGGCCAGGTGCAAACCCCGGCCCTATGGCAATCTTATCCATATAGGTATCTGGCGCGTATAAAAGCCCGCCCTTGGGCGCAAAAGCTATAACGGCCAGTGCATTGGCCATGGCTTTAGCTGTGAGCGTCGTGCCTTCTAAAGGGTCTAGCGCGATGTCTATCTCTGGGCCTTTGCCTTTGCCGACCTCTTCGCCGATATAGAGCATAGGCGCTTCGTCGCGCTCGCCTTCACCGATTACAATACGGCCGCGTATATCCATAGCATTGAGCGACGTCCGCATAGCGTCAACAGCCGCTTGATCGGCGGCTTTTTCGTCGCCGCGCCCAACCATATAAGACGCCGCTATCGCTGCTTTTTCGGTCACCAAGGCAGCTTGCAGAGCAAGACCTGGGTTAAATCCCATTACTGACATGTATTAAGCCCCCCTAAAAGAATCATTAAAATGCGCTTAGCATATTTATTCGGCTGCTTCCTGCCGTATGGATGACAAGAACTGTTTCACATTTCGAGCCGCTTGACGAATTCTCTGCTCATTCTCGACTAAACCTATGCGTACATAGCCCTCGCCGTTTTCGCCAAATCCATTTCCTGGGGAAACTGCGACTCCCGCCTCTTCCATAAGTCTTTTAGAAAACTCTAAAGATGTCATATTTCCAAGACCTTTAGGGAGTGGCGCCCAAACAAACATTCCCGCATCAGGGGGTGGAAGGTCCCATCCCGCGCGGGCAAAGCTCTCAACTAAGACATCCCGCCGCGTGCGGTAGATTTCTCGAAACTCGGTAACGCACTCTTGCGGGCCGTCCAAGGCAGCGCAAGCCGCCACTTGGATGGGGGTAAAGGCTCCGTAATCTAGATATGACTTCACCCTTGCAAGCGCCGCAATCAAGCGTTTGGACCCAACAACGAAGCCCATGCGCCACCCCGCCATAGAATATGTTTTCGACAAAGAAATGGTCTCGATCGCGACCTCTTTCGCGCCCTCTACCTCAAATATGGAGGGAGGCGGGTCACCAAAATATATTTCAGAATAAGCGAGGTCGGATAAAATTATTATATCGTGCTCTCGCGCAATGGCGACGATCTCTTCATAAAATGCTAAATCAGCGGTCTTTCCGGTCGGGTTTGACGGGAAGCAGACGACAATTGCTAGAGGCGGCTTATCGGCCTCTGCAAGAGCTTTCTTCACGCCCGCTAAATATTCGTCGGCGGTTATGGCGGAAACCGGTTTTATAACGCCTCCGCAAATAATAAACCCATACGCGTGAAGCGGATAAGATGGATCGGGCGCAAAAATAATATCTCCCGGCGCTGTAATCGCCTGGGCTAAATTGGCAAAGCCTTCTTTGGAACCAATCGTGGCGATAATCTCGTCATCCGGATTTAGATCGACATCAAAACGGCGTTTGTAATAACGCGCTGCCGCTTGCCGCAATCCCATTATACCGCGGGATACAGAATAGCCTGTGGTGCGCGGCTTTTGTACGGTTTCAATTAATTTATCAATGACATGTTGAGGGGTTGGCGAGTCTGGATTGCCAAAACCAAAGTCGATAATATCCATGCCCTCATGTCTGAGCTTAGCTTTTAGCTTATTCACTTCAGCAAAAACATAAGGCGGAAGCCGCTTTATTCTGTAAAATTCCTCATAATCTGAATTTGGCATGATTAGGTCTTACGTCTATTGAGGGTCATCTGCTTTATAAGCATGTACTTTAGCGCGAAGCGCTTCGATGTCTTGAACAACGTCACCTGTGCCGCCAAGGCTCTCTCCCGTAATTGCTGCGCCAAACCCATCTTGCAATCTAAGGAGCTCTTTTGCATTTTCATCCCACGCGGATAACGTTCTTAAATCAGTCGGCGCAGCGGGCGCAGCCGAAATGTCTGGATAGCCTTCAACATTACGAATTTCGTCAAACCAGCCCGACATTCTTAGTTTTTCAAAGTCGGGGAGTTTAACCGTGGAACAGGCCGTCAAGTTAAACGCCGCGATCAAAAGGATCATTCGATTTAGGGTGCGCAACTTCATGTTTAACCTTCGCGAGTCTCTATTGCCTTAGATATGAGCGAAATTTTTAATTAGGTCACCTATAAATTTCATTTCATTATGGAAAGACAGCCGGATTTATAAGGCCGGTTGTTTCATCCCATCCCTGAGTAGCATTGTAATTCTGAATGGCTTGTCCCGATGAGCCTTTTGTCAAATTATCAATGACACTGATAATTATCGCGCGTCCGTCACGTCTATCGGCAAAGATACCGATACGGCAGTGGTTGCTGGCGCGGATATGCCGTGTTTGCGGGACGACACCCTCTTTTTCAACATGTATGAAAGGCTCATCCCCATAACGCGCTTCATAAACCTGCCTCAAACTCTCCACGGTTACGCCGTCATTCAAATTGACATAACAGGTAGCAATCATACCTCTATTCATAGGGATGAGGTGCGGGGTAAAGCTAACTTTTCCCTCTAAGCCACTGATATGATTTACCATTTGGTCAATTTCCGGAGCGTGACGGTGCGTTGCGACCCCGTAAGCGTGCGCGCCGTCACTAACTTCACTATAACTCAGAGAGGCCAAAGCCTTACGCCCCGCCCCCGTTACGCCAGATTTGGCATCTATAATGATGTCTGTGCTATCAATTAGTTTTGCATCAAGCGCAGGTAAGAGGGCCAATAAGGTACTGGTAGGATAACATCCTGGACAGGCAACGAGCTTAGCCCCTTTCAAGTCTTTACGCGCATATTCTGTCAGGCCATAAACAGCCGTTTTCAATAGCTCATGGAACCCGTGCGGACGCCCATAAGTGGTCGCGTATAGATCAGGGCTTTTAAGCCGAAAATCAGCAGAGAGATCTATGACGGTGTCAACTTTATCAATGATTGACGCTATGGTCTCTTGGCTTGCGCCGTGGGGCAGACAGGCAAAAGCAACATCAACATCGCTAAAATCGACTTCATCCACGGTCACCACATCAGGTAGCCCTAAGGCAGCGAAATTGGGGTATATATCCCCATAGGCCTGCCCCGCTCGGCTATGTCCCGTCAAAGCAACAAGGTTTAACTTGGGATGAGCCGTAATAAGACGCACAGCTTCAGCACCTGTATAGCCTGAGGCTCCTAATATAACTGCGTTTTTCAT
>CAZJRU010000120.1:0-5600 GCA_964548315.1 uncultured Hellea sp.
CAATCGCGGGTTTAACTCATTCGGCGTTGGATTTAATTCTTTCGGCGGCGGATTTAATTCGGTTAGTATTGGAATCAACTCCTTCGGCGGCGGATTTAATTCGTTTGGCGGCGGCGGTTTTGGCGTCAGTAAATTTGGCGGAAACCGCTTTGGATCCAGAGGGTTTAGCCGCAGAGGGTTTAGCCGTAGAGGTTTCGGAAGTAGAGGATTCTCAAGAGGGTTTCACTAACACCCGTTTAGGTCTTAATTGATCTTACCATTCTAAATTCCATAACCCAGCTTAGGCTGGGTTAATTATGGGTGCATGTAATACAAGGACGGCTCAGAAAAATCTGTATTTATCCATAAAACCCTCTAGGACGAGTACATGAAACTTCGATTGATCACATTTGCGGCGATAGCTGCTATTTTAACCGCTTGCGGCAATCCACAAACTAAGGGAGCCGCCAAATCCAACCTCCCAGCCGCAGACATTACAGTCAACTCAACATCAGAGCTTTCGGCTCCTGCGCCTATAATCCTCGCAACATTTGTTCCCAATAGCGTTGCAAGCTGGCTCGGGCATATTATCATGATTGATGAGGATGGAAACCTTCACCGCTCGACGACAGACTCCCAAACCCATTTGATTGAAAAAGGAAATTTCACCTCAGCTATTGGGTTAGGACGAATTAAGAAGCCTGGCGTGTTCCTCGCCGTAAATAAAAAAGGAACGCTGAAAGCCTTTATTGAGGCAGATAATGATGGCAATTTCAAACTCATACCCGTTTCAATTAACGACGGCACCCGCCTCACCGGGTTTTGCCAAAACTCTACCCCAAGTCCTAACTCGATTTGGGCGGTAAACAGCAGCGGTGACGTGGCGCAGTATAACGTCCTTATTACCGACAATGCCTCCATCGCAATTGAGCCGATAGAGACGAGTGTTGAGAGAGAGGCCTGTACGCCCCTCACCTATGATGAAGATCAATCTATCAGCGTAGACTCCAGTGCACGCCTCCTGACCGTTGAGGCCCAAAGCCAAACAAAAACCGTTTCGATCAATAGCGGATTGAGTATCGCAGGTATTTCCAATCCCGCCTATGTCGGCGCGACGACAGCAAATATGGGCAGCGTATTTCGCGAGGGCGTAATTTTAATAAATGAGAAAAAATCTGGCCGCATTGTCCTCGTCGCGCGTGATTATTTTAAGGATGTCGTCCAGCATTAAAATCTACGTTTACGGGCCGCACGCATCATAGCGACAACCGTTAAAAACACGAAGATAGCGGAAAATTGGTGCAGCAAGGCAAGCCAGAGTGGGTCGCCCATAATGAGCGTGCATATGCCCAATATAACTTGCCATATTAAAAACCCGAAAAACAGTTTTGCGTATTTGTATATATCCCGATGGGTGCGGGTTGATATTAAAACCCAGACCGCTACGCCTAATATAACATAGGCCAACGTCCTATGATTAAACTGGACCGCTGCAATATTTTCAAATGCATTTTTCCAAACCGGCGTGAGTTGATTATATCCTGCGGGGACAATATCTCCGTCCATTAGCGGCCAACTATTATAGGTCTTGCCTGCATGCAACCCCGCAACAAAGGCCCCTGATAGGATTTGTAAGAATACCAATAACGCCAAGAGCGTCGTTCGTTTTTTATAGGTTTTTTCTAAAGCATTTCTCGGCCACAACTCACGCTGGTTTTGCCAAAGCCATAACAAGCTCCCCAGAATAACAAATGCAATGCCTAGATGGGTTGCGAGCCTATATTGACTCACATCCACGCGGTCATCGGTTAAGCCGCTAGCGACCATCCACCATCCGATCGCGCCCTGTATGCCAATAAGGAGCATAATTGTGAAAAATTTAAGTTCTTGCCCTCTCGGCAGACGCCGCCTTGCCCAGAAAAAGAAGAACGGTAGAGCATAGGCAAGGCCAATAATGCGGCCTAATTGCCTATGGCTCCATTCCCAAAAGTAGATAAATTTAAATCCGTCCAAATCCATATCTGGATGTTCTTCCGTGAACTCAGGAATTTGTTGATATTTTAAAAACTCACTTTCCCATGCGTCCAAAGAAAGCGGCGGAAGTGCCCCTTTTATCGGAGCCCATTCTGTTATGGAAAGGCCTGAATTCGTGAGGCGTGTTGCGCCGCCGATAACAATCATCGCCACAACCAGAAACATGACAAAAAACAGCCAATAATCTATGCTGCGGTCCGATTTATTGAAACTCATGTCAGCCATTCGGATCATGTATTACATAAATAATTGGGACACGCAAAAATAATTATAGTGAAAAAAATGATGGTCGGAGTAGCAGGATTCGAACCTGCGACCCCTAAGCCCCCAGCTTAGTGCGCTACCGGACTGCGCCATACTCCGAAACCATCAAGTGGGGTAATAACCTCACCTTTGGAAAAGGCAATAGGAATAGGCTTAAGATTCAGACTTTTTGAAGTCAATCCAGCGTTCTCTCAAATGCATCAAACGACCTAAAGCCGCTTCGAGATTCTCTTTATCTATTTGTGATGATGGACGCCCCACTTCCGGAATTTCTGGAATTTCTTTGTACTCAACCTGGTCTGTTACAGTAGGAATTTCTATTTCAGTGATAGGTTCTACGTCAGGTTCAGGGGCAATATCATGAAGTTCCAGAGGCACAACATCTTCGGGTTTAGACGCGAAATGTACGGCTTTTTCATTTCCTGACGGTCTCAAATTCAAAGGCTTGGATTTAGGCCGTGTTAGCGGCGGCGCTTTCTGAATGCGCTCTGGTATAAGAACCGTTTCTTTAACTTTCTTTGCTTCAGATGCGCGCTGCAGAGATTGTCCTAATTCGACAACACTGTTTGAACCTTTGACCCGTATCAATTTTTGAACATCCTTTATGGGATGTTTTTCATCATGCAGTAAAATTTTAATGCCGCGAAGAAACTCAATATCTTCAGGCCTATAAAACCGTCGACCGCCGCCGCGCTTTATCGGCTTAATATCCGCAAATTTAGATTCCCAAAACCTGAGTACATGGGGTTGCAACCCAAGCTCATCCCCGGCTTCACTTATGGTACGAAAGGCTCTTGTAGTTTTTGTTTGCATATCAACTAGGCGTTTATGGAGTTCACTTTAACTTCAAGACTTTTAATTTCGAGACTTGGACGTGGTTAAAGCTGCATCGACGCGATCACGCATTATTTGGGAGGGTTTAAACACCAACACTCTTCGCGAGGTGATTGGGACCTCTTTTCCTGTCTTAGGGTTGCGCCCGATTCTTTCTTTTTTATCTCGCAAAGAAAAAGTTCCAAAGCCCGCGAGCTTGACGGTTTCCCCCTTCAAGAGGGAGTCGCTAATATGATCTATGACAGTTTCGACCAATATCGCGCTTTCAGACCGTGACAGGCCAATTTCTCTATAAACTGCCTCAGAGAGGTCGGCTCTCGTGACTGTACCGCTGCTCATTTTTATTTCCCCACTGATGATAGCGATTAATAACGCTATAGATGCAAAAATTAACCATTTTAAGCAAGTCAAATCGTAAAAAGGCCTTAAAAAACAGCATGTTTAAGGCGTTTGCGCCATATCTTTGATACAGGACTAGTTAATTTTCTGCAGAAGAAACGATGTTGATCAGCTGTTTCACATTTCGATCTAGTATCTCAACAGCGCCGCACCCCAGGTAAAACCACCCCCAAAAGCCTCAAGCATGACAAGGTCGCCACGTTTAATCCGTCCATCCTTTACAGCAACATCCATGGCCAGAGGGACTGAGGCTGCCGATGTATTTGCATGAAATTCGACAGTCGATATGACTTGTTTAGGATCTAATTTTAGACGTCTCGCGACTCCGTTCAATATTCTCTGATTTGCTTGATGGGGTACAAACCAATCAACATCAGAAATTTTAATCCCGGCCTTATCGGCGCAGGCGATCATCGCAGCTGAAATGTCTTTTACAGCATATTTAAAGACTTGATTGCCAACCATACGGACATGACCAACGGTTTGAGTGCGCGAGGGGCCTCCGTCGACATAGAGCAGCTTACAATGCGCGCCGTCAGAACGAATAAAGGTGCTTAAAACTCCGTTATCTGGGCTGTCCTCAGCGGACATAACAACAGCCCCTGCCCCGTCTCCAAACAAAACACAAGTTGTCCTGTCTTCCCAATCTAAAATCCGGGAGAAGGTTTCTGCGCCAATCAAGAGCGCATTTTTTGCGGTGCCAGTCCGCAACAATGAGTCCACAACATTGATGCCATATATAAACCCACTACAGACAGCTTGAAGATCAAATGCAGCTCCGGTCTTTATACCCAGACCTTCTTGAATAATTGTTGCCGTAGACGGAAAGGTATAATCTGGCGTTGTTGTCGTCACGACAACAAGGTCTATATCTGTAGCGGACATGCCAGCATGCTCTAGAGCCGCCTTGGCCGCATTTAGACCCAATTCGGATGTATACTGTTCCTCTGCCGCAATATGACGCTGACCAATGCCTGTACGCTCCCTAATCCACTCGTCCGAGGTTGCAACTGTCTTTGAAAGCTCCTCATTCGTCAGGATACGCTCAGGCAAATAACTGCCGATACCTTTAATGACTGATTTTATCACGCTATAAACCCGATATTGTCATCTTCATTTCGTAAGGCCTCTAAGGTACGGTCAATCTCGTCTAGGAACGAACTTTCAGCAAGACCAATTGCAACGTTCAACGCGTTAGCAAAGCCTATATGATCTGTGCCGCCATGACTTTTTATGACAATGCCTTTTAAGCCCAATAAAACAGCGCCATTTACGTTTCGTGGGTCAATTTGTTTTTTTAGTTTCCGCAAAGCGACGCCGTTAAGGTAGGCGGTAAACTTGGACCAAGCCCCACTCTTTAACGCGGCGCTAAAATAAGTCCCGATTAATTTAGCCGTGCCTTCGGCGGTTTTAAGCGCGACATTACCCGTGAATCCATCGGTAACAAAAACATCAGACCCGCCGGTTGAAATATCGTTACCCTCAACGTAGCCGACGTAATTTAAACCTAGTTGGCTTTGTGATAGCCGCTCGTGCGCAGCTTTAACGGCGTCATTGCCCTTACCCTCTTCTGATCCAACGTTAATAAGTCCAACACGCGGTTTTTCTACTTTATAGAGTGCGCGGTAATAAGCTTCACCAAGAACTGCAAACTCTGTCAATTGCGCGGCGTCGCAATCAACATTTGCCCCAACGTCTAAAACGATTCCCATACCATTTGGATTCGGCCAACTGGCGGCAAGCGGCGGGCGCTGCACGCCTTGTTTATTGCGCAGGCGAATCTTAGATATCGCCATCAAAGCGCCTGTATTCCCGGCAGAAACCGCGATATTCGCTTCCTTATTCCTGATGGCTTCTATGGTGTTCCACATGGAAGAGCCCTTGCCTTTGCGCAGGGCAACTGACGGTTTTTCATCCATGGCAATTTCTGTCTCGGTATGCCGAATTTCAGATCTTTGTCCCGCGTGTTTACATTTTTCCAAAAGCGGCTTTAGTTTTGCTTCATCACCATGCAAAAGGAAACGCGCACTGCGGTTTTTACCCTCATGTTTGAGAAAGTATTCAATACCTTTAATGACAATTTCAGGGGC
>CAZJRU010000121.1:0-5582 GCA_964548315.1 uncultured Hellea sp.
CTATAACTGTGTTATAGAGAGCTGTGAATGAATGAGGATTATAATGCGCCCAAAAAACCCAACACCTATATATGTCGACACAGCGAGAGCTCAGCTGATTGTCTCCGCCGTTGCCCATGAGTTCTCGCTCCCTGAGGCGGGAATTCTAGGGCATCTGAAAGGCAAGAGCGAGATCAGCTATGGCCGCCAAATTGCGATGTATCTCATGCATTGCATTTTTGGCACGACCAAAACACGCATAGCAGAAGTCTTTGGCCGTCATTTTTCAACGGTCTCCCATGCCTGTAAAGTTATTGAGGACCAGCGCGATGACCCTGTTCTAGACCAAAAATTAATCGGGCTCGAAAACAAGCTCAATCAAACACTTTCAGGAGCGTTATAATGTTAACGGCAGCAGATTTAAAACTCGCGCAATATCTAGACCAGCATCACGGCGTGATTATGAAAACGGGGACCGATGCTTATCCAGCCTACGCCAAAGGGGACCGGCGCAAACGCCCGATTTGCTGGGTCAGTCAGGATAGTTTTAAAGCTTTGTCTAGCTTTGGCGGTATTCAAGAGCAGGCCAACGGCTTTGGCCTTGTCAAAAGCTTCGCGCGCCGATGTCGGGCAGGAGGTGATTTTGCGCGCCAACACAGAAATATAAAAGAAGAAGAGGTCTATTTACGCTCTGGCGTCAAGCGCGCCGCGCGGATAAATCGGTCCCTATCTGTGATGGACAGGCTCTACCAACGCCGTGACAAAACAGGGAAGACGCTGCTCAGCGAGGCCCAATATGAAGCGGGGCGGCGCTTTGCCCGCGACTACGCGCTCGCCCACCATGATGATATATCAACGCAGAATTATTTTACAGCAGGGGCAGATAAACCATCTGGTCATTACGCCAATGTCGAACGGCTGGACAGGCGCATTGACGCGAGCAAACGGCTAGAGCGCGCCCGCGCCTGTATCGGCGCGGGATTAGAGAAGGCCGTCATCGCGGTTTGCTGCCGAGATACATCATTAGATGAGCTTGAACGCGTTGAAGCTTGGAGCGTATCGAGCGGGCTGACCGTTTTGAAGCTGGGACTGTCTGCCTTAGCCGATCATTATGGAACCCAAGCTGGGAGGTAGGGGTAAGTAGAAAAGACAGAGGCGGGGCTGACCTAGAGAGAGAGCAGATCAGCCACCGCCCTGCTGCGCGATCTGTGGGCCGGAAGTCTCACGGCCACCCACCGGGGGAGGAAGGGCGTCACAGAAGGGACGCACGCAAAACCCTTGTAGCAAATTAAGCTGAATGGGGCCTGAAAATGGCCTTCAGAAACCGTTTAACTAAATTAAAAATAGGTAGGGAAATTATAGTCTGGGTACAGAGTTACTGATGAGATTAAGCGGAATAGCGTAACTCTCTTTGCTCTGCCGCAGAACAATGCGGCTCTGAACATCTGAGATAAGGTCAATAGCGAGCAGGACTTCACGTAGGAAATCTTCATAGCTATGCATATCTTTCGTGACCACGCGGAGCATAAAATCAACCGCGCCTGTCACAGAGGCGCATTGCACGACTTCGGGCATGCGCGAAATGGCGCTCTCAAATTTTTCCATATTATCCCGGTTAGGTAAGGCGAGCTTAACGGCGACAAAGACTTCAAAATCTAGACCCAGTTTCTTCCGGTCCAATATGGTCACGCGCTGCTTGATTATGCCAATTTCTTCCATGCGTTTAATGCGCCGCCAACAAGGTGAGGAGGAAAGTCCAACGCTGTCGGCGATATCGGCGACGGATAAAGCGGCATTGGTTTGGATAAGGTGCAATATTTTGGCATCAATGCCGTCTATTTGCTCAGGCATATTTCGCCTCCCTATTAATGATTGGCGAACGAATATTCTTCATTTAAGCAAATATCAACATGAAAAATTATATATTTAGTCCTACAAGAGCATTAAATTAACCAACTTATATGTGTAATAGGGAAAGACATGTCCAAACCAACAAACCAATCCCGTTTACATATCCCTGAACCGCCCTTTAGGCCGGGGGACACCCCTGATTACTCGCATATTTCTGTCCCAACTGCGCATACGCCCCCGCGCCCCGACCCCTTATGTGATGATTACGATACAATGGAACATGCTTTGGGCCTTATTCGGGTCCTGCGCTTTAACGGCGAAGCAGTCGGAGACTGGGCGCCCGCGCTGCCTGCGGATATCATGCTCAAGGGTCTCAAAGATATGATGATGACCCGCGCCATGGATGATCGTATGTTTAATATGCAGCGCCAGGGCAAGATGAGCTTTTATATGAAATCTCGCGGCGAAGAGGCAGTGTCTGTTGGCCATTCATTGGCGCTTGAAAATTCTGATATGGTGTTTCCGACCTATCGCCAGCAAGGCATCTTAATTAACCGAGGCGCGTCTATTAAAGAAATGATGTGCCAATGCTTGTCTAACTCGGGCGATCCGCTCGATGGCAAATCTATACCGGTTCTCTATTCTTTTAAAAAGCATGGCTTCTTTTCAATCTCTGGTAATTTAGGCACGCAGCTTATCCAGGGCGTCGGTTGGGCTATGGCGAATGCCTATAATAATAAGGATGACATTGCCTCTGTCTTCACAGGCGAGGGCGCAACAGCGGAAGGGGACTTTCACTATGCGCTTAACTTTGCTTCGACCTACCGCGCGCCTTGCATTATTAATGTGGTCAATAATCAATGGGCGATTTCCAGCTTTCAAGGCATTGCCGCAGGTGAGGGCGAGACCTTTGCCGCGCGGGGAACGGGCTTTGGGCTCGCGACCTTGCGCGTTGACGGTAATGACTTGCTCGCCGTTTACGCCGCCACAAAATGGGCGGCAGAGCGCGCGCGGCGCGGGGGCGGGGCGACCCTGATTGAGCATTTTACCTACCGTAAAGCGGGGCATTCTACATCTGATGACCCCACCAAATACCGCCCCGAAGATGAGCCTGAAGTGTGGCCCTTTGGCGACCCGATAGACCGGCTTAAAACTCACCTCATTCACCTTGGAGAATGGGACGAGGCGCGTCACACCGCCCAAGAAGAGAGCTGTAAAAAAGACATACGCAATATCTATAAAGAAGCCGAAGCTCTGGGGAGCCTCTCGGGTGATACCAAGGTAGATCATTACACCATGTTTGAGCAGGTCTATGAAGAGTTGCCGCGGCATCTGCGTGATCAACGCGACCTCTTTGATGAGGAGCTCTCATAGTGGCAGCCCCTTCCAAACAAATGAACATGATCGAAGCCATACGCGATGCGCTTGATGTGAAAATGAGCCAAGATCCAGACGTGTTGGTGTTTGGCGAAGATGTCGGCTATTTTGGCGGGGTCTTTCGCTGCACGGCCGGCCTACAAGAAAAGCATGGATTGCACCGCTGTTTTGATACGCCCATATCAGAGGGCGGCATTGTCGGTATCGCCGTTGGGATGGCCGCCAATGGATTACGCCCTGTCGCGGAAATCCAGTTCGCGGATTATATTTACCCCGGCTATGACCAGATTGCTTCCGAAGCCGCGCGCTTGCGTTACCGCTCAAATGGCGATTTTACCGCGCCGTTGACTATTCGTACGCCCGTGGGCGGCGGTATATTTGGCGGCACAACGCATAGCCAAAGCCCCGAAGCGCTCTTTACCCATATCTCAGGTCTTAAGACGATTATCCCGTCTAACCCCTATGACGCGAAAGGGCTGCTCATTCAGGCGATTGAGGATAATGACCCAGTTCTCTTTTTAGAACCTAAGCGGCTTTATAACGGGCCCTTTGACGGGGACCCGCATAAGCCCGCCGTGAGCTGGGCGGGGCATGAGCTGGGCAATGTGCCCGAAGGTCATTATACCGTCCCTTTTGAGACTGTACGCCAATTTAGCGAAGGCGATGATTTAACGATATTGGCGTATGGCACCATGGTTTGGGTCGCGGAAAACGCGGCGCGCGAAGCGGGGGTTCAGGCCGATATCCTCGATATTCGCTCGCTTGTTCCCCTTGATATAGACGCGATATCGGCGTCGGTAAAAAAGACCGGCCGCTGTCTTATTCTGCACGAAGCCACGCGGACATCAGGCTTTGGGGCTGAGCTTTCCGCTCAAGTCGCCGAGCATTGTTTCTTCTCCCTCGAAGCGCCCATCGTGCGCGTTACGGGCTGGGATACGCCTTATCCTCACGCGCAAGAATGGGCCTTCTTTCCAGGGCCAAAGCGTGTCATGAACGGCATACGTAAAGTGATGGATGCCGGCTAATGGGTGAATATCGGTTTAAACTTCCAGATATCGGCGAGGGCGTAGTCGAAGCCGAGATTACGGCGTGGCATGTCAAGCTCGGCGACACCGTTTCCGAAGATGACCCCTTAGCGGACGCCATGACGGATAAGGCAACGATTGAGCTCACCTCGCCCGTTGACGGGGTGATATCTATGGTGGCCTGTGAGGAGGGCGAGGTGCTGGCTGTCGGCGCAGATCTGGTGGTCTTAACCGTTGAGGGCGAAGGGAATGTCGACGCCGCGCCAGAGGCGACGCCCCAGCCGCCTAAAGCGCCTACAAAGGCTCCTCCGAAACCTAAAACCTCAAAGTCAAAACCAATATCCAAACCAGCACCCAAGGCATCTGGTAAAGCGCTCGCCAGTCCCGCCGTGCGTAAGCGGGCCAAGGCTGCAGGTCTTGATTTAACCCAAGCCAACGCGAGCGGCAAAGACGGTCAAGTCACCCATGCTGATCTTGATCTACTCGAAAAAAGCTTCGTTCTCCAAGACGATGAAACCCGCATAAAAGTTATTGGTCTGCGCCGCGTAATCGCCCAGCGTATGCAAGAGTCCAAACGCCATATTCCGCATTTTACTTATGTCGAGGAAATTGACGTCACGGCGCTCGAAGCCTTGCGCAAACGCGCAAATAACAAAAAGAGCGAGGATAAACCCAAGCTCACAGTGCTGCCCTTCATCATCCGCGCGCTGGCCTCCACCCTTGAGGACTGGCCGCAATTTAACGCGCGCTATATGGATGAGGCGGGCTATGTTTCACAATTCTCTGACCTTAATTTAGGCATTGCCGCTCAGACCGATAACGGCCTCATCGTGCCTGTTCTTAAACAGGCTAATAGGCTATCTATTTGGGATATGGCGGCGCAGATCACCCGTCTTGCAGAAGGCGCGCGCACAAATAAATTAAGCCCCGAAGACTTAAGCGGGGCGACAACAACGCTGACCTCGCTTGGCCCGCTGGGCGGCATCGTCACCACCCCCGTCATTAACCGCCCCGAAGTCGCGATTTTCGGCCCCAATAAAATCCGCCGAAAGCTCTTTTTGGAAAACGGCGAAATCGAAGAACGTCTGGTGATGAACTTCTCTGTGTCATGTGATCACCGCGTTATTGACGGTTATGACGCGGCCAGAATGATGCAGGATATGAAGGCCAAGCTAGAAGACCCGGCAATGATGTTTCTCTAGGTGGTACGGCTTGCCGGCTTTACAGTAAATTGCCTGAGTTTAGGCTTGTCAGAAGCTATATTTTACACTATTCCCCGCGCGTTCCTAAGGACACCTCGTGGTGGGGTAGCTCAGCTGGTTAGAGCGCAGGACTCATAATCCTGAGGTC
>CAZJRU010000122.1:0-5526 GCA_964548315.1 uncultured Hellea sp.
TCAACTTCGACGGCCATGCCGTCATTGAGAAATTTCGCGCTCTCTCCAACAAAGTCTTTTTCAAGGTTCACTTGCTCATAGGTCTCGCCGTTCATGAAGACGAGAAAATTACCGTCCTCATATAAATAGGTGTGAGTCTTTTGTTCAAGACGGACTTTCTCAACCGTTTCAGCCGCGCGGAAACGCTCATTAAGCTTACGGCCATCCAGCAGGTTCTTAAGCTCAACCTGATTAAAGGCGCCGCCTTTGCCGGGTTTTACGGCATTACATTTCACCGCGACCCAAAGCGTGTCTTGGTGCTTGATGATATTGCCTTGGCGGATTTCATTTCCGTTCATTTTCATGAGAGGTCTCGCAGGTGTTTAAGTTGCGCCCCTTTAGCGGACAAAAGAAACCGGAGCAAGCGGCGATACTCGCCCCCGGCTTGATTATGCTGTTGTGCTGAAGGCCAAGCTTATTCTGCGTCAGCGAGCTTTTTCTCCAAGGCTTTGACGTTGTTTTTGATATTGCGTTCGATCAGGCTGCGCTTTGGGTCGAGCAAAATATGGGTTGGACGCTTATCCAAAGTGAAGTCTATGAGGCTTTCAGCTTGCGTGACATTGACCATGCGCGTTGCAAATGGGTTGGCGCCTAGGTCATCTTCTGGATCTTCGGTGTAGAACCCGATTTCGACCCATTCGCTTAACTCAGCTCCGTCAATCTTTGAAACAGATGTTTCTTTGCCGTCCTCTTCGGAAGCATATTTTTTATCAACTTTGAGCGGAATAGAGACTTTGAAGTTTTGGCCTGCTTTTGCGATTTTCACATCATCGGTGAAAGAGAGGTCCCAAAATGTGATTTTGTTCCAGTAATCCTCGATGAGGGAATGATATTTAGGCGCGCTTTCTTCTTTCAAAATATCAAGGAGTTCAAGCGTCGTGGGATAAGGGGCGCCTTTGGTGCCGTGATACTCGGTTAGGAAACGTTTGACCGCTTTTTGAACTGCCTCGTTGCCTATAATATTGCGCATGCCCCAAAAAACCCAGCTGGCTTTCTGATAATTAAGATATTGTTGATCTTCGGCTTTGGCCAAAATTGGCTCATCATCACGTTCAAATGTCCGCATCGCCAGATATTGTGTTGTACGCTCTTCATGTACGCGGCGGGCTTTGGTGAAGTCATAATGTTTTTCATAAGCTAGCATGGTCGCATTTTCAGTCAGGCCTTCGGATAAAAGGTTTGAGCCTTTGGCGTAAGCGCCGATCACTTGATGGGCGAACCATTGATGCCCAATTTCATGCATGGTGACATAGGTCGCGTAATCAACGCGCTTGGGGTCATCGGCATCTCCGGGGTCTTGCACAAAGCCAAGATTTTCTGAAAACGGAACAGTTCCAGCATAGGCTTGAGCGAAACTATTATGAGGAAACTCCAGGATACGAAGCTGCGCATATTGATAGGGACTAAAGGTCTGCGTGAAGACCTCCATGGACCTGCGCATGGCACCAAACATAATGTCGATATTAAAATTATGGTCGGGGTGAAAATAAATTTCCAACTCAACGTCGTCTCCATCTGAATTACTCCATACTTCCTTACGCACTTCATATTCTGCGGTTAGGAAAGAGAAGAAATTTTGAATAGGATTAATTGAGCGATAGCTCCGGCAGCGCCGCCCATTCTCAATGGTTTCACCTTGAAACTGACCGGGCGCAATTGGGATTTGGTTCTCATTTGTGCATATGCGGGCATCAAAGTCCACTGTATCAGCATAACCGGAAAAGCTCGTTAAAAGATTATAGCGCCGCGCGTCTTCGTCGTCGCGCTCTGGCCACTGAACTCTCTCTTCAAGCTCATGTTTGCGGCGTTTATCGGGGTCAGATAGAAACCCTACTTCCATATTCCCGAAGACGAGGAGGGCTTCGGGGTTATTGACGAAAGTTCCATTTTCGGCGATTTTTGACGCTGTGGTGAGCGTGGATTTTTTAAACTGTGTGGTGAAGGTCACCTCGCGACTCTCGCCCGGCGCCAAAGGCGGGCTAAACTCGACTTCCTGTACTTCATAAACTTTTAGCGCGTCAGCGAACTCTTCGCCTGTGACCAGTTTAGCGCCTTCAATATTAAGCTGGGTAATATTTTTTATGCCGACGCCAGAATATACCGTTGTTCGGATTATGGCCTCGTCATGAGGATTATCTATTGTGTAACGGCCCCGGAATTCGCCTGTCCCTTTTTCAGGGTAAAAATCAGCATCAACACTCACAGAGGTTATACGCGGGTCTTTACGTTGCCATAAATCGCCAACAAGTTTTTCGAACTTAGCTTGGTTAGCTTCCATTTGTTTGGGGTTTTGATAGCGCTCGGCTTTATAGCTTTGAAGTCCAGCAAAGCCAAATCCAACAAAGGCGAGTGCGCCAAGCGCGGCGGCGGCGATGGAGGGAAGCTTCATACGCTTTCGCATATTTTTAAGCCTGCCGATAAGACCTATCTGGTGTCCACGTTTCCAGACCCAAATTGATAGAACTCCTAGCAAAACGATAAGGCCCATCCAATATCCAAATTCCCAGCCAAATGAGTTGGGACTCGCGAAGCCCGCCATTTCCGAATAACTTCCAGCGTCAGCATCACCGAAGTTCATCAACGGGTGGTAGAAGGGTAATTGTCGGATAACGATAATTAAGGCTGCTAAGACGCCCCCGCTGACCAGCATACCAATAATCCGACCTGGCATAAAGTTCTGGATAAACATCACCAGCATGCCTTGGAAGAAAAAACCAACAAAGAAGCTGATAAGGCCGATGGCAAAAAACGTTGTCGGGACGACGGGAACGAGGTTCCATCCCACGAATAATTGCGCAATCATAGCTGCGATAAGCAAAGCTAAGATGACGGATAAAATTAAAAGAGCTAAAGCACTCCATTTTGCAAATAAGAGCGAGACGTCTTTGACGGGAGTGGCGTCAAGGATACCGTGCATATTCGCAGTCCTGTCTCGCCACATTATGTCTGACCCAAAAAAGACCATGATAATCAACATCGGGATTAAAAGTGAGTTTAAGGCTATACCCGTCATAAAGCGAGATGTTGGCAAGGTTGTGCTCGCGCCCATAAAAATTGTGACCAAGAGAACCACAATAAAAAGAGCAAAAGCAATGCCGACCAATATCATGAACGCCGTGCTTTTAATCGTAGACAGATATTCAAATTTTAGACGTGTCCAAAAGGCTTGAAGCGTAAAGCCATTTCCAAGATTAGGCTTTAAGGCCTTCACCGTGCTTGGAAGCTGCTTAGGCCCAGCTTCGGTTAGGCGTCTTTTCCCGCGCCGCATGTGAATGCCGCGTTTGGAAAAGACAAATGACAACCCAAATAAGGCCAGCCCGAGGAGCCCGTAGAGTAATCGATTAAGGCCAAGCCACCCGGTAAAGGAGGCCATGTTTTCATTTTGCTCAGCTGCAGGCCAATACTCTGTTTCAAGCGCAAGTGATGTTGTTCCAAAGGGATCAATTAAGGCCGCGATCCAGTCATCAGGACGCTCGCCCGCGACAACGCCCCCAATGAGATAGAGGACCAATAAACCAACGGCGCTTACATAGACCAGCGCGCGGTTGCGGGTCGTTACCGCGATGGCCGTATAAATTGCAGATACAATGAGGGCGTTGACGACGATGAAGAGGAAAAAGGGCTGTATATAATGAATGAGATCAAAGCTTTTAAATGTCTCTTGATCGGCCCAGGGCATAAAAGGCCCCGCCATGGTACCAAAGATGAGCCCTGTTAAGCTAAGCATCGTGGCAAGCCATACCCCTATCATGCGGGAGGCAACCATGTTCGATGTTTTAACCGGGGTCGCATGCATGATTTCGACGGATTTATGCGTATCATCACGCATGACGCCCGTCACAACAAAGACCGCCGCAAAGAAAATCGAAAAGAGGCTAAAGGCAGAAATGGTTAACGCAATGGGGATGGCCCCGTTGACTTTAACGCGTTCACCGCCCGCAACGCCAATGGCGAAGTCTTCATGGGATGAAAATAAAAGGGCCAAGCCAAATAAAACGATAAAGGCAATCCAAAAGCCGATTTGACGGGTGTGAAGTGAAAGTTCAAATTTTAAGAGATTACGCAGCATGGCGAGACTCTGTGTTTGAGATAAAGCCGTTCAGATATGCAAAATAGGCATCTTCAAGCATGACATTTCGCAGTTCCCATCCCGCTCCCGGAGACTTGGCCGCAAGAACGGACACGACTGTCGCGCCGCGCAATCGCCGCGTTGATAAAACCCGCATATCTTTTTTAAGCTGATCGACAGTGTCGTCATTTTCAATCCGCTGGGTCCAAACCTGCCCGTCAATACGGGCGATGAGGGCCTCAGGCGCATCGCGAACAATGAGCTTTCCGTTCCCCATCACACCCATATCAGTGCATAAATCTCTGACATCTTCGATGATATGGGTGGAGAGGATAATGATTTTGTCATCCCCGGCGCGCGAAAGAATATCTAAAAAGCGTTGCCGCTCTAAAGGGTCAAGCCCCGCTGTGGGTTCATCGACAATAATAAGGTGCGGATCGCCAATTAAAGCTTGGGCGACGCCAAAACGTTGACGCATGCCGCCTGAAAATGTTGAAACCGCAGCCGTCTTATGTGTCCAGAGGTTGACCATTTGTAAGAGGGTTTCAATCTGTTCCTTACGTTCTGCTTTATTGGAAAGGCCTTTTAATATCGCAATATGATCGAGTAATGCCAAGGCGCTCATGCGGGGATAGACACCAAAATCTTGCGGCAAATAGCCCAGCGAAGAGCGAATAATGTTCGGCTCTTTCGTAATATCAACGCCGTTATAGGTAATCGTGCCTTCGTCAGGCGTTTGCAATGTGGCGAGGGTGCGCATCAAGGTCGATTTTCCCGCCCCGTTAGGACCTAACAGGCCGAAGAGGCCGGGCTGGAGGTCAAGATTTATATTATTCATCGCATGGACGTCGCCGAAACGTTTATGGACATTGGTGATAGAGAGCATGGTCTTTCCCTGATTTTTTGCATTTTCACCCGTTTATACTAAGCCTTATTGAAAAACAATAAATATTTTCGATAAACGATAATAAACATCTTCGGTTTCGGGATTGTCATAAATCTAAAGGTGACAGAATAGCTTGATGAGGTTATCTAAATTTCATGTCCGAGACCTCCCTCAAACCTGCCCTGACTTACGGCTTTGCGCGTGCTCAGGGGATTGTCGCGATGGAGCAAGACGGCGTCACGGTTCTGGCGTGCCGTCCTTCAGCGACCCTAGAGGCGAAGCTCGAGGCGCGCCGGGCCTTGGGACGTCCCGCTAAATTACTCGATGTCACGCCAGGAGAGTTTGAAAGTCACGCCGCGCGTATTTACGCCCATGCTGATTTATCAAGCTCAGCCGAAGACGCTATGGAAGCGCCAAGCGACCTAAATGCGCTCGCGAGTGGATTGCCGCGCACGTCTGATTTGCTGGATAGCCAAGATGACGCGCCGGTCATCAAGCTCATCAATGGTATTTTGCAAGAAGCTATTCGCTC
>CAZJRU010000123.1:0-5494 GCA_964548315.1 uncultured Hellea sp.
ATCAATGAAACATTTACCAATTTCGAGAACCTGACGGGTTTTACCGGAAATGATACGCTAATAGGTGATGCTGGAGCTAACGTACTTACAGGCGGCGCGGGCAATGACACACTTGACGGTGGAGACGGTATTGATACGGCCGTTTTTGAAGATGTTGCGGCCAATATTACGGTAACAAATAATGGTGATGGAACCTTAACCGTCGTCTCTGCGCTTGACGGTACAGATACGATTAGCAATATAGAAAACCTTGTTGATAGTGCGGGCGTAGCTCTCGCAATCCCTTCAAATGTGTTAGCCGACGGAACCGTAGATCTGTCAGGCGTTGGCGCGGCTCCAACCGCTTTCACGCTTATTGACGGCTCTAACACGGTCTCAAACACAGTTGTGAATGCGGCGGCGGCGAACCTGCCGAATGCTCAAGATGTTGATATTTTCTCAGTCACTGTCCCAACAGGTAGCACGCTGACAAGCGTTGAGTTGAGCCAATTTGTGTCTGCTGATGATGTTGGCTTTATCGGCCTCGTTCAAGGGAGCAGTTTCCCTGTGGATAATGCCGCTGCTGGCGTAGACACGAGCGGCTTCCTAGGACTTTCCCTCTTTGGAAATGGAAATCCTGGAGATGCGTTAACAGGTACCAATATATTGGATGCTCTTGCAACGGGTGGTAATACAGGTCTTACAGCGGGTACCGATTTCATCGGATTTAATGCGGCTGATGGACTTGCGGGAGGAGATACGTTCACATTCCTTGTCCAGCAATTAGGCAACAGCCCGATTGATTTTACACTCGATTTTGATGTTAGCCCCGCTGTGACCACAACAACTTCGGCCGCACCCTCAGCCCCTGTCTTCGTCTCTGCTGAAGATGAGGCCCCAATCTTTGCAGATACGGGGAGCGTTGATGTGGCTAATGATGTATTTATCGATCCGGCGGATACAATTGAGGATACAGTCTTTGTCGCCTCGGATGTTTTCGAAGTCGCCTAATATAGAGGCGCCCAAATCTTTTAGTTTTGGGCGCTTAATTTATCTTTGAGAATCGCCACTTGTCTGGCGGTTTTTAAAATTAAATTTCAAATTTGAAAATTGCTTAAACCAAAAAAAGATAAGAGAGACATGACGGAAGCAGGTAATACATCAAAGTCCAATTTGAGTTTATTAAGTTGGCTTTCATCCATGAAACGGCATCTGCCAGGCTATTATTGGCCTATTTTAGGCTTTAGCCTTGTTTGCAATATTCTTCTCTTAGTATCGCCCCTATATATGTTGCAAGTTTATGACCGTATCTTGACATCGGGCTCACAAGATACGCTCATCTGGATTACCGTCATTGCTATGTTTCTCATGATTATTTACGGCATGGCTGAGACGGGCCGCCGGAGAATTTGTTCAATGGCTGCCGAAGATCTGGATGCTATGATATCAGACAAAGTGTTTGAAAGCTTTGACCGCAATCATAATTCGGCTCCGAACTTACCAAATGACCTTCGTGTATTGGCCCGAATTCGCGGCCTATTTCAAAATCAAACAGTTCTACCGTTTTTTGATCTGCCCTTTGCGCCCTTTTTCCTTGTTGTTATGTTCTTAATCCATCCGATTATTGGTTTTATTGGTGTTGCGGGTGGATTAATCCTGCTCGTTGTTGCCATTGCAGCCGAGCTATCGACACGTAATACAAATATGATAGCCTCGAGTGGAAACTCCCAAGCTTTCATGCTTGCAAGCGGTCTTAGCCGTCAACGCTCAGCGATTGTTTCTATGGGCTTAACAAAAAATGCCTTGAAAAAATGGCGTAAAACCAAAGATCAAGTTAGAGATTTGACCTTGAAGGCTGGTGCGCGGGAAAACAGTTTTTCATCCGCTACGCGTGCTGGGCGTCAGTCTTTGCAAATCTTAATTCTTGGGGCTGGCGGGGCACTTGCGATTACACAACAAGTCTCGCCTGGCGCTATTGTTGCGGGTTCAATTATTATGTCTCGCGCGCTTATGCCAATTGACCAATTGGTTGGGAATTGGCGGAGTATTACAGCTGCACGAAACGCGTGGAAACAGCTCGGCGAAACAATTGAAGAAAAGTCTACGACAGAAGATTACATCCCGCTCCCAAGACCGGCTTCATCAGTTTTACTTGAAAGGCTCTGTGTTACAGTACCGAAGGCAAGCACCTCGCTTATCCGTCCGTTTAGTGTCAATATGGAAGGCGGGCAAATTGTTGCTGTTATGGGGTCAAATGGCTGCGGGAAAAGTACGCTTTTGCAAACAATCTCAGGGGCGTGGTCTCCGCACTCAGGCGCGGTCCTTTTAGGCGGGCGTGATCTTCATCAATGGCAAGCTGAAGACCGAGGTCAATATTTAGGATACGTGCCGCAAAATGTAGAGCTTCTTCCTGGAACGGTCGCCGAAAATATTGCCCGTATGAGTGAGACCTCGGCAGAATCTGTTATCGAAGCGGCACAGAGCGTTGGCGCGCATGAGATGATACTTGCATTGCCCGAAGGGTATGAGACTGAAATATTGCCTAATGGATCAGGTTCGCTGTCTGCAGGTCAAAAACAACTCATTGGTTTGGCGCGGGCTTTCTTTGGAAAGCCGGTCCTTGTGATTTTAGATGAACCAACGGCTAATTTAGATCCGGCGAAAGCGCTTGAAGTTATCACCTTATTGAAAGCCGCTGCAAATGATGGCTGTGTGATTATTACGGCCACACATGATAATAATCTGATAGCTGCCACCCGCTCAATAATGCTCATTAAGAAAGGCGGCGTGCTGACGGCGGACACGAAAAAATATCTTGAAGCTTCTAAAGCTGCGCCCAAAGCGGTTCCATCAGTTGTCACACCTCTCAAATTGAATATAGGAGCCTGATCATGCGGAAAACTCTTTTCAAGCCTATGGGTGATAAGATGACGCGTAATATGGCCTTAGCTTGCCTGATTGGTTTTGGCGGCTTTATGCTTTGGGGTGGTTTTGCGCCTTTGGAGGAAGGCATTGGCGCAAACGGTCAGGTCGTGGTTGAAGATAACCGCCAAGTTGTGCAGCATCTTGAAGGTGGACTCGTGCGCGAAATTCTTGTCCGCGAAGGCCAATTTGTGCAGCAGGGTGATACTCTGGTTGTTTTGGAAAAGACAGCTGCCTTATCGACTCGAGATCAGGTGATTCAAGAATATGCCGCTCGGGCCGCTACTGTAGCACGCCTGCGCGCCCTGCAAAAAGGGGCAGGCCAACCTGATTTTTCTGTGCTTGATTCAATTGAGTTGGGTGATTTGGAGCGCGCGAATATTATTCGCCGTGAAAGTGATTTGTTTGATCAGCAGAAAAATGCGCTCAATGCGGATGTGGCCGTCCTGCAAGCCCGGATTCAAGCTGCTGAGCAGACTAAATCGTCTCGTAGCAGCCAGATGGATATTGCGCAAAAATCTCTAGACGCTGCGATAAGTGAGCGGAAGGTTATTCGCGAAATATTTGAGAAAAAACTAGCCCGAAAAGATCGTTTGACACAAGCTGAACGGCTCGTAGCTAATCTTGAAGGCGATATTGCTAGACTTAAGAGTGACCGTGAAAACGCGCAAGCCTCTATGCTTGATCATGAAGCACAAATTGCCCAAGCCCGCGCGCGAGCTGCGCGTGAAATTGCGGAAGACCTTCTCGAAAATAATACCCGGCTTTTGGCTGCGGAAGAACAGCTAAATGCTGCTCAAGACATTCTTAATCGGTCTGAAATTATTGCTCCTGTTTCAGGTGAGGTTTTAAACATGTCATTTGCGACTATAGGCGCAGTGGTTAAGCCTGCCGAGACATTAATGGAAATTGTTCCCGATATTGGAGAGGTCACAGCGGCCGTGCAAATTGCAGCGGCTGATCGCTCGGGCGTGCATGAAGGACAAACTGTACGGACACAATTTAGTTCTTATAAAGGTTGGCAAGCTCCTCGCCTGGAAGGTAAAATCATTGACATTAGCGCCGATCTTAAAATTGATCCCATTACGGCACTGAGTTATTATGAAGCAAAGATACGTGTACCAAAATCAGAACTGGCACGAACAGAAGGTCTAGATGTGCTGCCCGGCATACCCGTAGATGTGTTTATTTATTCGGGTAAGAGCCGAACATTAATGGATTATATCTTTGAACCGTTAGGTGAGTCGCTTTATCGCGGTTTACGGCGTACCTAAGACTGCGAGCTTTAGAGCGTTATGGTCAATCCATCATATAGAATATCTCTCCTTACTGCATTTTTTGCCGCAACGTTAATCGACTCGCCGGCACTTGCCCAAACCTCAAATGAAGCCTGTATTAGTATTGGAGAAGCCTTCCAGCTCGCCGCAACACGGGCGCCTAATTTTCGAGTAGCGAGCGCCCGTGTGAATGAAGCATCAGCGGATGTGACACAAGCTCGCTCCCTCTTTCAGCCACGTGTATCAGGCTTTGGCCGTTCAGGGGCAGGGGATACCGGCATTGTTGATAGCGGGGTCTCTAATCAGGTGGGGGCACGGGCTTCTCAACGGATTTTTGATTTTGGTGATGCTAAATATGCAAGGCTGGCGGCGCGGTCAGAACTTGAGTCGCGAGAATTTGAAGCCGACCAAGAAGCAAACTCTGCTATTGTTCAAACAGCTTTAGCCATTTTACAGCTTCAGCAAGTTTCAGAACAGCAAGAGCTAACTAAGGCACGCCGTGATTTTTTTGCACGTCAATATGAAGCCACTAATAACTTGCTAGATGTAGGCGGGGCAACCTTAACGGATGTCGCAAATATTGCATCCCAGCTGGCAGAGACTGACGCCTTTAATCTTGAACTTGAATTTATTAAAGAACGAGCGGAGACACAAATTGAAATCGATACGGAATCCAAAGTTCCGCTCTGTGCACACAAAATGAATGTAGAAAAACTTGTGCCTGAGAGTTTTGCTTTATTTTCAAGTGAAACGGCTGTGGCGACCGCGGTTAATAACAATTTGACCCTTAAGGCGCTTGACAAACGAGTGGAGAATTTGGGGGCTCAGAAGGAACGTCAAAAACGCAATCGGTTACCTGTTATCGAAGTTGTGGGTACAACCTCATTTTCCTCCTTTGATGGCTTTGACGATTTTGGACTCAACAATCGTGTTGGCGTGGATGTGTCTATACCATTCGCAGGCGGGACGTTGAAATCAGATGCAAAGAGAGCGACAGCGCGCTTGAACTTGTCAAGAGCAGAGCTAAACCGCGCTGAAAAGGAACTCGAAGAGAGAATTAAAATTACGCTTAAACGCATCCGTTCGCTTGAGGCGCAAATTCCGCAATTCAAAATTATTGAAAATCAAATGTTTATTCAATTTGAAGCCGCACAAACAGAAGAGACTATTGGTACAAAAACTCTTAGCGATATTATTGATATTCGCCTTCAATATGAAGAGGCTGGCTTGCGGCGTATAAATGGTGAATTTGAGCTACAGCGCGAAAAACTTACACTTTTAGAGATGACAGGTGTTTTGCAGAAAACCTTCGGCAA
>CAZJRU010000124.1:0-5356 GCA_964548315.1 uncultured Hellea sp.
TGTTTGAAACCTCCACGCAGGCGGAGTTCCTCAAGCCGATGGTCGTGGCTTTGGCTTTTGGCGTTTTATTTGATTTCTTCCTCACTCTTATGTTGGTGCCGGCCATGTATGGCATTGGCGTCGATATTACGCGTTTCTTCCGCGGCTTGTGGCGCGGGGAGAAGCAGCCAGGGTTAGGCTCGTCCTACGATCCTGAAATGGCTTTGGCGCTAGAGGGTATGGAGCTAGAAGGCGCGATGGGTGAGCCAAAGCCCGCTATAGTCGCAACCCCTGCGCCCGCAGAATAAATTAAGTAACCCCTCGAGGAATTTAAAATGAAGTTTCATAACGTGATGGCTGTTAGCCTGTTGGCGATAAGTCTGGCTGCCTGTAATAATTCTACTCAACATTCCGCGCAAAATAGCGAGTCTTCTGTAGCGAAAAATATCCAGTCTGAACCTCTTAAACCCGTTCGGGGAACTTATGGTGTCGCTACCGAAAATATGGACCTATCCGTAAAGCCGGGCGATAATTTCTTTAGATATGTCAATGGCACGTGGCTTGAAAATACAGAAATCCCGGCGGATAAAGATAATTATGGCGGCTTTGCTATTCTCGCGGATTTGTCGCAAGAACGGGTTAGAAAAATTATTGAACAGGCTTCGGCCATCAATGCGCCTGCGGGTTCGGAAGAACAAAAAATTGGTGACCTTTACGCGGCCTTTATGGATACGGACGCTATCGAAGCCGCTGGCCTCACGCCAATAACCGCAGATATTGAGAAAATTAGACGCGTGAAATCACACGAAGATGTCGCCGTATTGTTGGCGAACCCATCCTTAGGTTTAAGGTCACCTATTGCGCCTTTTGTGAGTGTGGATTTGAAAGATGTGAAAAACTATATTGTCTATCTCACTCAATCTGGATTGGGCATGCCTAACCGCAGTTACTATCTTGATGAGGGCGAAAAGTCAGATGGCATCAGAGCCGCCTATGTCGATTATTTGGCAGCGATGTTAACGGCAGCGGGGGCTGACCGCCCGCAATGGCGGGCCAAGCGCGTCATGGCATTTGAAACAGACTTGGCGCGCGTTCATTGGACGCCGACCAAGCGCCGAAATCGCAGCCTGACCTATAATAAGCGTAGCTTGACTGGACTTAAGCAAATGGCCGGCGGCATCCCTTGGGACGCGTTGTTGGCTGAGGCTGGCATGGGTGACCAAGATAATTTTGTGGTCCGCGAAACGGACGCGATTGAAGGCACGGCGAAAATTTTTGACGCGGCGGATGTGCAGGTTCTCAGCGATTACATGACCGCGCATTACATGGGATCTAACGCGGCTTATCTTCCTAAAAATATCGATGATGCCCAGTTCAATTTCTACAGCAAAACACTTCGCGGAACAGAGGTGCAGCGCGAACGCTGGAAGCGCGGCGTCAGCCAAATTGACGGCATGATCGGCGAGATGGTTGGCAAAGTTTATGTCAAACAACATTTCCCGCCTATTGCTAAAACAGAGATGGATAAGCTGATTGAGAACCTGCGCTCTGCTTTTAAAGACGGTATTGATAATCTTGAGTGGATGGATCCAGCAACAAAGGTTGAAGCGCAAGACAAGCTCGCGAAGTTTAATCCAAAAATTGGCTATCCTGATAAGTGGACGGATTACTCGGAGCTTACCGTTGACCGCAATGATCTTATTGGAACGATTAAAAAAGCAAATGCTTGGGCGTGGAACGACGAGATTAAGAAACTTGGCGGGCCGATTGACCGGGACGAATGGGGCATGAACCCACAAACAGTGAATGCTTATTACCGACCTGACTTGAACGAGATTGTTTTCCCAGCCGCTATTTTGCAGGCGCCGTTCTTTGACCCAGCCGCAGACCCAGCCGTAAATTACGGCGGTATCGGCGCGGTCATCGGTCACGAGATGGGTCATGGCTTTGATGACCAAGGCCGAAAAACTGACGGCAACGGTGAGCAGCGTGACTGGTGGACGGAAGAAGACGGTAAGGCTTTTGAGGCGCGCTCAAAGGATTTAGTCGATCAATTTAATGCCTTTGAACCATTGCCGGGTGAGCACATTAACGGCGAGCTGACGCTTGGCGAAAACATCGGTGATTTAACGGGGCTGACGATGGGCTATGCGGCCTATAAGAAATCTCTCAACGGAAAAGAAGCTCCTGTGATTGACGGCATGACAGGCGATCAGAGGTTCTTCTTATCTTTTGGTCAGATATGGCAACGTAAATTCCGAGATGCGGCCTTATTAAATCGTTTGAAAACCGACCCGCATAGTCCAGGTGAGTACCGGGCAAATGGCATCGTTAGAAATTTCGATGCGTGGTACGAGGCCTTTGATGTTCAGCCTGGAGACGCGCTCTATTTGCCGCCTGAAAAACGCGTAAAAATTTGGTAACTAATGTCCCGCCTTTGTGGCGGGATTTTTTTTGGGACTAAACACAGCCTCTTTGAAGATCGTCCCCAGAATATAATATCCCGCTAAGATGACACCTGATAGCGTTCCGGAAATTTTGGACGTCCCAATGCGCGGGCGGTAACGCACAGGAACTTCGCCATATCTTAGCCCCTGCTTAAGCGCGCGAACTTGCATTTCAACCGTCCATCCAAATGTAGGGGCTTCCATGTTGAGGCTCTCTAGCGCGTCCTTTGTGATTGCGCGAAATGGCCCAAGGTCCGTAAAGGTACTTTTCCAAAACAGCGTCATCAGAAAACAAGCCAGCCGATTTCCAAATCTTTGTTGTACGGTCAGCGCGCCGTCCTCTAGCTTGGGATTAAGGCGAGAGCCGACCATAAAATCTTTCTCGCCTGAGATTATCGGCGCAATTAAATCGTCTATATCTTCTGGATAATCAGAGGCGTCCCCGTCCAGAAAAACCATAATGTCATAGTCGCCCGCCGCGTCGATACCAGCTAGGCAGGCTCTGCCGTAACCAGGCGTTTCAACGTAAACCGTGCTGGCACCTGCGGCCTCGGCCGCTTTCGAGGTTCCGTCCGTTGAGCCATTATCTGCAATAATGATTTCGCTCACGGTGCTGGGAATAGCGTCAATGACTTTTGTAATCGCTTGGACTTCATTTCGGGCCGGTATAACGACTTTAATAATAGGGTCAGGCATGTTTGTCTCGGCGGATAAATTCGAAAATTAAGATGAGTATAGGAATGCTGAATTGTAGCGGGATTAGCCAATTCGTATAAATGTCATATTGACCAAGCTCCCCCAGCCCAAACCGCACATAATAAAGGGGGGTAAGAACGCATAAGGCAGCAAGGCCGTAACTTGGCCAGAAGGGAATAAATATCAGGACCCAAATCAGATACCAAGGAAAGCCTGTTGGCGATAATAAATAGAGGGCCAATGTTATAAACATAAGTTCGGCGGGTCTCTTTGAAAGCTCTCCAATAGGCGAGATAAGGCCGCGCCAAACACTCAGGCTAATTAAAATAAGCGCGATAATGATACGGGCTATTTTACCAGGATCAGCCGATATTCCTGAAAGCCCTTTTTCCAGAAGCGGGAATAGAAAGCTACTGCGTTGCCATCCTGTGGAATAAGCTGACAAGCCGCTGTTCTCGCCCAGTGTCGACAGCATTGGCCAGAGTAAAATCAGGGTCAATCCCCCCACGAGTAAGGCGCAGGAGATATAAATTTTCAGGTCCCGCCGCCAAGGCCGAAATATGATAGGGGCTAACAAAAGCGGCCAAATTTTCACAGCCGCCGCAGCGGAAAGCGCCATAGCGGCTATGAATGGATTTTTACGCATGGCTATAACCGTCCCTATAAGGGCAGGGGCGAGTAATATATCCATATGGGCCGCGTTAAAGGCACTAAAAATGAGAAGCGGATTGAGCGCATAAAGGCCGACCCAGAGGGGGCTGCGCCCATAAAGCGTGAGCGCTTTAATCATAAGAAAGAGCGTGATGGCTTCGCTTATCAAAAACAGAAACCGAAGCGCGTCAAGATTAAGAGGTTTGATGACTGCGGCAAGCGCGAAAACAGCCTGAGCGACGGGCGGGTAAATTGTCGTAAGAGCCGTATTATTGATACGGGTTAAGAAGTTTTCATGGGTATCCGAAATGTCTTTGAGCGACTGCGTCTGGTCTGGGACGGTGTTATCAAGAATTTCCTTTGGACTATAGGTATAAGGGCTTTCGCCTTGAGTTATAACGACCCCGTCCCAAAGGTAGCGATTCCAGTCATCTTCATAAATGGGCGTCGAGGCAAAAAACATCGCGCGAAACCCTAGGCCAAGCGCCAGAATTATTCCCAGAGAGGGCCAAAGGTTCTCAGGTTGAACCGGTGGTGATTTTTGCTTCGTCCAATTTTTAAATAAAGGAATGAGGCTGGCCCAAATTAGCCCGGAGATCATCAAGACTGCGGTGAAAACGATATACGGATGATCAACCGTAGTCGTTCCGAGGTAAAAGGCAGCGGAGAGCTGCCTAATAAAAAATAGAGCAGCCCCGATAAGGGCTGCTCCGAATAATATGGACGGCGGAAATTTCATGCCGTTTTATAACAGTTGATTAGCCTGTGGGAAAGCTGCCGCTTGTGATCAAGCATGTTCCGTCAGCTTGTGCTGTTGTTCCACTTGGGCAGTTGATTGTCACGGCATTGCCTGAACCGTAAGACCCTGCAGGTTTAGGTGTTCCAGATCCGTAAGAATCTGCGGGCTTAGGCGTTCCAGATCCATAAGCTTCAGTAGGCTTAGGTGTACCCGATCCATAAGCTTCAGTAGGTTTAGGTGTACCTGACCCGTAAGATTCAGCGGGCTTAGGTGTTCCTGACCCGTAAGATTCAGCGGGCTTAGGTGTTCCTGATCCATAAGATTCTGCGGGCTTAGGTGTGCCTGAGCCATAAGATTCTGCTGGTTTAGCAGTTCCTGAACCATAGGAGCCTTCTTGCTGGGCTAACTTGGCTTCCATAGCCTCTTTTTCCTTAAGCGCCATTCGGCGTTTTTCATCAGCTTTACTAATGGTTGATCGTACTTTTTTCGCGCGCTTTGCCGTGGATGAGTTTGTTGGCAAGTTATTTGAGGAAGAGCCGCTACCATATTGGGCGAAACTTGGTGTTGTGCTCAGACACATAGCTGCAGCAGAAAGAACTAATATAGATTTCATTTTGGACATAATTTTACTCGTTAAGCTTAAGATGTTTAATTCGAACACCCTATGTAATAGCTCTTCAAAAGCGGAGTCACGTAACCCTAACATTACCGCACGGTTTTGTGATAGCTAAATGAGTTTATGCGTTGACCTCAACTTTAGGTGACATCGCGTCTTCTTTAATCATATCAGCTGCTTTTTCAGCTATCATGATTGTTGGTGCATTGGTGTTGCCTGAAATCAGGT
>CAZJRU010000125.1:0-5314 GCA_964548315.1 uncultured Hellea sp.
ATCGATTCCGGAGTATTTCCGCCGGGGAGCCGATTGCCTGGTGAGCGTGACCTTGCTAAAAAATTTGGGGTGAGCCGCGTTGCCGTCCGTGAAGCGGAAATAGCCCTGCAGGCAAAGGGACGCATTGAAATTAAAGTTGGGTCTGGAGCTTATGTTTTAGACGGAACGAATAAAGCGTTAAACGGCCTGCCTATTGTGGGGCCTTTTGAGCTTACTGAAGCGCGCGCTCTTTTTGAAGCTGAATCGGCGGCCTTAGCCGCGCCAATCATTACTGACGAAGCCATTGAAGAGCTTGAAAGATATATTGATATAATGTCCGGAAAAGTTACCGGTAATATTTCGGCAGACGAGGCTGATGAGGCCTTCCATATGACCATAGCGCGCTCAACGAATAATCACGCCATTATATTTGTCATTGATAGTATGTGGAAAATGCGAACGGAAGCGGCGGAATTACAAATGGTCTATAAATCTGTGTGCGACAAAGATTCAAGTCACCGCGAAGACGAGCATGCAGTCATTTTGGAGGCGCTAAAAAATAGAGATCCCTCGGCCGCAAGAAGCGCAATGCGGGCGCATTTTACGCGCATGATTGAGGCGCTTTTAGTGGCATCTGAAGAGGCGGCTTATGAGGAAGTTAAGCGCAAGGCGTCTGAGAGCCGTTCGCGCTTTACATTGACTCAACAGCTTCATTAGCTAGCATATACCAATTAATGAAAATTGGTTTAATATATTGGTTGACAGTTGTCGCTATCTTAAAGATATTCAGTTACCAATAAGGCCAAATGGTGCTCCTGTTTTCAAGAATGTTTAGGCTTAAAGGGAAGGCATTGCCATGAAAATCGAGCTTAGCAAATTGAAACCTATGTTGTTACTCTGCGCCGCTGCAATCATGTGTGGATGTGAAGCGCAAGCTGAAGCTGAAGAATATCTGGTTCAAGATCAAGCTGCTTACCAAGAGGCTCTCGAAAAAGCAGGGCCAGGAGATGTTATTAAACTCGCCAATGGTACCTGGGAAGATTTTGAGATTGTTTTTAAGGGTAAAGGTAAAATAGATAATCCTATCCGCCTAACGGCCGAGACGAAGGGAGAGGTCATTTTATCAGGGCAGTCAAACCTTAGACTGGCAGGGGAATATCTTGAAGTTTCCGGCCTTGTTTTCAGGGATGGTTATACGCCGACAAGCGAGGTCATTTCTTTTCGGGCGAATTCAAAAGACTTAGCTTATAATTCTCGGGTCACTGAAGTCGTTGTTGATAATTACAATAACCCTGAGCGCTTTGAAACAGATTTCTGGGTTATGATGTATGGCAAGAACAACCGTTTTGACCATAACCATCTTGTCGGAAAGCGAAATAAAGGCGTCACAATGGCGGTGCGGATGAACACGGAAGAGAGCCGTGAGAACTACCACCGTATTGATCATAATTATTTTGGCCCCAGACCCATATTAGGATCTAATGGCGGGGAAACGCTTCGCATCGGGACTAGTCATTTTTCACGTATGGATTCATTTACAACCGTAGAAAATAATTATTTTGACCGCTGTGATGGGGAACTAGAAATTATTTCGAGCAAGTCCGGTCACAACAAAATTCTTAATAACACATTTTTTGAATCGCGCGGAACGCTGACAATGCGTCACGGCAACGATACCCTCGTTGAAGGCAATGTTTTCTTTGGGAATGATGTCGACCATACGGGCGGCATACGCGTCATTAATGCGAGGCAGACGGTCCGTAATAATTACATGGAGGGGCTTAAAGGAACACGTTTTGGCGGGGCTTTGGTTGTGATGAACGGTGTGCCTAATGGCCCAATTAACCGCTATGATCCTGTTATCGGGGCGTTGATTGAGAAGAATAGCTTGGTCAATAGCGACAATATTCAACTCGGCGCAGGTAGTGATGAAGAGCGTAGCGGTCCGCCATCGGATAGCCGGTTTGAAAGTAACTTAGTTTTCAACGATGATGGCCGTGATGTTTTTACTGTGTATGACGATATGTCGGGTATTGATTTTAACAACAATATTCTTGGGTCTATGGACCCACCAGATTTCACAAGTGGCTTTAAGCGGGAGAAAGTCGCTCTAACACGTGCTCCCAATGGTTTGATGTATCCGCAATCTGGTATGGATATTGGCGCGAGCCGTGATTTAGCTGTGACGACAAAAGATATGACGGGTGTGTCTTGGTTTCCCAAGAGTGAGCCTGTGGTCCCGTTTCAATCTGGAAAGACCGTCTCTGTAAATTCTGATGAAGGCGCTTTGTTTGAGGCCGTTAAGTCGGCGGAAGAGGGCGATGTCATTGTTCTAAGCGCAGGGGATTATGTTGTTCCTAAGTTTCTACGCCTCGACAAGACGTTGACTTTTAAAGGTCAGGGCGAGGTTAATCTCGCCTTTGAACGCTCGGCCTTATTTGAAATTAATAATGGCGGTAGCCTGCAAATTATTGGCCTCAATATTACAGGTGCAGAGGCACCTGATTATAAGGGCAATGCCGTTATCAGAACATCGCCTTATGCGATGCTTGAAAATTACCGTCTTGAGATTATCGATACAGATTTCACAGACCTTGATGTGAACCAGTCCTTTAATGTGATTGCTGGGGCCAAAGGGACATTTGCGGATAATATCCTTATTAAAGATTCAAATTTCGAAACGGTATCTGGAGCTATTTTAAAGCTCGATACCGAAAATGATGATTACGGTATTTATAATGCGGAATATCTCACTATCGAAGGGTCTAGCTTCAAAGATGTTGAGGGGGCTTTGGTCGATTATTACCGTGGCGGTAGAGATGAAAGTACCTTCGGCCCGCATTTCAATATGACAGATTCAAAGCTTACAAATGTTGGAGCTGGTCCGCGTAATAAGTCTAAGGCCTCCGTTCACTTGCACGGCGTTCAAGTGACAAATGTGTCGAAGAATAGTTTTAAAAATAGCCCACCTTTCCTCATTAATCACACGGTTAGTGAGCCAAAAACGAAAATTTTCAAGAACACATTTTCGAATACAGCTGCGCCTCGCGTCTTTGAGCTCAATAGCGGCTTAGAACCTACGGCGATGATAGAGAGCAATGAAGGACTAAGGCCATAATGCGTTCACTTGCACATTTTTCCGTAGCTCTTTTATTAGGGGTGGCTATGACGGCCTGTCAGAACTCAGGTCAAGAGAGCGTTATCCCTGGTGCTGTTAAATCATCTGCGCATCAAGCGAGTGGCTTTGATCTAACGCTTAAGCAGGCACAGTCCAAGTTAGATGCGTTAATTGATACACCGTTGACGATACCCGTCCCCAAAGACCCAGGCGGCGGTTATACGCATGAAACGCATAAGGCGAATTTCACCCTCATGTATGATGCGGGCCAGCTTTATCAGTTAACGGGCGAGAAAAAATATGCAGATTTCGCGGGCAAAATGATGCTCGCCTATGCTGACGTTTATCCAAGCTGGGGAATACACCCTGCGAAGAAAGAGCAGTCACCGGGCCGCATGTTTTGGCAGAACTTAAATGAGAGCATGTTTTTACTGCATACAGCTCCGAGTTACGGGGCAATAAAAGAGACGCTGTCGGAGGAACAACGGGATAAGATTGAAACAGATTTACTCCGAAACATGGCAGATTTCCTGTCTGTCGGTGCGCCTGAGACGTTTAACAAAGTTCATAATCACGGCACATGGGCGACGGCTGCGGTTGGACTGACAGGCTACGCCATTGGGGATGATGAATATGTAGAGCAGGCTTTGATGGGATTGGATAAATCAGGCGAGGCAGGCTTTCTTAAACAAATGGACGTGCTCTTCTCACCAGATGGGTATTATAACGAGGGGCCTTACTATCAGCGTTTCGCCCTAAAGCCTTTTGTGATATTCGCGCAAGCCGTTCAGAAAAATAATCCAGAACGTAAAATCTTTGAAAAGCGTGACGGAATTTTGAAGAAGGCCACCTATAGCCTCATTCAGCAAAATTATGGCGGGCTGTTTTTCCCGATCAATGACGCGATTAAAGAAAAAGGTATTCGGACGAATGAGCTTTTGCACGGTGTTGCCATTGCCTATGAGCTGACAGGGGATACGGGCCTTTTGTCTATTGCGCAGGAACAAAACACATTTGTTCTGACACCTGAAAGCCGTAAGCTCTCGCAAGATTTGGCCGCGGGGAAAGCCACCCCGTTTGACTATAAGTCCATGCGTTTAGGCGACGGTGAACAGGGAACTGACGGGGCGCTGGACATTTTACGCGCTTCTGCCGATCCAAATGGTTTGGCGGCCGTGGCAAAGAACACCTCACAAGGGTTAGGGCATGGGCATTTCGATAAAATGGGCCTTCTGGTTTATGATGCGGGTCACGAAATTTTACGGGATTACGGCGCCGCGCGTTTCTTAAATGTGGAAGCAAAATTTGGCGGGCACTATTTAGCTGAAAATGATAAATACGCAAAACAAACTATTGCGCATAATGCTCTCGTTGTGGACGAAACAAGTCACTTTGATAGCGATGTCAATGTTGGAAATAAAAATGCGCCCACATTAGGTGCGTTTATAACAGGCGAGAATATTCAACTTACCTCGGCCGAAATCGATACGGCTTATGAGGATGTTCGCATCGGGCGGTCTGTAGCTATCATTGAAGATGCCGCTTTTTCTGGGCCAGTGATTATTGATCTAACTGAGGCGCATTCTGAAAACCTCCATAATTATGATCTTCCGTTTCACTATAACGGGCATTTAGTTGAAACAAATTTTGATGTCGCAGCAGAACCTCTGACGCGGACACCGTTAGGTTATAAAAACGGATATGAATATTTATGGAAAGTCGCGGAAGCTCAGCCTGTAGATGGCCTCTCCCAAGTGACATGGCTCTTGGATAGAAAGTTCTACTCTGTCTCCTCTGCCGTACCCAAGGGAACAGAAGTTATCTTTACCCAAGTCGGGGCTAATGATCCGAATTTCAATCTTCGTAATGAACCAGGGTTCATTTTGCGGGCAAAAACAAATGACGGCGTTTCTTTTCTTTCCGTTATTGAGCCGCATGGCGATTATAACCCAACGGTTGAATATACAATTGGTAGCCATAGCCGCGTTAAATCTGTCTCGCATTTCGAAGGTGGCGCGGCCGAATATATTATGATCGAGACAAAAGACGGCAATGTCGTTGGCTTAGGTCTCGGCGGTGAAGACAATCCATCGGGAACGCATAGTGTAGACGTCAACGGCGAAACGATTAGCTGGACGGGCCCTTATAAGCTTTTCCCTTCCAATGCCCATATCGAGGAGAATAAATAATGCAAAGCCCAAATTTTGTTTTTGATAA
>CAZJRU010000126.1:0-5296 GCA_964548315.1 uncultured Hellea sp.
GCCAATCCTTGGGAGAGGGTTGTATTTTTTTTCTCAGTGTTTTCGGCTTGTGTATTTGCAACAGACTCCTGCGCAAATTCTAGGCTAAACGCCGCCATAGCCGCCTCCATTCCGCGCTCGCGCGCGCTCTCGGACGGGCTCATATTTTGCATTTCTTGCGCTAGCTTTTCTAATTCATCATCACTCATGCCAGCGCCTCCTGTCCTAATCCGTTATCTTTTGAAGCCAATATTTTCAGCCTTTTCCTAATCTCGCTCATGCGCCACGCAATGGTGCCTTCTGCGACCCCTAAAACATCTGCCGCCTGGGCAAAATTCATTTCCTCGCCTAATGTCAACGCCGCTGTTTCGCGCAAATCCTCAGAAAGGGTTTCTAGCGCGGTTTGCAGCCAAGAGAGGCGGTTTTGCGTATCCATCGTTTCCCCGCGCGATAAGGTCTGCATCTCAGCATAACCTGCCGTTGTGCGGGCGCGGGTGGCGGAGCGGCGCAGAGAATCTTTGGCGGCGTTAAGCGCAATTCTATGCAGCCAGCTCGTTAATTTAGCATCACCGCGCCAGCGTTTAAGCTTTGACGGCATGGCGGCCCATATTTCCTGCGTTATGTCTTCTGCGTCGCTTTGATTGCGCAAAACACTGTAAACAACACGAAAGACGCGGTCATAGTGACGTTGCAGCAGCTCTCGAAAGGCTGCGCCGTCACCTGCCGCGGCGCGCGCAGCAAGGTCTTCATCATGAAGTTTTGTGTCCATATTGCCTATAAGACGTATCTCAATGGGTAATCCTTGGAAATATTTTTATTTTTTTGGGTTTTAGCGCTTAAATGCTCAAAATTGCTCTCAATCGTCCTTATCGCTAAGGTGATAGGTTACTGTAAATTAACGTAAACGTGACTAACAACTTTGCTTTGTTAAGTGTTAGTTCACCTTGACCCCTGTATCCATTTTTAAAATTGGAGCCCTTAATGATCATTAGACCGCTTTTTCGGACACTCGCACTAAGTAGCGTGGCTTTCGGAGCCGTGGCTTGCGGAGGCGGGGGATCGTCTTCAAGCGGTGGCGTCACACCACCACCACCAGCACCCGTTGCTGATACAGCGGCGCCTTCCGTTACGTTTAATCCCACCACATTATCGCTTACGGGCGGCACGACGGGCGCAGCGAGCGTCACGGCAACGGATAATACCGGGGTGACGACGGGACCAACGGTAAGCTGTACTAACGGCGGAAGTTTTGCAGGCGGCACATTCACGGCCCCTGTTGTCACGACGGCGACGACAAGCGCGTGTACCGCCACGGCGGGCGACGCGGCTGGGAATTCCGGCACGGCGACATTAAATGTCACGATAACGCCAGATACTGAAGCGCCTGCTGTCTCGTTCAGCGCTACGACGTTAACGTTGGATTCGGGCGAAACAGCGGCGTCAGCTTTATCGGCCACAGATAATGTGGCCATTTTGGGTAGCCCTGATGTGAGCTGTACGAACGGCGGAAGCTTTGCAGGCGGAACCTTTACTGCTCCAGCTGTGAGCGTAGATACTACCGTCGTCTGTACCGCTACTGTCAGTGATGAAGCTGGAAACTCATCTGAAGCGACTTTGACGGCGACAGTTATAGCTGAAGTTATTGTGCCTGATACAGAGCCGCCTGTTATTACATTTAACCCGGCAACCTTAACCTTGGCATCAGGGAGTACTGGAACATCTACGCTGAGCGTTACGGACGATTCTGGTGAAACTCTCACGCCGACAATTGCCTGTACAAATGGCGGGAGTTTTGAAGGCAGTACCTTTACGCCCCCGATCGTGACAGAGGACACTGAGGTCGTTTGTACGGCAACGGCAACGGACGCGGCTGGGAACTCCAATACGGCTGATCTAACCGTCAATGTTACGCCGCAGCCTACGGCTGTTACTATTAGCGGAAGCGTGACCTTTGATCATGTGCCGTTTAACACCTCGACAAATGGTTTAAACTTTGGAGCCATAACACAAGACCCTGCGCCTGGCCTAACGGTTGAAGCCGTAAATGCTGCAGGAACTGTATTGCAATCGAGTGTGACGGACGCTGAAGGAAATTACAGCCTTGCTGTCGACCCCAATACGGATGTGCGCATTCGTGTTTTGGCTGAAATGGTTCAAACGAGCGGCGCGCAGTGGGATGTCAGAGTTATTGATAATACCAGCGCGGATGTCCTCTATGCTTTACAGGGCGCAATCGTAAATTCGGGCTCTGCTAATTCAACACGTGATCTCAACGCGGCCTCAGGTTGGGGGGGAAGCAGCTATACCTCCACGCGGGCCGCCGCGCCATTTGCAATCCTGGCGCCCATCTATGAATCTATCCAAAGAATTGTCGCGATTGACCCCGATGTCGTCTTTCCATCGATTGGTTTTAATTGGAGCCCAAATAATCGACCTGGTATGAATGGTAATCTGAGCTTTGCGCAAAATATTGCAAATGGAGATATTGGGACCTCTTCCTATGTGTCTTCAACCGATAACGATCGCCGTATCCTAATCCTTGGTGATGCCAATAATGATACGGATGAATATGATGAACATGTCGTCATTCATGAATGGGGTCATTATTTTGAAGATCAGCTATCGCGCTCAGATTCTATCGGCGGCCAGCACGGACAAGGGGATCGCCTTGACCCTCGCGTGGCTCTCGGGGAGGGCTTTGGTAACGCTATATCTGGCATGATGACAGATGACCCGTTCTACAGAGATAGTTTTGGCGCGTCACAAAGCTCTGGTTTTGATATTAATGTTGAAGGCAATAATTATACGAATGAAGGTTGGTTTAATGAAGGGTCTGTCCAGAGCATTCTCTACGATATCTTTGATAGCGTAGATGACGCGCCAGATAGTCTATCTGCGGGACTTGAACCCATTTATAATGTTCTAACAAGTGAGTCATATCGAAACACTGAATTTTTCACCACAATATTCCTTTTCTTGGAGGAGTACCGCGCCAATAATGCAGGGGATATTTCAGCCTTAAATGCTATAAGTTCCGCACAATCTATTAGCGGGACGAATGCGCAGGCAGCGGGCGAAACAAATAACGGGCGTATTCCAACATCTTTGCCGCTTTATACTAATGTCTCAGTTAATGGATCAGCCACTGAAGTTTGCGTTAACAATGCGGCAGGCGATATAAATAAACTTGGAAACCGGATATATATTACCTTTAATGTTACCTCGCCAGGAACACACACGATATCGGTTAATCGAAGCTCTGGGGCCTCTAGCAGTGATCCTGATTTTTCGGTCTTTAGTGCAGGCACGTTTTTAGGCTCTGCTTTGTCGGGCGCTAATAATTCGGAAACAGCTTCAGCAAATTTAACTACCGCAGGACTTCATTTGATTGATCTCTCTGATTTCAATAATGGGGATGTTTGTTATGATGTCACTATCACACGCTAACGGAGGTCAGCATGAGAGTTTATAAAGTTTTAGCCTTGCCCATAGTTATCGGGGCGCTCGCCATTAGCTCTGGCTGTTCGGCCAAATCGAGCTCAGGGGAAACGGCGCCCAGCTTGACGCTTGATCACACATCAAAGAGCCACCATGGGCATCAATATTTAAAACCCGGAGCGTCCATCAGCTATGAGCATGATATGCCCGCCGATATAACGCCGGGGCAAACGCTCAATTTCCAATTAACGCTCAATGAGGCCTATGAGAGCGGGTCAATGTCCGTCGACATAAGAGGAGAGGGCGACATTAATATTTACCCGTCTTCAACATCCGCCAGTTTTGATATGAGCGCGGGATCAGAGCACGTCATGGATATTTCCGTAACTGTTGGCGCCGAGGGGCGTCACTATATTCACGTCCAGGCCTTAGCAAATACAGGCAGCGGACAAGCTATGCCGCGTATTTTTTCGATACCCGTCCAGTCAGGCAATCCTAAGGCTCTAAAGCCAAATGTGAATTTGAAGACCACCGCGTCCGGTAAGAAAATGATTATTATGGAAGCGCAAGAAGTTATCAAATAATCTGATATCGTTGTATTAAAAAAGCGGGCCGCAAGCCCGCTTTTTTTATGTCCTTATTCCGCCGCAGCTTGCGTGAGCGGTATCTCGAGGCGGCTTAGCATTTCTTTTGGAATGACTTGCCAGAATTTTCCGCGCTCAAGCTCCCATTCGAGCAATAGTTTTTTGGAAAACTCAGACCCTGTTTGAGAGGCATGTTTGCGGATTAAGTCTTTGCATTCTTCTTCATAATGCTCGGCGTCAAAGCGCTGCCAGACAACACTGTCCGGATTGACGGCTTTTTCAAACATGCCGTCTTCATCATATATATAGGCCATGCCGCCTGTCATGCCCGCGCCGAAGTTATCGCCAACTGAGCCCAGCATAACGGCAATGCCGCCAGTCATATATTCGCAGCCATTGGTCCCGCAGCCTTCAACCACAGTTTTGGCGCCTGAATTTCGAACGCAGAAACGCTCCCCCGCGCGGCCCGCAACCATGAGCGAGCCTTTGGTGGCCCCGTAGAGACAGGTGTTGCCGATAATAGCGCTCTCATGACTTTCAATCGGCGTACTGCCTTGCGGCGAGACAATAATCTCCGCCCCGGACAAGCCTTTGCCGACATAGTCATTGGCGTCACCGTCGACAATAATCCTCAAGCCTTGCATCCCAAATGCACCGAGGGATTGCCCCGCAGAGCCGCGCAGGCGGACCGTTAATTGACCATCAGGCAGCCCCTCTGCGCCAAAGTTTTGGTATATTTGCGAACTGGTCCGTGTCCCTACGGCGCGGTGCGTATTTTCAACTGAATAGGTCAGGTGGGTTTTCTCGCCGCGATTAAAAAGTTGTCCGGCGTCTGCGATGATTTGCGGATCAAGCGTATCAGGCACTTCGATACGGATATTACGGCTGTCTTGGACAGCCGCATTATCAACGCGGGCCAAAATAGGATTAAGGTCAAGATCATCAAGGCTCTCTGCCCCGCGTGAGACCTGCGCGAGCAAGTCTGTGCGTCCGATAATTTCATCCAGAGATTCAAAGCCCAGTTCGGCCAGAATTTCGCGAACATCTTCGGCGATAAATGTCATAAGGTTAATGACCTTTTCTGGCGTGCCTGTGAATTTTTCACGAAGCCGCGGGTCTTGAACACAGACGCCAACTGGACAGGTATTAGAGTGGCACTGGCGCACCATAATACAGCCCATAGCCACAAGGCTGAGGGTGCCTATCCCATATTCTTCAGCGCCAAGCATAGCGGCGATTACAATATCGCGGCCCGTCTTTAATCCGCCGTCCGTGCGCAGAGTCACTTGGGAGCG
>CAZJRU010000127.1:0-5271 GCA_964548315.1 uncultured Hellea sp.
GGCATGCCTATCTTGGATGTCGACAAAGCGGCAACCGTGCTTTTCGTGAAACGTTCACTCTCCCCAGGTTATGCTGGTATCGACAATGATCTCTTTTATGAAGATAAAACGATGATGTTATTGTCCGATGCAAAGAAGCTGGTTGAAGAAGTCATAAAAGCGCTTTAATTTATGAAATGGTTAAAGCTTATAGTTTTAGCCGCGCTCATAATATATGGCTTTATTATTGCTATCTTCTATGGGATGCAGCGTAAATTTATTTACTTCCCGCCGCAGCTTTATTTATCTCCGCAAGCCGTGGGCCTGCCAAGCTTTCAAGAGGTGGTTATAAATTCTGACGACGGTGACAAGCTGACCGCTTTTTGGGCACCGCCCAAAGATAACGCCTCTAAAGTCGTGATGTTTTTTCACGGAAACGGGTCAGCTGTTTTCAGCAATCACGATATTTTTAGGGACCTTACAAATATTGGCGTTGGCGTGCTTTCTGTGGGCTATCCGGGTTACCCAGGCAGTGACGGTCGTCCATCTCAAGCATCCACCGGGCGTGCGGCCCGGCTTCACCACGACTTCCTAATAAAAGAGGGGGTAACCACCGATAAGCTTGTTTATTTTGGCACTTCATTGGGCTCTGGCATTGCGGCCCAATTAGCCAAGCAACATCCGCCTAGTCTATTAATTCTTGACGCGCCCTTTAATTCGCTTTTGGATATGGGCCGAAAACATACCCCTTTTTTACCAGTCAAATTGCTTATGAAAGACCAATATAGATCTGATCGAGCCCTTACAGGTTTGGATATTCCGTTGATATGGACACATGGCACCGCAGATAATGTTGTCCCGATATCTCAAGGACAGAAACTATTTGATAGCTACCGAGGCCCTAAACAAGCCCATATCATCCAAGACGGTCAACATACTAATCTTTGGGGTCTTGGAGCACGAGAGATTATAATTACGGCGCTCACGAAATAACTTCAATCCTTAATACGCTATGCCGCGTAATCAAGAAAATACCTCGATTACAGATATTCATATTTTGGAAAAGTCATGACATTTGAGTGCAACGCGGCTATAGTCGCCGACACATTGGATATAGCTATCAATTCCAGAGGGACTCTTTTGATGCCGAAAAAGAAAGCTGCGTCACCTAAGTCGGTAAGTGCAGCACAGCGTGATGCGCAACGCCTTGAACGCATTGCCAAATTTCAGGACGAAAAAGCTCTTTCAGAGATTTTTGCGATTTATGGACCCAAGCTAAAAGGTTGGCTTATGGCGCGCGGCGTGGGCTCTGCGACAGCTGAAGACATCGTACAAGATATCATGGTCAAAGTGTGGACCAAGGCGCATTCATTTGATCCCGCAAAAGCGTCCTTCGCGACATGGGTCTACCGTTTGACGCGCAACAGATGGATTGACCATAAACGCAAACATGGCCGCATGGATGTACGTGATCCAGAATTGATGAAAATCATAGCCGACGACGAAGTTCCTTCCGCAGAGGTTAACTTCATCACCCAACAAGGTTCTGATTTATTGAAAATGCAAATAGAGCGTCTAAGCGATCCACATCAAGCGGCCATACGTATGGCCTTTATGGAATTCAAAACGCATAAAGAAATCTCTGAAGAAACAGGCCTCCCTATCGGAACGGTTAAAACCCGCATCAGGAGCGCAATACAAATTCTGCGTAAGAATATGCAAAGGAGGCCTCTCTAATGGCAACTATGGTTGGCGATAACATACGCATAAGCGACAGCGCGGTTATGGACTACGTGCAGGGCAACCTAAGCCCAGCCAAACACTTCATCATTCAATGTCAAAAGAAAATGTCTCGACATCTCTCTGAACGCATAGAGTTTGAAGAATTAGTCGCAAGTCGGGCCTTAGCTGAATCGCCAAACGAACCGGTAGTGTCATTTTCGGCAGGAGATATTCTGACCAAGCTGCCTAAGCAAGATACCGGCCTAATGGAAAACGAAAAACCTATTGAAACACCACATCTCGATAAGATGATAAGCAAAGTTTCATGGAGACGCTTTATCGGCGGCATTTCAATCCATAATATCATGGGCACGCGGCGCTCTGGCGGCGAGCGGCTTTATCTGTTCAACGCCAAGCCAGGCACTGTCATTCCGGAGCATTCTCACAGAGGGGATGAATGGGTTTTGGTATTACAGGGAAGCTACACATCTAATGGCGAGACGTTTCGTAAAGGAGATATGCATATCATGTCTGGAGCGGAGCAGCATAGCCTTGAAATTGGAGATGAAGGTAATTGCATCTGCCTGGCCATGACAGAAGACAAAGTAAAAATGCGAGGATTTTTCCCGCGTATCGGCCAAATTCTTGTTGGTCTTTAAGCTGACTTTTTAGCCGATTTTTTTAATTTATTGATGTCTTTGCGCAGGGCCTCAACTTCAGCTTGAGATGTCTCGAGCATAGATTTCAAAACCTCATATTCGTCCCGCGTCACAAGGTCGAGGTCGGCAACAATACGCTCGGCCTGAGATCGGCCTATGGCTTTGACTTCATCGCCCACGCCTTTCACAGCCCCCATCGCATTTGTCATGAGGTTGGTTAAATCATCTAAAGGACGAGATTTGCTTTGCATCATCGGCTCCATTTTACCTTTCCTTCAAGATAGGGGCGCGCTATCAGATTTTCTAGTAGGGAATCAGAATAAACTGACGCAGGGCCATGATAGATTTTATTAACGCCATAACTTTTCCAGATTGGATTAGCCCCGACGCTATCTCTATCGGGCCGCTCAGTGTTAAATGGTATGGGCTTGCCTATATCGCGGGGCTGTATGGCGCCTATTTTTACGCGGCGAGCCTTGTGAAGAAACGTGACATTTGGATTGCTGACGGTGCAACGCGGCAAGCCGAACTCATACCGACCAAAATCATGTTACAAGATTTGATGATGTATTGCCTGCTCGGCATTATCATTGGCGGACGTCTGGGCTATGTTTTGCTCTATACCCCTAGCATGTTTATTAACGCCCCGCTTGATGTCTTCAAAGTCTGGCAAGGCGGCATGGCCTTTCATGGCGGGTTTATGGGTGTTTGTGCGGCAGTTATATTCGCGCATTGGCGAAAGAAGCTGGGCCTCGCCCGTATAGCCGATATGGCGGCGGTTGGCGCGCCCCTTGGCATTCTCGCCGTTAGGTTCTTTGGCAATTTTATCAATCAAGAACTTTATGGCCGCGTTACGGATGTGCCTTGGGGCTTTATTTTCGCAACGGCGCCCGATAGTCAACCGCGCCATCCTAGCCAGCTTTATGAGGCCTTTTTGGAAGGCATCGTTATCTTTCTGGTGCTCAGACTATTATGTCTGCGTTTCAAAGCCCTAACGAAGCCGGGTCTTTGTGCGGGTATGTTTGTTTTGCTTTATGGATCCTTCAGGTTTTTCGTTGAGTTTTTCAGAGAGCCAGACGCGACCTTATTTGGACCCTTAACGCGCGGTATGACCTATTCTCTGCCGATGATTTTAATTGGCCTTGGCGTGATGTTATGGGCTAGTCGCCGCTCACCCGTATCGCCCAAGCGGATTAGTGATGAGCCAGCTTAAGGCGCGTCTCATCGAAAAAATCAATGCCGAAGGCCCGCTGACAGTGGCCGAATATATGACGCTTTGTTTGCTCGATCCCGTAGACGGTTATTACCCCACGCGCGACCCTCTGGGCAGTGATGGTGATTTTATCACAGCGCCTGAAATCAGCCAGATGTTCGGCGAGGTCCTAGGCCTATGGTGCATTCAAAGTTGGTATGATTTGGGGCGTCCTGAGAGGCTGCAACTCGTCGAATTTGGCCCCGGCAGCGGGATCATGATGAGCGACATTTTACGCGCGGCAAAGCTGGAAACTGACTTCCTCAATGCCCTTCGCGTCACCTTAGTCGAAGTCTCTCCCGCGCTTGAAGCCGTCCAAGCCAAAACACTGGCCGAAGCGCCCTGTCCCGTTAGCTGGGCGAAGGACCTGGACGGCGTCGAAGCAGGTGTGACTTTGATTTTGGGCAATGAGTATTTTGACTGTCTTCCCATAAGGCAGTTCATTCAAAAGGACCATTTTGCGGGCATGGCGGGGTGGCAGGAACGCATGGTCATGGTCCAAGATGGCCAGCTATCTTACGGCGTCTCGCCCGTCGCGATTTCTAAGACGCTTCAAGCCAGCTTGCCAGAGGCGCAATCTGACGCCAAGAATGATGAGCTGCTCGAAATCTCACTCACCGCGGCGCAAGTTCTAGACCAGCTTAAGACGCGGTGTGAAGAGAACTTCACCCGGGCTTTATTTATCGACTATGGCCCCGAGATGACTGAATTTGGCGACACGCTTCAGGCGCTCAAGCGTCATGAAAAGGTCGGCGTCTTTTCTGACCCCGGCAATACTGATTTAACTGCGCGGGTGGATTTTGGCGCTTTGACCCAGATCGCCCGTAAGATTGACCTGCCCGTTACCCCCGCCGTGCATCAGCGCGAGTTCCTCTCCAAATTGGGATTAGAATTACGGGCGGTAAATTTATCGCGGGCCAAACCCGACGCGAAAGATAAAATCGGCCGACAGCTCCACCGCCTCACCGCAAGTGATGAAATGGGTGAGCTCTTTAAAGCCATCTGTTTTCAATCCCACGGCCTCATGGTGCCCCTCGGCTTTAGAGATGTCACATGAGATATCTCACATGAGCCTGCCTTTCAAAACCCATGAACTCCTAGACCATGAAGGCGTATCACACGGTTTTTTCGGACGCCAAGGCGGCGTTTCTAAAGGGCAATATGAGAGCCTAAATGTCGGCGCAGGCTCGGCGGATACTGATGAGAATGTTCAGGCCAACCGAACATTGGTCGCGGGCGTTTTAGGCACGTCAGAGAGCTGCCTGTTAAGTTTATCACAAATCCATAGCGCGGATGTTTTGATTGTCGACGCGCCTTTCGGAAAACCCCTATCAGGCGAGCTGCCCCAGGCTGATGGTTTGGTGACCAAAACACCAGGCCTGGCTCTTTCGGCCTTATCAGCGGATTGCGGCCCCGTATTATTTCATGACGCTAAAGCGCGCGTCATTGGGGCCTGTCACGCGGGATGGAAAGGCGCCTTATCTGGCGTGACCACATCGACGCTGAAAGCCATGGAAGCCATTGGCGCCTCGCGGGAGAATATCACGGCGGTTTTAGGGCCTTGCATATCGCGCGAGAATTACGAAGTCGGGCAGGAATTTCGCGAGAACTTCCTCTCCCATGACACGCGCTATGATCAGTTTTTCGTCACAGGCTCGC
>CAZJRU010000128.1:0-5251 GCA_964548315.1 uncultured Hellea sp.
CTAAACTTGGCGGATTACTGGCCAATGACGAAGCCAGCTATCAATATCTTGTCGAGTCTATTCGCAAGTTCCCGAGGCAAGAGATGTTTTTAGACATGATAAAAACCGCTGGGTTTAGCCGTGCGGGATATCATGATTTTACGGGCGGCGTTGCCGCCCTGCATTGGGGCTGGAAAACCTAGCTTAAAAAACTGAGTTTGGACTAGCGGCGGTTCTTAGCTTTACGCGCTGCGTATTTCGCGTCACGGCGAGCTTTGGCTGCCCGTTCCATTTCGACTTTCGCTTTTTGCGCCGCTTCTTGAGCCAGCTTATTCTTACGCTCTTTTTCTAACTTTTCTTGCGCCGCTTTCGCCTCTTTTGCTTTGCGAATTTCGCGCTTTTCTTGTTCGCGCTTGGCGCGTTCAGCATTGCGCTTAGCGCGCTCTTCCATCAATTTCGCTTTTTGCTCTGGATCTAACTGCTTTTCTTTCGCCCGCTTCAACATAGCCAATTTGGCTTCTTTTTGTGATTTCAACCGGTCGTCGAAATTATGTCCTGTAAAACTCATGCAGTGAGGTCCTTAAATACAAATATGTAGCGGTAGGATTCTACGACCACTTTGCGCGCTATATCGCTTTAATACCCTCAAAAATCAAGGGGGGCTTATGAGAAAATTTGAAGCGCCCCTAGAAACGACCAGATACTGTAAACCGCGCATTTAACGGCGCGCCCACACTAATTTGATCATCCGTATGCGAATTCGGGAAATAATTTGTGTCGGTTAGATTTTCGACATTGACCTGAAGGCGAAGTGATTCATTTACATCGTAATATGCCGCCGCATCTAGGCGTGTATAGCTCGGAAGCGTTGTTGTATTATTTGTATCAGCAAAGCTTTCACCTTGATGCGTTAAGCCTAAGCCTGCACCGAATTGATCTGTAAATTGATAGTTAGACCAGACAGAGAATGTCGATTCTGGAAGCTCACGCGGGCGGCGACCCTCAATAGTCTCGCCTTGGCCTGCGCCGCTATCGCTCGCGACATCACCGTCAAGATAGCTATAGCCAGCCGTTACATGCCAGTCATCCGTCAGCTGGCCTTGAATTTGGGCCTCAAAACCTTCGACGGTCGAGTCGACGATGACGGATTGATTATCGGTGTCAGCACCCGGGCTTGTATCAGGCTGAGGTGAGCTTTCCTCGATTTCGAAGACGGCCGCTGTGAAGCTAAGGCCCTTAGCAAAGTCCCATTTTATACCTGCTTCCAGATTTTGATAGACGTCAGGTGCTAAACGGGTTTCTCTATCACTAATTTCAGCAAATTGTCCGCCAGAGCGCGGGATGAAACTTTCGCTAAAGCTACCATATATAGAGATATTTTCTTTTGGCTTTAAGATGAGTCCAAGACGAGGAGAAATTTCTTCGTCTTTGCGTGATAAAACTCGGTTAGCAGACGCAGCATCAGCCGTTAGGTCTTCGACTGTGAAGTCAAAGCTATCGAAACGTGCACCCACAATAATATCAACATATTGGTTAATTTCGATTTGGTCCTGAATATAGGCGGAGAACACTTCAAGGTCGGCTTCATCAATATCATTGATGTCTACGGCGAAACTATTTGTTGTCGCAACACCTGCTGCGTTGACCCCGACACCATTGACCAGGTTGATGGCGCGGTCTGTACTGCGGTCAATTGCGAAGGTTTCAACATCATCTTGGGATGTATCGAAGAAGGTATTGAAACGGTCATTATTATTTGATGTGTCGAGATATTCCGCGCCGGCAACAACTGTATGCCCGATTGACCTCGTAGAAAACTCGCCGATTAAGTTACCTGCAACAGTGAAATTTTTCCGCTGCGTTGTGTCAACATATCCATCAAGATCGACGGTCTCAATTCCGCCAAAAGCAGCGTTTGAAGCGCTATAACCAACAGGGAAAAAGTTTTGATAAAGCTTGTCGTAATCCCCGTAAGAGGCTGTGAAGTTCCCTTTTAGATTATCATTAAACTCGTGTTGCAGGTTTGCGCGGAAAACATGCGCTTCAAATTCTGCCGTATTTAACTCTTCATCACCAAATGTAATGCCGTCGAGCGCTTCGATAGGTGTGCGTAATCCGCTATTATTTGCTGCGCTCGTTGTGCCGTCGGGCGCGGCGGATACAATACCGCGGTCAATGAAACGCTCATTATTATTATACTCATATGAGACATCTAGTGTTGTGGAGGGCGTGAGCTCAAACCGCGCCGTTGGGTTAATACCAAAACGATCACCATCAAAGAAGTCACGATGGTTATTTAGGCTCTCATAATAAGCATTCACACGGAAGGCAGATGTATCGGAAATTTCAAAATTGCTATCAACAGCCACATCAAACGCGCCAAAGGTATTGACGGAGGCTTTATAGCCAGTGAACTGTTCGCCAATCTGACCCTTTTTTGTCACGCGGTTAAGAAGACCACCTGTACCGCCGCGCCCAAAGAGGAGCGCATTAGGGCCGCGCAAGATTTCAACTTGCTCTAGATTGTACAGAGAGCGATAATATTGAACATCATCACGAACGCCGTCGAGATAAAAGTCAGCCGTTGAGCGAACGCCCCGAAAAACAACTGCGTCGCGGTGACCTTCACCTTGGGATGTATTTACGCCCGGCGTATAATCAATGATTTGACCAATGCTGTTATAAGCCCGCTTTGTGATATCCTCGGCCGTCACAATTGACAGCGATTGCGGGACATCAATAATTGGGGTTGGTACTTTCAGCGCGTTGACCTGATCAGAATACAGATGATTACCTTGAACGATAATCTCATCGTTAAGCGATTGAGCCGAGGCGGAACTTGCTACCGACACAAATAAAGCAGAAATGCTTGCTGTGGTGATGAATTTCACGATGTTAGACATCTGTCTTTTTTAAATGTTTTAAAGCTGTTCGGTCATTGCTGACGTTATCTGGATTGGGCGGGCTATCTGCTTCGGCGCGCGCTAAAATCATGGCGTCATTTACGGCTTTAAGATGGGGGCACTTCCCGCCATCCTTAGCCAATAATGCCGCAAGCATTCGTGCCTTTGTTTGCAATATCATATCGCCCTTTAATGCGAATAGTTCTCATTTACAAAAGGCGTGTAGTGTTATTGAGAATGAGTTGCAAGTAAATAATCTATGATTTGGAAAGTTTAACGCAAAAGAAATAAAGCCCCAAAAAAGGAGAGCGCGTTTGTGAATAACAATGAAGCCACGCTTATTGTTTTGACGCCAGCCCTCGCAACGCAATTGCAGGCTCAGGCGCCGTTTGCGCCGCATAGACCTGCGTGGTCGATTGTAATTTCTCGGGTGTCTTTTCAGAATAATGATAGGCGAAAAATCCAAAACAACAGGCCAACGCAATACCCGCAAAGTGTTCAATCTGGTCACTTTTCTTAATATAGCTCCATAGAGCGCCGCCAAATCCAGCACCCATTGCTGCCAACATAACGTACTCAAAAAACAAGGTCCAAGTCGGAATCCAGAGCCCCGCTATGACAAATGCGCGAACCACACCTCCGCCAATTCTCGCTGTTACTATCAATGTAATTCCAACGATCAGACATAACGCGCCCGCTGCCAATTGATTGAGGAAACCCTCTAGCGGTAACCCGCAGGCAAAATAGGTCAGCACAAACACAAAAGCTGAGAAACCCAATTGCGCATCACTGACCGTTTTCGTTGTGAACGTCATTGCGGCGTTCACAGCGAAAAGGACAATTGCGATTAAAAAATAAAGCGTCATGACGACGGCTTATCCGGTCTTTTTAACCTTTAAGGCTGCTAAGCGATCCGAAATAACTTGATCACGCTGCATGGTTTCTAGCTCAGCTAATGAACTGGCAACCTTCACATCACCAGAGCTGATGCCCGCAGCCCCGCCGGCGCCCGCCATCGCGCGGTTAAAGGCTGACTCAGCGCGGTCAATTTTACGGCTAGCCTTACGGCTTGTCTGGCTACCTGTATCTGAATCGATACCCATTTCGGCTTGCGCGCTTTCAAAAGCTTTGAGCTCTTCTTCCATCATGGCCAAACGCATATCAAGCTGAGCCAGTGTTTCTTCCCAGGAGCGTTCTTGCTCAGCGGCATTAGCTTCTGTTTTTTCAAGATGCTTGATTTGAGCTTCATAATCGACTTGGCGCGACAGAGCTGCTCTGGCTAAATCTTCACGGCCTTCGTTGAGGGCGTATTGCGCTTTTTCATTTAGACTCTCAAGACGGTCCACATAAAGCTTTTGCTGACGTACGGCCTGCAAACGGCGCGTTGTCACTTCATCGCGCTCGGCTTTGACATCTTCAATGGCCCGTTCTGTTTCGCGGATGGCTTCGCGCATCACGCTTGTGCCGCCGGCGCGTTCCATCGCGTCCACCCCGTCTTCGATCTTTCCAGATACTAATCTCTTTACCCGTTTCAATACTGATTCAGTCATTCACCCCTCCAAATTTGGTTTTGGAGCATACTGGCATCATCAGTTTAAAATAACGCTAAGTTGAAATTCACTCTTTATTACCCATATCTTTTTGCCTCACATTAAGGCCCCTCTCCTAAGCTCCTTGGAAAATTAAAGGGGACATCATGTTAGAATTTATGCTCATTGGAGTTGTTGGCTTAGGCGCATATGCCGTTTGGAACGGAATGCGGACGTATAATAATCTTATGTCTTTGGATGAGCGGTGCAATACCGCCTTTGCTGATATCGACGCATTACTTAAACATCGTCACGACCTCATCCCCGGCCTTGTCCAAAATGTTAAGAGCGTTGTGGGACAAGAAAACCGAGTCCTTGATACAGTTCTTGAAGCCATCACCTCGACAATGCGTAGCCAAACTATTGAAGCCCGCCTAGACGCAGAGGTTAATCTGGGCAATACGATTAATCAGCTCTTCTCAAGTCTTGATAATATACATACGCCGCAAACGGCCACGCATTTTGTCTCGCTTCGTAATAGCTTCAAAGATGTTGAAAACCGCATTACCGCGTCGCGCCGCTTTTACAATAATAGCGTTGAAGAACACAATGCGACCTTGCGTCAGTTCCCGGGCAATATCATCGCCGCGAAATGCCGTCTCGATACACGCCGCCAATATACACTAGGCGCAGAACGTATATTTATGGAAGAAGCGGTTAGCCTCGCGGTTTAAGCGATCAAAGAAGGCATAAAAAAGCCGCTCGAAAGCGGCTTTGATTGCAAGGCTAGGATTATAAAATCTAGGCCTTTTCTTCCGGATAGGTAATTGTCGGGCCGAG
>CAZJRU010000129.1:0-5127 GCA_964548315.1 uncultured Hellea sp.
GATGTTATTTAGCGGAGCGAATACGGGGAAACTTATCCTAGATATTGGGCCAAATTCGTGAGGTGACGTTGTATATCGTACTCGAGGAATGACATATGAAACAATCTTCTATGTAAAATGAGCCAGGCCATCAATTTAAATTTGATAACGATAAGCATTGTTTTAGCACAGAACTCATTTATCTTAGTCTTGAAATTTAAAACGGATTTAATATGACGCCTCTTTCCCAAAATAAAATGTTCGGTGGAACGCAATCTGTATATGAGCACCGCTCTGACGCTTGCGCATGTGACATGAAGGTTGCGGTATTTATGCCGCCTCAAGCTAAGGATACACCCTGCCCTGTTTTGATTTGGCTCTCTGGCCTAACTTGCACAGAACAAAATTTTACGACCAAAGCGGGCGCGCAGCGCATCGCCGCTGAGCTTGGATTGATTATCGTTGCCCCCGATACCTCGCCGCGCGGGGACCATGTGCCCGATACGGAAGACCGATATGATTTTGGCAAAGGCGCGGGGTTTTATCTAGACGCCACTGTCATGCCGTGGATGGAAAATTACGCGATGGAGACCTATATCCGCGATGAGCTCCCGTTCTGGATCAAGTCCAGCCTGCCTATGGCGGACACACGGCGTATGGGCATTTCTGGACATTCTATGGGCGGGCATGGCGCGCTTACTTTGCATCTTAAAAACCCGACTTTATTTAAAAGCTGCTCTGCCTTCTCGCCCATTGTCGCCCCGTCCCAAGTCCCCTGGGGGCAAAAAGCGTTTCAAGGCTATCTTGGAGACAATAAGGGCACATGGCCGCGCTATGACGCTGTAGAGCTCGTCATGAAGCAGCCCTCGTCCGCTCATATTCTTATCGACCAAGGCGCAGATGATGAGTTCCTAAAAGAACATTTGCGGCCAGATCTTTTTGAGGCGGCGTGTGAGAAAATGGGTCAAAAGCTCACCCTACGTTTACAAGACGGCTATAATCATAGCTATTATTTTGTTGCGAGCTTTATCGAAGACCACCTTAAGCACCATGATGAAGCTTTAAAGGCTTAGAGCTAAGCCTTCTTCACAAACATCGTCTTAAGCTTCATCGCTCCGATACCGTCAATTTTGCAATCAATGTCATGGTCTTCGTCGATAAGACGATTAATTCGAACCTTCGTCCCAACCTTTGCGACCTTCGATGTACCTTTAACTTTCAGGTCTTTGATAATGGTGACCATATCGCCTTCGGCCAAAACATTTCCGTTTACATCTTTGTAAACACGTTCTTGGCTTGAGGCCATGTCGGGGTTCCATTCATGCGCGCATTCTGGGCAGACTAAAAGCGCCGCGTCTTGATAGACGAAGACGCCACCACATTGAGGACAGGGAGGAAGTTCAGCCATGTTTGGCAATTAGCCTTGGCACATCGCGCAGATTTTATTTCCAGACGGGTCGCGAAGATAAGCCAGATAGAGTCTCATGCCATTGCCTTCGCGCCAACCAGGTGCGTCTTCAATCGCCGTTCCGCCATTTTCAAGGCCTGCTTTGTGAAAGGCATCGGCTAGCTCTGGCGTTTCTGCCGCAAATCCAATTGTGCTGCCATTGGCATTACTCGCGGGCTCGCCGTCAATAGGTTTAGACAACATAAAAACGCCGCCGCCATGCATATACATAGCACGGCCTTTAGGATCTATCATGGCAGAGCGTGCGCCGAGCGCGCCAAGGGCGGCATCGTAAAAAGTCTTTGAAGTTGCGACGTCATCCGCGCCGAGCATAATATGACTAAACATAGGGTCTCCTAAAATCGTTGAAATTAAAATAAAGTGGTGAGCGCGCTGCTCGCATCATAAGGGCGCAGGTCTTTAAATCTACCGTCTTTGACTTTGGACACCCACTCGTGATCCTGGAGTATGGCGCGGCCCACAGCGATGAGATCAAATTCGTCACGTTCCATGCGGTCAATGAGCTTATCAAGCGGGGCGACTTCCGAGCTTTCACCGCCAAATGACGCGACAAACTCACCCGTCAATCCAACGGAGCCAACGCTGATAGTAGGCCGGCCGGTCAGCTTTTTCGTCCATCCGGCAAGATTTAAATCTGAGCCTTCAAATTCAGCTTCCCAAAAGCGGCGCTGCGAACAGTGGAAAATATCAACGCCTGCATCCACAAAAACCTCTAGGAAGGCCCCGAGTTCTTCAGGCGTTTGCGCGAGCTTGGCGGCGAAATCCTGCTGCTTCCACTGAGAGTAGCGCAGGATAATGGGCATATCCTCACCCACAGCGGCGCGGCATTCACGGATAACATCGGCGGCAAATGTTGCGCGCTCCGTGAGGCCGCCGCCATACTTACCTTCGCGCTGGTTCATCACGCCCCAGAAAAACTGATCGATGAGATACCCATGCGCGCCGTGAATTTCGATCGCGTCAAACCCAAGCTCCGCCGCGTGCCGGGCGCTGCGCGCGTAGGAGCTCACCATATCGGCCACCTCTTCATCGCTGGGCGCGGCATCAACATCTTTGCCTGTATGTGTAATACCTGACGGACTATCGGTCGCCGCATCTGGATTATGACCGGTCCCGGGTTTACGCACCATACCAATGTGCCAGAGCTGGGGCGCAATCTTACCGCCTGCGCCGTGAACTTTCTCAACAACATTTTTCCAACCGGCTAAGGCTTTATCGCCATGAAAGGTTGGGACCTTTGTATCATTACTTGCAGCGGGACGATCCGTTGTTGTGCCTTCGGTAACAATAAGGCCGACATGGTTGGCCGCGCGGCGCTCATAATAGCTCGCAACCTCTTCGGTCGGAATACCATCAGGAGAGAAACTACGCGTCATCGGCGCCATCACGATACGGTTTGGGAGCTTCAAGCCGCGGCACTCAAAGGGTTTAAATAGAGGAGATGTCATAAGGAAGGCTTCACTTTACGAATATGCAATTTGTTGCATATCTAAACTGACACGCATTTAAATCAAGGATTTAAATATATCGATGCGCCCATGCTGTTAGGACGTGAGCGACATATTCAGCATCTGCCGCATTTTTTAAAAGCAAATGATCGGCGCCGTCGAGGCTAACAAAGCTTTTGGGATGGCGCGCCTTACTGTAAATATGCGCCGCGTTATCAATACCGACAACCATATCTTGCGGGGAATGAAAAATCATCAAGGCGCGATCGAGGTCTTCAATTTCTCCTGCGATATCTTGGTTGCCTATATCTTCGAGGAACTGTTCTTTGATGATAAAGGGCCGCCCTCCAAGCAAAACCTTGGCTTCGCCCGCTTCTTCTATTTCTTCGAGCTTATCTGCAAATTGGTGAACAATATGTGTTGTATCGCAAGGCGAACCAATGGTGGCCACGGCTTTGCATTCTGGAATTTCGTCTGCTACTTTCAGCGTAGCTGTGCCGCCAAAACTATGCCCAATCATCACGGAAGGGGCATCGTGATTCTCGCGCAAATAGGCGGCCGCGTTACGAATATCTTGGCAGTTAGAACTAAAATTCGTATCAGAAAAATCACCGCCAGATTCGCCAAGACCCGTAAAGTCAAAGCGCATCATTCCATAGCCGTCTTCGACCAAAGTTTTTGAAATCGTCCGAATAGGTTTTAAGTCTTTACCGATGGAAAACCCATGGGCAAACAAAACCCAACTGCGCACCTCGCCCTCATCGGGATAATCAATTTTCCCCGAGAGTGTATGGCCGAAAGCGCCCATAAACTCAACTTTTTCAGTTGGCATAAATAACTCCTACAAGGGTGACTTTTCGCCCAAGATATAGCGAATAACATCCGTATAATCGATTAGCAAAGACAGACCATTTATTATCATCACGCCCCACATCCATCGCGTCGCCCAAATATGATTTGGAAACGCATCTCGTTTTTTCCATAGATATACGAGTAAAGGTGACCAGAATATAATATGTGACAATCCCAAAATACGGGTATAGCCGAACTGCGTATAGAGCAGGCTCATAAATATCAAGTTACCAATCATCGCCAGGACAACGACACGTGCCCGCGTGTCTTTGAGAGCAAAAATAATTGCGCCAAAATTGACTAGCCCCATGAGGTTCATCCATAATTTCCAATGGATGGGGGATGCATTAATATGTTCAAATAAACCTAGCATAACGCCCTCTCTTTTTTCAGAGAGTATAAGGTTTAAAAGGCTTGGCGAAAGGCTTTAATAAATCGATTGAGTTCACTGTCTGGCAGGTGATTGATACCCGCCGCGGCGCTTCGTCCGCCGCCTGTCTCAAATTGCAGAGCAAGAGTATCTGCTCCGTCCCGTTTGGTAAGCGGCGCGCGGATACTCACAAGATAACCGCCTGTTTGCGCCGTTAAGATAGCATGGGCACGGATTGGGTTATCTTGCGCGAGTTGATTACCAAACACACCTGAAATACGGCGTGAACCCGCCGCGTCTGGCAAGGTGATGACAACGCCTTTATCTGTTTTATCAATCTCTTTGGCTTTTTGAGCTTGGGATAAATCCGTTTCATAACCCTCATCCAAAAGACGGTAGACATCGCTATTAGAGGCCAGAAAATTCATCGGAGTTTTGAAGCTCGCCAAAGCGCGGTACAAATCAGCAGGGTGAATATGTAAGTCCTCAACAGACCCGCCATACCCGTTATAATTGACAAGCATACCCAAACGGTCAAGCTGCTCTAATGGCAAGTTCAAACCCGCTGCTTTGCGTTTCGCCAAAGCCGGAAAGTTATCTCCAAAGGCCGCGGTCACCGCCCATGGCAAATACTCACCATCAAGAGCTTCATTAATGAGCATCGCCGTACACATCTCAGGTGATGTATCAATGACCGAGATAAGATTGGGATGCTCTGGAATATCGCCCGCATTATGATGGTCAACGTAAAACACCGACGCATTGACGTCTAAAAGACGTTTTAGGTCATCCATATTACTGCGCATGGAGATATCTAAAACCGTGATTTGATCTCCGCCCTTTGCATCGACGCGGCTTAAGAGTTTAATATCACGCTTTCGGCCTGTAACCAGCTCAGCCTCACGGGGTTCCGCCAAGCGTAGCTGGACGAGTGAAATTATCCCGTCCGCATCACCATTAAAGACATCATAACATTTCATGCTAAATATCTATACCCGTCAGAAAGCCAT
>CAZJRU010000130.1:0-5030 GCA_964548315.1 uncultured Hellea sp.
TACGGCCTGATGTATCGTAATGCGATCCATGACATGGGCAATACCAGCCATCAAAATCACCCGACTCGCCAACGGGGATACAGCCAAAATGCGTACATACGCCAATCATAACGAGATATTCAGGGCGTAGCTTCCCTGCTGTATCTGGAATCAACCGATCATTATCCATCTGTGGGTCTGGACATGCTGCAACGTCCGTATTGACGGCCTCAGAAATTTCTTTCGCTGTGCGGTGACGCACAAAGACAGGCTTACCGCGCCATAAAACTTTGAGCTGTTGACCTTCAGCAATCTTGGAGACGTCAATTTCGACAGAGCCCGCAGCTAATGTATCAGCCGCCTTGCCCATTTGCGCCACTAATGGCCAAGCCAAGGACGCGACGCCAGCCGCCGCTGCCGCTCCTGTCGCGATGTAAATAAAATCGCGTTTACCCTCATCGACGGTATCGCCATGTGCATCTTGATGCAGTGTTTCGGACATAGTCAGCCCTACCCTTATAAAAGTCTTAGTCTTCCTGCTGGCGGTTCTATATATATGTGGTAAAGATTTCCACCGTTTATTCGCGGCAGAACGCCGCAATGTAACCTTAAAGCGCTCGCCCATAAAACTGTCATTTGATTGAGACTAAATATGAAAATCATTCTTTTTCAGCCTGATATGGCCGGAAATCTAGGGGCTGTTATGCGCTCTAGCGCGTGTTTAGGAATTCCGCTGGAAGTGATAGAGCCTTGCGGCTTTCCTTTGACCGCCAAAGCCTTGCGGCGCACGGCCATGGATTACGGCGCGCCAGAGACCCTCACCCGCCATATAAGCTGGGAAAGTTACCGGGCAAAACCCGAATCGGGGCGGCTTGTCTTATTCACAACTAAAGGCGCGACCGCGCTTACAGAATTTGAGTTTCGCCCTGATGACCGCCTAATATTTGGCCGAGAAAGCGCCGGCGCGCCCGATGAGGTTCACGCGGCGGCGGATGCGCGCGTAATTATTCCCATTGCGCCCGGCGCGCGCAGCTTCAACCTAGCAACCTCTGCCGCAATTGCCGCCTATGAAGCCTTGCGGCAAACAGGCGGATTGCCTTAAACCTACTCTATGTTTGACGAGAAAAAAACAAAAGCCGCAGCCTGGTTCAAATCCTTGCGAAATGACATCTGCGCCGAGTTCGAAGCTTTAGAGCGCGAGGCTCCGAGCGAGCTCTTTAACGGAGCGCCGGGAACCTTTGGCTATGAAGACTGGCAACGCAAAGTCGAAAATGGCGGCGGCGGCACTGGCGGTATGCTGCGCGGACGATTATTTGAGAAATGCGGGGTTCATATCTCTGTCGTCAAAGGCGAATTTGAAGGCGAGATGCGCGAAAAAACTCCGGGAGCCAAAGATGACCCCCGCTTTTGGGCGGCGGGCGTATCCCTCATCGCTCATCACCATAACCCTCATGTGCCCTCAGTTCATATGAACACGCGTTATATCGTGACGACCCAAGACTGGTTTGGCGGCGGAGCGGACCTGACCCCGACCCAAGCCAAAGACCGCGTGCAAAGCTCGCCTGACGCCATTGCTTTTCATAAAGGCATGAAAGGCGCCTGTGACGCCCATGAGGTGGCGGATTATCCGAAGTTTAAAAATTGGTGCGATGAGTATTTTCATCTCCATCACCGTGATGAGCCGCGCGGCGTGGGCGGCATATTTTATGACCGCTTTAATAGCGGGGATTGGGAGGCTGACTTTGCCTTTACCCAAGATGTTGGACGGCATTTTCTAGAAACCTATGCCGCAATCGTGCGGCGGCGCATGCATGAACCTTGGACCCAGGCCGACCGCGAAGAACAGCTTATTACGCGGGGGCGTTACGTGGAATTTAATTTGCTTTGGGATAGAGGCACGACATTTGGCCTGAAAACAGGCGGGAATATAAAGACAATTCTAAGCTCCATGCCCCCTGTCGTGAAATGGCCATAGGCGCGCAGCTTTCGCCCGAGCCAGTACCCGAGCTAGTATAAGAGACAATTCTATGATATAGAGGGATATGTCTTTTGCTCTCAAAGTCCCCGTCATCATCTCTTTATGGTTATGCCTTGCCGTCTCTGCCTCGGCTCAAATTCTGGTTTTAGGCTCTGGCCCTGCCGAGCAATGTTATCAATCCGCCAAACATGGGGACCAAGGGAGCCAATCGGCAATTCGAAACTGTGAAGACGCTCTAGACAATTATGACATCAGCCAAAAAGACACCGCCGCAACCCATGTTAATGTCGGAGTCTTATATATGCGCCGTCAAGATAATAAGAACGCGCAAAAGCATTATGAAAAAGCGCTAAGAATTCGCCCCGCCATGGCGGAAATCTACATTAATTATGGGGCCAGCTTGATCCAAGTCGGGAATTTTGAAGAGGCTTTGACCGCGCTTAACAAATCTATTGAACTTGAGACTATAAAGATGCCTGAAGCTTTGTATAACCGCTCAATCGCCTATGACCGATTGGGAAACTTCAAAGAAGCCTATAAGGATTTGAAACAAGCCCTTGTGGTGCGCCCGGACTGGCCGCTTGCCCTCAAAGCCCTTGACAATTACGTTGTCACGCGCGCGCCAAAATCCAATTAATTTGGCGACATACGGCTTGAGTTTATAAACGCTTGCTTTATCAAGAGCCTTTATTGAAATTTGGGTCCAAACAGAATGAAAAAAATTCAATCTTCCTATGATTATGACGATTTGATCGTCAGCGGCGAAAAAAGCCTGTTCGGACCAGGAAATGCAAAGCTGCCCTTACCGCCCATGTTAATGCTAGATCGCATCACCCATATTGACGACGATGGCGGAGACAACGGAAAAGGGAAAATCATAGCAGAACTCGACGTTAATGCTGACCTGTGGTTTTTTGAATGTCATTTCAAAGGTGACCCTGTGATGCCAGGATGCCTAGGCCTTGACGCCATGTGGCAATTAGTTGGCTTTTGGCTCGGATGGTCTGGCTCTCCGGGACGCGGGCGTGCCTTGGGTGTCGGCGAAGTCAAATTTAAAGGCCAAGTCACACAAAATATCAAAAAAGTACGTTACGAAATTAATCTAAAGCGTGTCATTCGTCGGAGCTTGGTTCTTGGTATTGCTGATGGTGAAGTCTTCGCCGATGATGAACTTATCTATTTAGCCAAAGATTTGAAAGTTGGTTTATTTGTACCTGAAGAGTCTACAGAGGGAGTAGCGTAATGCGCCGTGTTGTTGTCACCGGAATCGGAATCATTTCCTGTATTGGTAATAGTCAGGATGAAGTCGCCGCCAGCCTGAAGGCTGGAAAATGCGGAATTTCGAAAGATGAGAAAATGGCCGAACTTGGGTTTCGCAGCCAAATCTCAGGCCGCCCTGCCGACGTTGCCGACCGCGCCAAAGAAACCATCGGCAAGCGCAGCTTACGCTTCATGGCTGACGCCGCCATATGGTCATCATTGGCTATGCACGACGCCATCGCGGACTCTGGCTTATCCGAAGAGCAGGTTTCTAATGACCGCACAGGTATTATAGCGGGGTCTGGCGGGCCAAGCGCGATTGAGATCGTCCGCGCCGCCGACATCACGCGCAAGAATACTTCTCCAAAACGCATTGGGCCTTTCGCGGTTCCTAAAGCCATGTCCTCGACAGTCTCAGCGACACTGGCCACCCATTTCAAAATTAAAGGCGTGAATTATTCCATCACCTCTGCCTGTACCACCTCGCTGCACTGTATCGGCGCGGCTTGCGAGCAAATCCAATGGGGCAAGCAGGACGTTATGTTTGCGGGCGGCGGCGAAGAAGTTGAATGGGCCATGAGCTCCCTCTTTGACGCCATGGGCGCAATGAGCAGCAAATATAATGATAGCCCCGAAACCGCCTCACGCGCTTTCGATCCCACACGCGACGGCTTTGTCATTGCTGGCGGCGCGGGGATGTTAGTCCTCGAAGAGTATGAGCACGCCAAAGCTCGCGGCGCGAAAATCTACGCCGAGATTACAGGCTACGCCGCGACATCAGACGGCTATGATATGGTTGCCCCGTCCGGCGAAGGCGCAGAGCGCGCCATGCGTATGGCATTGGCTGACGCCAAAACACGCGGCGTTGACGGCGTGGATTATATCAACCCTCACGCGACCTCGACCCCCGTTGGCGACGTGGCCGAAACCAACGCCATTCACCGCGTCTTTGGCGAGAACGGGCCTTATATTTCAGCGACAAAATGTTTGACCGGGCACAGCCTCGGCGCAGCTGGCGTCCAAGAAGCCATTTATAGCCTGATTATGATGGACCGCGGCTTTGTCGCCCCCTCCATTAATATTGGCGAGCTTGACCCTGAGCTTCCCAAAGTCAATATCGCGCAGACAATGGTGGAGACTGAGCTTAACGCCATCATGTCCAATAGCTTTGGCTTTGGCGGCACCAATGGCAGTGTCATCTTTTCTAAAACGACCTAATTTAAAAATCCAAAGGCGACATCATGGCAGAACAAGTTTTCCCAACAGGCACGTTGATGGCTGGCAAACGCGGCCTCATCATGGGCGTGGCGAATAAGAACTCTATCGCTTGGGCCATCGCGCGTCAGCTCGCCGCCCAAGGCGCAGAGCTCGCCTTCACCCACCAAGGGGATAAATTACTACGCCGCGTTAAACCTCTGGCAGAAAGCGTCATGCCCAAAGGCAGCAACGCCGAGCCTATTTTATGCGATTGCGACGTGACCAATGATCAGCAAATGGAAGCCACCTTCCACCGCCTAAAAGAAGAATGGGGCAAAATCGACTTCCTCGTTCATGCCATTGCCTTTGCTGGCAAAGACCAACTTGCGGGTAGCTTCATCGACAATACAACGCGGGACGGCTTTAAATCCGCGCTCGACATCTCCGCCTATAGCTTTGTCGATGCGGGCCGCCGCGCAGCCGAAATCATGAATGACGGCGGCGCTATGGTGACGCTGACCTATCTTGGCTCCGAGCGCGTCATCCCCAATTACAATGTCATGGGCGTGGCCAAAGCCGCGCTTGAAGCCAGCACGCGCTATATGGCCGCTGACCT